>CAYYQT010000030.1:0-1617 GCA_964473795.1 uncultured Candidatus Saccharibacteria bacterium | reverse complement strand
ACTCAAAACAATACAGTCAGACTCTACACGTACAGTCTCAGGCTCAACAACAGACGCTATAACAACCCAGTCTTACTACAAGATAACCTGTGCTAACAACACAAGTGTGAATGCCGTTAACGCTGTTCAAATAGTTAATGTTGGTTCGTTTTATGGTTTGTTTTAGAAAACAAGGTATTTGGCATTAGCTTGTAATCAATCTTTATTAAAGTGTTATTATATGTATATATTTCATAAATAGAGCAAAATATAATTTTTTTAAACATGTTTAAATGGCTGCATAAATCAAAAAACATTACGATTGCAATTATCACAATAATTGTGATTGCAACAATTTACATATTTTCACCAACGATACTTTCTTTTATAAATAATCAAACCTCATTTAATTTGTCAGGAAAACTTTATGTAACAGTGGTAGATAAAGATGGGGCGCGTCTTAACGTGGAAACACTGTCTCTAAAAGACAAAACGCTCAATCGGTTGGTTGTTAATAAAAATAGAAATATGACAGCTTCTTTATATAAAAAGAATGGTTCTATTGTATTTTCATCACGTCCAATTGAAAGCAAAAAACCGACTCAATTATTTATTTTAGATACCAAAAACAATATAAAACAAATTACAAAAAATGGTACATATATGAAAACGTATCCAAAGTTTTCTCCAGATGGTAAAAGTATCGTATATATGGCACTAAATAATTTTAAAAATAGTACTACTATTCCAAACAATTGGAGTATATATAAAGTTGATTTAAACGGAAAAGAAAAGTTTGTTACAACAGGTGAGTACCCGGTATTTTCTCCAGATGGTGGAAGTATTGTTGTTTTAAAAAATAAAGGACTATATATTGTTAATTTATTAAACGGTTCATCTAGAAAGGTTTGGGATATAAATGATGGAAAAGCTCTTTCTGATATGTCGTTTACTATATCAAATGACAAAAGTAAATTAGCTTGGGTTAATCCGTACGGTAACCGTGTGTATATATATTCGATAAGGTCGTGGAGTCCGTTTGCAATGAGTATGAAACTCGAAATAAACGAAACAGCAATACATCCAGTATTTTCTCCAGATTCTGACTTTTTAGCACTTGAAAAAGTCGTGTTGAATGAAAAAAACTACACAATAAAAAACGCATCGATTATCGTTTATAACTTAAACTCATCTAGACTACAAAAAATGAATGTGTTTGAATTATCAAATAAACACTTGCAGAATGTAAGTATAAGTGACTGGCAATAATTTTATGAAATATAACAAAAAATATACAACATTATTCATACTACTGTTCTTTGTGTTTGTTATTTCTGCATCTCCAATTAGTAGTATAACTGTATTTGCAGGAGGTGGAGGTGACGGAGGTGGAGGTGGAGGTGGTTTAAGTGATGGTAGTAATCCTAATAACCCTAGCGGAGAGGCTAATCTAAGTAGTTTGTCTGATGTACATACAAATTCTTTCGGTGTTCAGGTTGGTCAGTCTTGGGATAATTCGTGGAAGAGTGTTGGCTTATCTGGAGGTGGTGGTAATGGTAACGGTGGTGGTAGTGTAAGTAATAATCCTCCACCCCCACCTCCAGCACGCTGCACCCTCCCATGGGGAGGCACCCTCTC
>CAYYQT010000029.1:0-2035 GCA_964473795.1 uncultured Candidatus Saccharibacteria bacterium | reverse complement strand
TATTATTGGAGCAAACAAAACTATAACCAGACCAGACCATGCAAGTATTGTTAAAATGTTTCGTGCAATTTTATCTTTTTCAGGTTGTATGACGCTGTCAGTTTTAACAGCTTCATATATCATGTAGACAACACTTAATAGAAAAGGGGTAAAAAGTAAAACTATTTGACCTATAAATATCGACAGTATGTCAAAGACGACAGATATTAAAATACAGTTGCAACAATACGCCACAAAACAGCCCAAAATCTCCCACGAACCAATCCGACACTAGCTACTAGAGCATCTATAGAGTGCGTACCTTTATCTACAAACACCCAGTACACAAATGCTAGGCACACCGACACAAGAAATGCGACATACACCCACAAGACAAAAGAGGTTATAATTCCTATTACAGTCAAGACGGTCAATCCGCTTGCCATCCCAATACCAGCTATAGCCATTCCAGGTATTAGTGCACCAATAGTAACTGAACTTATATATACTGATAATGTTATTAAAAATAACCATATGAACTGTATAGTGTTTGGATTTGCAAGCTGAAAAGCCCTCTTAAAACCAATCTTCTCCATATGTCCACGTATCACTTCCAAACTCGCAAGTGTAAACCAAAAATACAACCATACCCACACAGCTATTGTTATAAGTAATATAGTTATTGTAGTGACGCCCATACCGGTAACACCAAATGACACCGCAGGAATTGCAAATATAATTATTGAAATTAATTGCAACGCACTTATGGAAGTTAATACCCAGAAACGTTTAACATATAAATTAAATCCAGTTTTTATAAGCGTTACAATACCTGGCAACATCATGTTGTTTGGTGTGTCTAAAATAGTTTCTGTTTCTGAATCCATATTACCTATATCCTAGCAAATACTTTGTAAAAACATATAAAGTTATCCACTAACACAATGTCACTATGTAGATGCAGCAACCGCCACAACATGAAGAACAGCAAGTGCTGTAACTATTATTACAGTAAATCCTATGAAAAAACGTGCGAATTCTACAATGTACGGCATTTTTCCTCGCCAGATTGTTTTTTTAGATTCTGACATATTTTTGTATATATTATTTATTTTTTTCTAGATAAATAATCTTTGTATCAATCGACTTTTGTTGAGACTCGGACACCATACTTCGAATCAAACGCCAATCAAGAATTGCTGCGCTTATATTGCCAGTTGACTCTTCCCAGTTTGCCTCTGCCATTAAAACATTTGGAGCGGAATTTGTTGCCTTTCTTGCTGCCACAAAAACACCTGCAGTATATGGGGCTATCTGTTCATGAGCTGATAGAAAACCTAAGTACGCCAACCAATATACTTCGACAGATGAAGAAAGTCTTACTGATTCTGCATATGCATTGTGAGCAGTATTATACGCACCAAGCTTTTGCATAAGGTTTCCTATATTACTAAACGCAAGACCGTTAGATGGTTTCTCTTTTGCAGCAAGTGTATAGAAACTATACGCACTCTTACCATCACTAAGAAGCTCATAATCTTGTGCTATTTGTATTAATAAATTGTAATTATTCTTTTTATCACTACCTATTTTTGAAGAAAGAGAAAATATGTTTTTTTGAATTTGTTTTTTAATATATTCGGTTGCCAGCACATTTGTAGACCACGACACTATTGAGTCACGAGGGTCTATTGCAATAGTAGAGAGAGATGAACTATTTATTGGTATTTTATTTACAACATTAACACCACTATTTTTTTGTGTTGTTGTAGAAGTTTTTGATACTGATGATTGTATATTTTCTACAGTTTGTTTTGTTATTCCACGTGAAGCAACTTTAGCAGATATAACCCAGACCAAAACAACTACAAGTACAACACCAACAACAAGACCGACTATAATTTCTCTATTCTGTTTCATATATTACGAGCATAACATACAGCACACAAGAACGTCCCGAGCTCTAGCATATAATACGTAATACACATATACATACTGAGGATTTGTCAGACAATTAAATAACTAAATATACTACTTATAAACCTGAGCTATTTAC
>CAYYQT010000028.1:0-2368 GCA_964473795.1 uncultured Candidatus Saccharibacteria bacterium | reverse complement strand
TGGGATTCGAACCCACGGTCCTGTTACAGACTCCGGTTTTCAAGACCGGTGCATTAGACCACTCTGCCACCCCTCCGTTTTATATGAATCTATTTAGATTCATTATTTTAAGTAACTGTGTTTCTTTCTTTTTGTTTGTCATCTTCATCCTTTGTATGTTTTTTTGGTTTGAAAAAAAGAAGATATACAACCTCAAGTATGCCAACGGTATTTATAACGAGCATTGCAATGAACCACCATTTTTGATCGCCACGTGCACTGTACCAAAGCGCATATCCTTTCAATACTATAACTAGGAGCATTAAGGTTATAAACAAAGGTAGGAAAATACCACTACCAAACCAAGTAAAATGACTAGCAAGATATGGGTTGAAAGCAAAAGGTTGCATATGGCGAAAGAGTATCATAATGAGCTGTCTACGTGAAGTGTATTATGGTGTTAGGATGTCTATATGCGTTATTTAGGAATAGATTATGGAACAAAAAAAACAGGACTAGCTCTTTCAGATGAAGATGGAACAATGGGTTTCCCAAAAGAAATAATTAAAACAGACGGCAGGTTGCTTGCGTACTTGCTCGACCTTGTTAAAAAAGAAAACGTTGGAGCTATTGTCATTGGTGAATCCAAAAGCTTAACCAGTGTTGAAAATACTATAGTGCGTCATGTTAAAAAATTATCTGAAGATATTGTAAAAAATAGCGGGTTACCTGTTTTTTTTGAACCAGAAGTCTTTACGACACAAGAGGCGCGCAGGTTTCCTACTGGGGAAAGGGCGATAACGCGCGAACCAGTAGATGCAGCAGCAGCAGCTCTCATACTTACAAGCTATCTTTCACATCATGATAACAATTGACGATTTAAAAAAAATAGAAATAAAAGTTGGGACTGTAAAAAGTGCAGAACATGTTTCAGAAACAGATAAACTAATTAAACTAATCGTAGATTTTGGCGAAGAAGAACCTCGTCAAATTATTTCTGGGATAATGTCCTATGTAGAATCTCCAGAAGAATTGGTTGGTGCGCAACTTTCGTTTGTTACCAATCTAGAACCACGAACAATTCGCGGTCTTGAAAGTAACGGAATGCTTTTTGCTGTTGGTGATGGAGATTCGTTCGCATTTCTTACACCAAGCCGTTCTGTTCCTCCAGGTACTGGTGCTGGGTAGTGTCAATGTATGGTGGATATACCCAGTCAAAGTTTCTATGCGTGATTTAATTAGGTATACTTAAAAACACATGCATGGTCTTTTGTTAAAACAACTCGCGCGCGTTTATTTTGCACCACCAGAGTATTTGGCGCTTCCTACGGCGGGGGTAGATATTTCAACAAACAGTATAAAAATTGTTGGAATTAAAGAACACCCACACGGTATAGAAGTAGATTATTTTGATATGGTATCGCTGCCGTCTGGAGCTATCGTTAGCGGCGAAATAATTCGCCCAGAACAAGTTGGAGACGCTCTTAAAAAACTTATTAAAAAACATAACGTTAAAACTGCGCACGTTTCATTGCCTGAGTCGAAATCGTATTTGTTTGAAGCGATTATTCCTGAGTTATATGCTCCAGAATGGCGTGCAAAAGTAGAGCAGCATATAGACGAATATGTTCCAATAGCTCCGACAGATGTTGTCTTTGACATAGTTCCACTTAGAAAAATAGAAAATACGATGTTAATAGCTGGTGTTGGGTATGCAAAAAGAATGATAAGTAACTACACGTCTATATTTGATGCTATAGCACTAGAGGTTCGGTCGTTAGAAGTAGAGACATTTTCAGAACCAAGGTCTTTGTTAAAACCTGAAGCAGATGAGACTGTGCTTGTTGTCGATATTGGCAAAACAACGACCAGACTTGTGGTTTCTGAAAAAAGCATACCGAGGTTTTCCACAACACTTGGGGTTGGTGGAGATGCTTTGACAGTTTTAATACAAAAACACTTTGGTGGAGATGAAAGTTTTTCACAGAAAATAAAAATAGAAAACGGAATTATATCTGATGGCGGAAAAAACAATTATCTACCAGAGGCTATGTCTGTTATGTCTGTTATTCGTGAAGAAATTAAAAGACGCTTTGATTATTGGCAAAAACGAAGCCGTACAGAGGATAGTTGTTCGCCTGTAACGCGTGTAATTATAGTTGGGGGTAGTGCCAGTGTTCGTGGACTGCCAGAGTACTTATCAGAATCGTTAAATGTACCTGTCGTACTTGGAGATGTCTTCACTAACTTTGCGTCCAGGTATGAGTGGACTCCGAACATAAGCCATGCAGAGTCATTTGCGTATGCTACATCAATAGGGTTAGCACTTAGAGATTATGTCAAATAAACTTACCAATCTTTTGTCACCACAACGGCTGCGCGAATTGCA
>CAYYQT010000027.1:0-2914 GCA_964473795.1 uncultured Candidatus Saccharibacteria bacterium | reverse complement strand
CCCCTGACCTACCCGGTGTAAACGGGTTGCTCTAGCCAACTGAGCTAATCGCCCTCGAATAGTCACTACATTAACAGATATTGTATTCATATGTAAAGCCTTACATAAAGTTGGTATATTTTATACATAGTATTGCTCGACGTAACATTTGGTAATAATGTATAGTTATCGTTTAGTATGTCTTCACTTAAACAAGAAATTGGTCAAAAAAGTGTTCCGAATTGCATAGGAATAATAATGGATGGTAACCGTAGATGGGCTCGTGCAAACGGACTGACTGTGTTTGAAGGGCATTCAGAAGGATATAAAAAGCTCCAAGAGGTATTAAAGCTTGTTCGTAATTCTGGGATACGTCATGCAGCTGTATATGCGTTTTCTACAGAAAACTGGAATAGGTCAGAAAAAGAAGTCAGTCAGCTGATGAAATTATTTAGTTCTATTTTAGAGAACGAAACAGAAAAAATGCTCGAAGAAAAAGTTAGAGTAATGTTTGTTGGTGACCGTTCTAAATTTTCTAAAAACATGCAGAAAATGATGGAACAAATGGAACAGGTGACATCAAAAAACTATGAGGTGACTATGTATTTACTCATGTCGTATGGTGGTCATGCAGACATTGTTGCAGCTGCAAATACAGCGGTTACATCTGGAGTGTCTGAGATTACAGAAAATGATTTTGTTAGCGGTTTATTGTCTAACTCTGTTCCAAGTATAGACTTGATAATCCGTACTGGTGGAGAAAAGCGTTTGTCTAACTTTTTGCCGTGGCAGTCTGCGTACAGTGAGTTATTTTTTTCAGATACAATGTGGCCTGATTTTTCAGAAAAAGAGTTTAATGAAATATTGCAAGATTTTTCAAAAAGGGAACGAAGACATGGACACTAGTTTTGTGGCTGGTATTTTTAACGATGGAATTGTAGGGTATTGATATGGACATACCTATTTTATATGAAGATGAAAACATAGTGGTTATTTCAAAACCTTCTGGCATCATGACGCATCCAGATGGTCGCGGTAATACAAAAACTGTTTCGGATTGGTTTGCTGAAAATTATCCAGACTCAGAAAATGTCGGAGAACCTATGCGTCTTGTCTCTGGAGATGTAATAAACCGACCTGGGATAGTTCATCGTTTGGACACAGACACGTCGGGAGCTCTTATTCTTGCTAAAAATCAGGATTCATATGAATTTCTAAAAAAAGCATTTCAAGCACACGACGTACAAAAAACATATATAGCATTTGTTTATGGAAAGTTAGCTAGCACCTCTGGTGTGATTGATTTCCCAATTGGACGGTCACGAAAAGATTTTAGATTAAGATCAGCACAACCAAAGGCTCGTGGAGTATTGAGAGACGCGGTTACAAAATATAAAGTAGTTGAAAATATTGGGAGCCACTCGCTTGTAATGTTGTTTCCAAAAACAGGACGTACACACCAAATACGCGTACATTTAAAGGCAATACATCATCCAGTTGTGTGTGACACGCTATATGCCCCAAAACATAAATGCGATCTTGGAATAAATAGACTTGGTTTACATGCGTACAAACTCGATATTCCAATGATTTCTGGTAATCGTATGGAGTTTATAGCGGATATTCCAGACGATTTTAGTGATGCTATAAGTAAATTCCCAAATGCAAAGGAGGTGTTAGGGTCTATAGTTACGCCAAAATAGTTTGATTTTGAGCTTTTATATGTTACAGTGCCGCACATGAGTACAGTTATTTCTCCAGTAAAAAGAGAGGAACGCAGCAATCTTGGAATACGTTCAGGTGATACTGTTCGCGTACACCAAAAAGTAATAGAAAAAGGCAAAACAAGAATCCAGATTTTTGAAGGTCTTGTTATTGCTGTTAAGCATGGCGCAGAAGCTGGTGGTAGTTTTACTGTTCGAACTACACTTTCTGGCGTTGGTGTCGAGAAGACATTTCCACTATATACACCTCTAGTTGATAAAATAGAAATAGTTAAGAGGTCAAAAGTACGTCGTTCAAAACTTTATTTCATTCGTGAAAAAGCATCAAAAGCAGTACGTCGACAGCTTAGAAATGCACGTATAATGAATGTCTCAACAGATGATTTCGTAAAAAAAGAAGAAGAGCCAGTTGTTGAGGAAACTAAAGAAACTGAAACAAATACTGAAAGTGAACAGGTAGACAAGGTTGAAAAAGAAGTAGAGGAGTCACCTAAAGAATCTCCAGAAAAACCAGAAACAAAAACCGAGAAGCCTGACGTAAAGAAAGAAGAAAATAATTAAACACTGCAAACGCAGTGTTTAATTATTTGTAAATATCAGATACGGCAAGTATAGTGTTCAAACACCTGCCCAGGTGGCGGAATTGGTATACGCGTATGATTGAGGTTCATATGCCGCAAGGCTTGGAGGTTCGAGTCCTCTCCTGGGCACCAGAATAGAACTCGTCCGCCTTTGGCGGGCTTTTTCTTTGGCGGCGCGAAGCGCCGACCAAGCGTTTTGCCCCCTTTTTAATTCACTTTTTGGCGCGCAAGCGCGCAGTTTTTTGTCGTGGAGCGACAGGTTCGAGCCAAAGATTTCTTTGGCTATGACCTTTTTTGCAAAAAGGTCATCACAGATAGCAATTTTGTCCACTGTTTGCGCGGTTTCTACCCACTTTTGAAACGGTTCGAGCCAATCATTCTGCCTATGTGAAAGAGAACCGATTTCTCCTTGTAGCGACTTCTTTTTAGATAACAATTTCGCTTTTTCTGTGCGATAGATTTCCTTTTCAATGTCCTGCTCCAAATAGCCGTCAAGAAGTCGCCCCAGTCTAACCGCAATCTTTTGCAATTCACTTTCTCTTTCTTTTACATCGGCAGTCAAAGACTTGGCGGAATTTTTAAAGTCCTCGTCTGCAAGACGAGTCAATTCTTCCGCCCAGTCTTTGGGCA
>CAYYQT010000026.1:0-4024 GCA_964473795.1 uncultured Candidatus Saccharibacteria bacterium | reverse complement strand
AATTATATACCAAAAACACTGAGATGGTTACGTCTGAACCATATACAAAACTTGGAAATGTCAGCAAACCTTAGATATACAGAAACACGAACCTGTTTTGAAAAACAATCACGAAGCGATTGACCTTTCATGACCGAGGAGGAACGCACCAGAGGCGCGTTGTACTGACTTGCTTTCGCGAGCGGAAGTATCTTTTGTGCACTAATTCTAACCAATGCGCGAACCTTTTTCGAGTGCGGAGAGCAAGAATCGTGATGACTTCGTCACGCACAGAGCGCGTGGCAGCTCGAGACCTTCAGCATGCGCTAGGGGTATACGCTCTGTGGTAACTCACGCGCGCTGTGGCTCGCCGACGACCTCAGCCGCGCACTCGCTTCCCCACCTTCGCTAAAGCTACGGTGGGCAGGCACTTGGGCGACCGAAACAAAAACATTTTCTTTTTTCCGCTTTTCCTGTTACTCCTCATACATGAGCGCCTTAACAGCCACTCACTCCTTCGTCGCTCCAGCGCCGAAGTGCTGGAATGTTTGACTGTAGTTTAAAAGTTCGTCCACACAACCACCTCGCGCGGAGACAGCTCTGTTGTTTTGTGTCTTTTGACTATTTATTTTGTGGATAATTATCACCAATTTTAACCCATGATGGTTTTTCAGAAGCGAAAATATGTTCTTGTGGTGTTAGAGTATCAGAATCATCAAATACCCCTGTTGGAATAAAAACATCTGCGGGATTTGTTTTATAAGCAAATATAAATGGTGAACTACACGTATTGCAAAATGACCTAGTTACTTTAGTAGACGAAAAATATTCTTTTGGTGTTCCTTGAATTAACTCTATCTGACCTTCTTTAAATCCTGCGAAGACAAGATGAGTAGCCCCACTTATCTTTTGACAGTCAACGCAATAACAGGCACCAATCCAATATGGACGAGCTGTTACTTTAAATCGTATTGCCCCACAATGACACCCTCCTCTCATAGAAAGATTATAACACCACTATTGTATTGGTTGTATTGTCACTCCGCTATCTTTATATTGTTTATACAGCTGCTTCACTTGATTCGCAGAGATTGAATTAAATATTAGTATCTTGTTTCCAAAAGATGATGGTACATCCCAAATACCGTGAACAAAAGTTGACCCCCACATCCACTTAGAAATAACCTTGCCTGATCCCTGCATAATGCCAACATGGGTAATCATAAGGTCAACATCTTCGTAGAAGATTAAAGCGTTATTTTTTTGTTCAGTTGATTTGAGTTCTCCTTGTACAATTAAATATCTAACAAACTCCTTTTGTATAGGATTTTTTCCACCAAGAAAGTTGGAGTCGTTATGAAGCCCAAAGGCGTACACAAAACAATTGTAATTTTTCTCTTCTATAGGTGGCGGTGCAACTATTTCCAATTCGGAAGGAAGCTCATTCCGAATGTTTGCTTCAAAACGTTCTGGCACCCACCAATTTATTCCATCTTCTGCTTCTATAATTTTTGTAAGTCCCTCTCTGTTTATCATAGAAATATTATACAAGAAAACCCCGGATCTTTGATGGATCTGGGACTGCATCGTCGGCATGTTATCAGCACCAATGTGGTAGCACTTTTGAGTATTTTGATGTCTTTCTTCTCTATAGCTTCTCTTACATTTTTGAAACATTCATAATTTATTGGAGTCACGTCAACTCCAGAATGGTATGTAAGCCCCGTTTCTTCTTCTGGAGTAAGAATAAACATGTCGCCAGATCGTGTCTATATACAAACTTCTTTGTCTAATACAGACTGTCTATCTTTGGGTACTATAAGTTGAATAACCTCATCATCAACCACTTCAAAGTCTATCCTGTCGTCAGAAGACCAAAGGAAACCGTGTACTACTGCAAAAGCAGGTTCATAGGCAGCGTAAATGCGAGACAGATAGTGTCAGCTAACATTTCGCCATCTGAGATAAATCGTTTTAGCGGTTTGATAACCGCTAAACTATTTTTAGTTGTGCTATGGTAAATATTTCCCATAATCATTTCAAAGGCTTAACAACTGAAACATCCAACGCTCCCGCCAACTTTTCTAATTACTAAATAGTAACGTTCTTCTTTCTTTTTTCCATTGCACTCATATAACCCTTATCCATACTGATTGCTCGACAGATGTCGCCTTGCGACACCCTTTTCTTAATATTTTTACCAAGTTTTTCCCGTACGGAGCTTTCTAACATCTAAACAGAGTGGTCGAACTCTTGCGTGAGTGGTAAAAGACACGAAACAAGCTACTTTTTTATCCTCATCCACTGATTTTAACAAAATCAACTCCTTCGTCAAAAAAGTTGGAACGAACCATACGGTTCGTGACAAAACCGTCCATTTTTCCGTTCCTTCTCCCTTTGGTTTCGTTGCGAAGCAAGGGTATATTTTTCCTTTTTCAACTCCTCTGACTTGCTTTCGCGAGCGGAAGTATCTTTTGTGCCCCCGCGAGGAATCGAACCCCGATTAACGGCTTAGAAGTCCGCAGTTCTATCCGTTGAACTACAGGGGCTATTGTATTAATCAACAACCAATTATGATTTGTTAATAATATAAGAATTTATAGCACAAAAACACTTTTGATACACTCATTTTTTAATATTATAAAGACGGATCTTCGAAATAATAAAAACCGTTTTCATATCTATTCCTCATTTTATCTCTATTCACAAAAGTTTTCTGTACTTTTTCGACAGTTGCCATATTTACCACGTTTCGCATATTTGTATTTATTACAGAACTTTGTTCAGAAACAGAACTTTTAAACTCGATTATATTCCAAACTACACCAACGATAAGTACGACAGTTGCAACGGACACTAGTATAAGCCAGTCACGAACAGGACGTAGTCTGTTCCCGTAGTGTATATTTTGGAGTTTCTCTGGTATCTTAGGAATTTTCATGACTTTGTTGTTACGTTCTTTGTTACAGATCCAACAGAAAGGATAAGACTTGCAGCCCATACTTTCTTTGAGCTTTTATTTTTACCATACCTATCCAGTGTTACGGATTTTATAATCACATAGTATGGAAGGTTTTCGATAGACCCTATTGCTCGCATTACTGAGTTAAATGAACCAGAAACTTTTACAGACACACGAAGCATTGGGTGCGCTGCACTTCCCTCTTGTGGTGCAACGGATACTATAGTTATCTTTGATTTTACTTTTCTACTTATACTTTCAAACGCTCCAAAAAATGAAACTATATTCGTATCTGAAACAAAGTACTCTTGTATTGCAGAATCGGTACTTGTAAGTGATACTAACGATTTACGATTAGACTGTACACGACGTAGAGCAAACTCTTTACCGTTAATTTCTGTACGCAATAAGGCCACACTATCTTGAGCTGTACCTATTTGATTTTGCCAATATATATAAATACCTGTCGTTGCGACAAGAATCAAAGCTGCGATGCCAAATCTGATTAATGAAGACCTATTCATGGTAAAAATGTTTCTGTTACTGTCATTGTAAATTTAATATTTGTATTTTTTGCGTATACATTTACTGGCAAACTTGCCTTTGTAACAAATGATGCTCTTTCTAACGCTTGTTGATAGTGCTGTAACGCAACCCTTGTAAGCGCAATACCAGTAAGAGTAACAGTATTTGTATTCTTAGATACAGCAGACGCATAAGTCATACTGGTTAGTGTTATACCTTTCCTTGAGATACTTAACATTCTTTGTGATGCAGTTATTGCAGATGGTGCATCTGCAAGTTTGGAAACAAACAGTGCTTTATTATTCAACGATGCTAGTCGAGCACTTGTATATGATGCGTTTTGTTCTGACAATTGGTTAGAGAGACTTACGAGTGTCTGCTGCCGTGCCAACAGTTCCGTCTTTAGATATATATAGGTAGGCACTCTTAAAAGTCCATAGGTTGTTATAAGGATTGAAAGGATAACCATTGCAATTGTTGCCAAGCGTACAAAATAAGCCTGTTGCAATTCGCGCAGCCGTTGTGGTGACAAAAGATTGGTAAGTTTATTTGACATAA
>CAYYQT010000025.1:0-4142 GCA_964473795.1 uncultured Candidatus Saccharibacteria bacterium | reverse complement strand
CATTTGCTGTTGTTGAAAAACTTAACAATCCTCACATAGGAGACGATTTCCATAGGTTCTTGGTGCGTTATGTAGCCGCTGGTTTACCAGTCAATGGACTTAAAGAAAACGAACCACGTTTCAAAGCTTTGCATATGACACTCTATGAAGTATCATTTCCTGAATCAAAAAAAATAGATCAATCTGGTCGTGAAAAAACTCTTAAAGAAATGGTTTCTGCGATGGAGCAGTTTTATTCTGGGATGCTTTCTGTAGAACAATCTGCAGCTAAAGAACCTTCATATATTGCACTAGAACTTGCCGTGCCTGTACAAACAGCTCAATTATCTTTTTTTGTGTCTATACCAAACAGTAAATGTGATTTGTTTGGAAAACAGCTACTAGCTGTTTTCCCAGACGCATATGTATTACAACAGCCAAATGACTATAATATTTTTGTAGAAAACGGAACATCGTTAGTGTCTACTGCTCATTTTGCTGAGCCATCAATGCTCCCTATTAAAGATTATACGGAATTTGATTATGACCCGATTAACTCAATACTAAATGCCTTTGCAAAAATAGAAACAGAAGGAGAAGGTGCTGCTTTACAGATTGTGTTTGAACCAAGAGGACAAATACACGTGTCTCATTATAGAAAGGTGTTATCTTCACTTCAAAAAGGTAACTCAAAAAAAGTAGCATTTAAAACTCCAGAAACTCCGTTTGGAGAAATAGCAAATGATTTCAAAGATATGTTTTTTGGAGGAAAATCAAAAGATCAAGATAAAGAGCGAGAAGACAAGCAAAGACAAGCAGAGTCAAACAGAAATGATATAGAACAGGTTGAAAAGAAAATATCATCACCTATTGTTGGCACTACATTTAGGATTTTAGTATCATCTCCAGATAGTGTTCGTGCTGAAAGCGTAATGTCCGGTTTGGAATCATCATTTAACCAATTTAATAACACTCTTGGTAATCGTATAGAATTTTCTCGTGCAATTGGAAAAAATATAAAAAAACAAATAAATGAATTTTCATTTCGTGTACCTGGTAACTCAACAATGCCGTTATCTATTCATGAACTTACGACAATTTATCATTTTCCACCAGATGGTATTTTGTCATCTCCACATTTAAAACAGTCTAGAACAACAACTTCTGCAGCTCCTATGGATTTGCCTAAATCAGGAATTGAATTGGGTATAAATCTTTACAGAGGAAATGAAACTTCTATAATGCTTGAAAAAGAGGACAGGCTAAGGCACTTGTATGTAATAGGTCAGACAGGAACAGGAAAAACAGGATTCTTAAAAACACTTATTGAGCAAGATATAAAATCAGGGAATGGGGTTTGTTTCATAGACCCGCACGGTAATGACATTTTGGACGTAATGGCTTCAATTCCTCCAGAAAGATATGAGGACGTTATTTACTTTGACCCTGCTTATCTGGACAGACCTTTTGGTTTGAACTTGCTTGAGTATGATCCGGCACATCCAGAACAAAAAACATTTATTGTAAATGAGTTGTTGGCTATATTCAGGCGTTTGTATAGTGATAGTCCTGAAAGTATGGGGCCAGCGTTTGAACAGTATTTTAGAAATGCGACACTTCTCGTTATGGAGCATCCAGAATCAGGCTCGACACTTATGGATATTGGAAGAGTACTATCTAGTGAATCATTTAGAAAAATGAAGCTTAGTCATAGTAATAATCCTGTTGTTAATCAATTTTGGAATGAAATCGCAACAAAAGCAGAAGGAGAAGCTTCTTTAAGTAATATAGTTCCATATATTACAAACAAGTTTGATGATTTTACAGCAAATGACTTCATGCGTCCGATTATTGGGCAGCAAGAATCGTCATTCAACTTTAGACAAATTATGGACAACAAGAAAATACTGTTAGTTAACTTGTCTAAAGGACGTCTAGGTGAACGAAATGCAAACTTGCTTGGTTTAATTATAGTTGGAAAGATTTTTATGGCAGCGTTATCACGTGCTGATTCGCCAACGACAGACTTTGCATCATTCTATATGTATATAGACGAGTTCCAGAACGTAACGTCTGACTCAATACCTGGAATTCTTTCAGAAGCGCGTAAATATAAACTATCATTAAACATTGCTCATCAATTCTTAGGGCAGTTAGATGACAAAACAAGAAATGCGATATTTGGTAACGTTGGAAACCTTGCTGTGTTCCGAGTTGGCGAAGAGGACGGGGAATTTTTTGAAAAACAATTTACACCAACTTTTTCTGCGAATGATTTTGTAAATATAGAGAACAGAAATGCATATCTAAAAATACTTTCGAAAGGGGTACCTCAAAAACCTTTCAATATACGAACTAGGAATCTTAGTCCGCGCAATATGGACCAGGTAAATGATTTACGTCAACTTTCGTATCTAACGTATGGTCGTGATCGTGATGTTGTAGAGAGTTCTATTCGTGCAAGATATTTAACATAGTAAAATAAGTGGATTATATAGTTGGAGTTTTACTCATTGTGATAGATAATGATTGTAATAAATATGAGTGAAGGATTTCAAAAACAGAACAAAAAAGAAACAGTACAAGAATTACCAGAAAAAGAGCTAGAGCTTCGTGCTCATATACGCGATTTGGAACAAATGGCTGATTCTATACAGCTAAAAACAATGACACGTGGTGTTAATGATGTTGATTATGAAGAAAAGATAGAACAGGCTGAGGAAAAATTACGTAACCTTGAAAAAGAAAGACGTATGAAAGATGTTGTTGGTAATTTTACAAATAAAGCATTTGGTTCCTTTACAGAAAACATCTCAAAAACAATGTCTGTAAAAGATGCTGACCAAAAAGAACAAAAAGAAAATCCTACAGAAAAAGTTGTACCACAAAACGAACCGCAAAAAGAACAAGAACAAGAACAAGAAAAACCACAAAACGAACCGCAAGTTGAAGATACTGCACAAAGGTTTGCAGAGAAAGTTAGTATTGGGAAAATACGAATGAAAATGTTAACGGCAGAGTCTGAGTACCTAAGTGCATTGCGAAAACAATATAAAAACAAAAAAGCATTAAGTGGCGTTCTTGGAAAAAGTCGCGCGGAGAAAATCCAAATGGAAGAAACAAAAAAGTTGCAAGAAACATACGATACTGCAAGGTCCGAGTTTGCTTCTGCTGTTAGCGCTTCGTTTGAAACTCGTTACGGAAAAAAGAAAGACAAATATGAAAAAACTAAAAAAACTTCACCATATGTTGATAAAGAAAAGCTTCTTAGTAGATACAATAGAATGGTTGTTTCTAGTGATGTAATTAGACGCGCAATGAGAGAAAAAGTACGCGCAAAACAAGAGGCGTTAAGTGAAAAAGAAAAAAATTCATTTAAAAAAGCATTTGATTGGTACATAAAAGGAAACCAAGCTCTTGAAAAAAAGGTTGGTAAAGTCGGTGCTAAGGGTATACGTATTCTTGCACTTGCAACAATAGGTGGAGCTGCTGGTGGTTTTTTGGCCGTTGGGCATAGAATTTTGCGTTCTGGTATCGGTGCGGTGTTTGGTACTGGAGCAAGTCTCGCGGCTGGTAAAATATATGAGGTAACTGGAGGGCTTAAATCTAAGGAGATGTATAAAAATACCAGCCAAAAAACAATTTTGTCTGTTGATGATATTAAAAAACAGGAGAAGGCATATGAAAAAGGCTCAGACGAAAGCGTTGCTCGTAAACGTCGTATTGTAGAAGCGTTAACAGCTGTAATAGTCGGTGCTGGAGCGTCTGTTGAAACGGCGCATATAATAGCATCTTCAAATGCTGTAAATATAGCTGTTGAAAAAGTACCAATTCCTGTACAAACTCATACAGAAACTGTTGCGTCCGTAGTACATACAGATGTTACTAAGGATATCCCAAACAACACTTCAGGAAATATATTAGACAGTATGAAAAATGCTCCAAATACTGCGTACGACACATTGTCACATTTAGGCAGTAACAACAATGTTGTATCTAACGTTGGTCACGTTGTTTCAGAACATGCGGAGACTGTAACTCCTGTAATATCTAACGATAGTGTGCCAAATATCCCAAACAACACTTCAGAAAATATAGAATACAGTACTACACCAATACAAAACGTTGGTGAGCCTATTAAACTGTCCGGTTTGGAAAGTGCC
>CAYYQT010000024.1:0-4759 GCA_964473795.1 uncultured Candidatus Saccharibacteria bacterium | reverse complement strand
GTTTTTGTATGTTACCTCTGCTCCGGCGGTAGGACTCGAACCTACAACCAACTCCTTAACAGGGAGCTGCTCTACCATTGAGCTACACCGGAATATGTTTATGTCAAAGCGCCTTATCTGCTAACTTAGTCTATAATGGCGCATGCCTAACTTAATCAGAAAATTCATTTTGATTCTTCTGCACAGTCAGCAAATTGAGTATATATAATGAATTGCATATTGGCAAAGTTTTGTAATCTACTATCTATAAAAATTAGAGATTATTATAACTATTTACAAAATATATGATGATATACTGTACATCATGATATTACGAACAATTATTGAAAAACTGGCAAAACGAGCCGGAATAACAATAGATGGTCCAGAACCACATGATATTACTGTAAACAATTCAAAGTTTTTTAGACGTATTGTGTTTGGTGGTTCGATCGGTTTGGGAGATAGTTATATTGATGGTTTATGGGATTCAAAAAAAATAGACGTTTTGTCTTATAAATTACTTAAAAACCATATTAACAATGGTTTTTTAAATAATATACACACCTTCTTTATGTATATGATACATAAGTTTTTTAATTTTCAAAGTATTCGCAGAGCATTTATCGTTGGTGAACAACATTATGATATA
The DNA here is from genome assembly GCA_964473795.1 of uncultured Candidatus Saccharibacteria bacterium. Classification (GTDB taxonomy): domain Bacteria; phylum Patescibacteriota; class Minisyncoccia; order Phycocordibacterales; family Phycocordibacteraceae; genus C7867-001. Next base: position 4,128 of record CAYYQT010000024.1, on the reverse strand, counting down.
GGAAATGATTTATATGACGCAATGTTAGATAGTCGGTTGGCATATACGTGCGGATACTGGAAAGATGCAAAAAATCTAGAGGAAGCCCAAGAACATAAATTACGTCTAACATGTGAAAAGCTTGGATTAAAACCAGGAATGAAAGTCTTAGATATTGGGTGTGGTTGGGGTAGCTTTGCTATATTTGCGGCAAAAGAGTATAAGGTATCCGTTGTAGGAATCACAGTTTCAAAAGAACAAATAGAACTTGCTAAAAAACGAGCCGTAGGACTACCAGTTGAATTTTTGCTTTTGGATTATAGAAATTTACCAAACAAATATGGTAAAGAATTTGACAAAGTTGTGTCACTTGGAATGTTTGAGCATGTTGGCCAAAAAAACTACAACAAATACTTCTCTGTTGTTGATAAAATAATGAAAAATGACGGATTATTTTTACTACACACAATAGGCACAAATGATAGATTTAGTGCTCCAGACCCTTGGATAGATAAGCATATATTTCCAAACGGAGTGTTACCAACACTATTAGAAATAGTAAACTCAGTACAAGGTCATTTCATTATGGAGGATTGGCACAACTTCGGTACAGATTATGACAAAACACTTATGGCTTGGTATGACAATATAGAAAAAGCGTGGGATACACTTCCGACAAAATACGATGAAAAATTCAAACGTATGTGGAGATATTATTTATTAATATGTGCAGGTGTATTTCGGTCAAGAAGAGCTCAGTTGTGGCAAATAGTTTTTTCAAGAGGTGTTATAGGTGGATATAAATCAATCAGGTAATACAAAAAATAAAAACAGACTCTTTAAATAGCCTGTTTTTATTTTTTGTATACTACCGAAAAGCAAGTATTGTATCCCCTTTTATAATACTTACTAACTTTGCTTGTGTTTTTGGTATGCGTCTTATATCTATTCTACCGATCACTTTTATGACCATGTCATTACATATACCAAGAGCTATACTTGGATTTATTATTTTATTTCCAACTCGTACCGTACGGTTTTGGTTTAACAACACATCTACTTGGTTATGTTTACTTATATTCATAGTATCTGCAATAACCCTGTATCCAATTTGATTTTCAACAACACCATATCCACATGTATTTGTTTTTGTTGAGTTTGCAGATTGTTCTATTGAAATAACAGTACCAAAAGGAAGTACCTTTGCTAAATCGCGTGACCTAGCTGCTACAACCTGAGAGTTTGCATATGCACCACTCGCAGTTATAAAAGGTGTCCCATCAGTTTGTTCTGGAACTGCATTATATGACGTTACTTTTGTTTTTAATGTTGGATACTTTTCCGGTATGTTTATTACAGCAGAAATAGTAGTTGTAGCAACAACTGGTTTAGCTGGTTTTTGAGCGTTAACATTTGTTAACAACACAGGGAAAATAAATAAACCCATTAGGGCTGAAGTGATGATTTCCATAATGTATAGATTTTAGGTGTTACCCTTATATGCGCAATATATTAACACAATAACACTGTATATGTCAATACCCACAACAGCACTGTTGTGGGTATTGGTTTAAAACGTTTTACGTATATTTTTACTTTTTTGAAGTTACTATGTTTTGTGGATTGTCAGAACCAAACGCTACTAAGTTTTCAACCGTTGTATCCAATATGCGCTCTATCGCCTCTTGCGAATCAAACGCAATATGCGGCATAACCATAACCCTAGGGTGGTCTATTAGATAGTGATTAGCAAGAACGGTTTTTAACTCTTCTTCCTTTGGGTGTTCAATAGAAAACAAGCGTCCTTCGTCTTTCATATCCCCTTCTTCTTCTAGAACATCTAGACCAGCTCCAGCAAGCGTTCCATCTCTAAGAGCAGTAACAAGCGCGTCTGTTTCTACAACAGCACCTCTTGCTGTATTTATCAGATATGAACCTTTTTTAAATTCGTGGATATTTTCAGAGTTTATCAAATGGTGCGTATGTGGATTGTACGGAACATGAATTGTAACTATGTCTGACTTGTTTAAGAGCTCATTAAAAGTCACATATGTAAAACCAAGCTCTTTGTCCAACCCATCTTTTGGAAAAGCGTCAAAAGCCAATACATTCATTGCAAAACCATTTGCCATTTGTATTGCCTTCATTCCAATATGTCCAGTACCAATTATTCCTATTGTTTTTCCAGCTAGGTCAAAACCTCGTAAGCCTTTTTGAGAAAAAGACCCTGTGTTGCATACTTGTGCACTAGCTTCACATACATTACGAGCTAGGGAAAGTATCAAAGCAAAAGCAAACTCAGCAACAGTATTAACTCCGTATGAAGGAACGGTAGACACAGATATACCACGTTTAGTAGTTTCTTCTAAATCAATATGATCAAAACCAGTTGACCGCGTTGCTATAACCCTTAAGTTTGGAAATTTGTCTAGAACTTCTGCATTTATATTTGTTGTAATAAAAATAGACAAGGCTTCTGCTTCAGAGTCTCCAGCAAGAGCGTCTTCGGTGTTTGACATACGAAATTCAGTATCCCAACCCGCTTTAGTTAAAGTTTCTTCGACATAACCTTTCTCAAAATCTTCTTGTTCTATGTATATAAGTTTCATATTAAATTAAGTATACTGTTATGTATAAGACGGTACGCATACTTTGTTTAAGAATAAACACTGTAAACATAATTATATTATATCAAATAATCATATGCGAACGCCATAACCACACTCTTAATACAATTATTACCAACACACAAAATAAACAATAAGACGTGATTAAAATAAAATATATTTTTACAAGTTTGTTTGTGGCTACATTTGCCGCAATGCTTGGTATTGGAATAATAGCTCCAATACTTCCTATATACGCAAAAGACATGGGCGCTGGTGTTGTAATGATTGGTTTTATCTTTGCGGTATTTGCACTTGCTAGAGGTATTTTTGCACCAATTATTGGTAATTTTTCAGACAAACATGGTCGTAAAAAAATAATACTAATTGGACTAATTTTTTATATTTTACTTTCTCTTGCGTACATAGTTTCTGACACACCAACACTTCTCTTGGTTGTTCGTTTTCTGCAAGGAATAACATCTGTGATGATAACCACAGTTGCACAGTCATATATAGGTGACATAACCCCAAAACACAAAGAAGGTAGTTACCCAAACTTATTCAGCATTTCTTTATTTTCGGGCATGGCGCTTGGTCCTACTATGGGCGGGTTTTTAACCGATTCTATTTCAATACAAGCACCGTTTTATGCCATGGCGATAACAGGTGTAATATCATTCTTTTTGATACTAGCTCTTGTGCCAAAACAATCAAAACTACCAAAGAAACAACAGCGAAAACTAGTGAAAATACCCCACGCATTTATGCGAACCATAAAAGACCATTCGATGCGTGGAATTATGATTTATTCAGTTACAAGAGGTTTTGCAAGATGGGGTTTTAACGCTTTCTTTCCGTTATTTGCAATAGAAGCGCTTTCATTAAACACAACAGAAATAGGTATCTTCTTGTCTTTATACATGCTTACTGGTGCCGTTTTACAATATCCGTCTGGGTTATTGTCTGATAAATTTCCACACCATAGAGAAAATCTGATATTGATTGGTGGAGTACTTGCAACAATTCCCCTTTTTATAATTCCTTTCATTAGTGACAAAATACTTGTATTAATTCTAATGATGTTCATGGGTGGTTTTAGTGTTCTTGCAAGAGCCGCTTCAATAGCAATACGAACAGAGCGCGGAAGAGTATTCGGAATGGGTACAACATCAGGAGTGTTTACAACATCGGTTAGTGCGGGTCAAGTTCTTGGACCTATATCTTTTGGCGCGCTGTCTGTCTTTTTCAGCTTGCCTATTGTTTTTGTAATTGGTGCTGCAATACGTGTTATAGGTTCAGTTGTTGCGTTTAGATATTTAAGAAAAGGATTTACTACAAGAGCTATTTCCGCAAATACTAATAACTAATTAACAGAGACAAGTAATGATAAAAATATATCTACTGAATTGTCCCATGAATATTTCATTGCAGTATCGCGGCATTTAGAACTTTCTATATCTAGGCATTTTATAGCCGCATCTTTTAGATTATCTGCTAAATGACCATCAATACCGTCTGTAATTATATCTTTAGGACCTAT
>CAYYQT010000023.1:0-5380 GCA_964473795.1 uncultured Candidatus Saccharibacteria bacterium | reverse complement strand
TTTGTCATAATTAACTAATTTAGTGTACAACAGATTTTAATGTATTTGGATCTATATGCTTAACAACTGCTCCAGAAGCGTCTTTAACTAACGAAAAACTTTGTAGTAACTCCTTATCTGCTGGATATACAGGAGATTCATTTAGGGTTAATGAATTCACTCCTGAGGCAGGACCGTTTCCACCTCTTTCAAACAGAACCTTTGCTCCAGAATGTTTTGTAAGGTACTGATAAGCAACAAGATGTCTTGCTGGTTGATCTCCACCATAAACAACTATATCACCATTAACGTTGGTATATAGATGAGTTTCACTAATAGGAACACTTAAATTGTCAATACCTGGAACATATTCCATTGGTTTACTAGCACCCACACTATCAGCACGATTTAAGAAATGCTCGAGCGTTTCGTTCTCTGTAGGACCAACACCAGAACGCTCAACTACGTCCATAAGTCTTTCATGTAGTTGAGAAGGTATCCCAGGAGATTGATAAAAAACTTCATAGAAAGAAGCGTTAGCATGCCTTCCAAGAACCTCAGGACTTAATAACGCCACAACCTCACCATGCAGCGTAACCGGCTCTGCTACTGCAGGAATAGTTTCAGAAACATTTGGAGTTAACGGTGTCGGCATTTTATCTGAAACATTACCATCTGCAACATTTGGCATTTCGTGCGGATATGATGGGTTTATATTTTTTATACCAGACTCGTTTACGTCACCAGTATATGTATTTATATTGTTTTGATCGTTTGTATACTGCCCGTCAAATTTATCGAATGTTTGACCGTACGAGGTCGCTCCATCAGTTGTCTTTTCAAGAACATGAGTACCGTTACTATTTGTAAAAACCAACTCTCCTTTGTTTGGGTCATACGAAAGAGTATCGTTTGTATGCATTAGTGCGCTTTCATCTGGTCTTGCGAAACCATATTCAGTAGACAACGAATGCAATCGCGTATTCAAAAGATGTCTGACTTCTGGTGGTGCTGTATTAATATCTGGATATGCACTACGCAACGATTCTTTCAAATGTCCGAAAAGAGCGTCTGCACCTTCTCCTTTTCCTTCGCTTACAGAAATAATATTTTGTATATGTGAACTAGCTGCATTATCAAAATCAGGTATTTTAATAGGCTCGCCAACATTTTGTATTGGTGTAATATTGTATTCTATATTTTCTGAAGTGTTATTTGGGATATCTGACACACTATCGTTAGGTATTACAGGAGTTACAATTTCTGCATGTTCTGGTACAACATGACCCGCGTTAGACACAACATCCTCTACCACATTGTCGTTACTGCCCAAATGTGACAAGGTGTCGTACGCAGTATTTGGAGCGTTTTTCATACTGTCTAATATATTTCCTGAAATAACACGAGTCTGTTCTGTTGGAATAGACGTTGGTATTGATTCACTTTGATTAACGATATTTGAGCCGTCGGTATTGTAGAAATCAGGTATTTTAATAGGCTCGCCAACATTTTGTATTGGTGTAATATTGTATTCTATATTTTCTGAAGTGTTATTTGGGATATCTTTAGCAACATCTGTATGCGCTACGGACGCAACAGTTTCTGTATGAGTTTGTACAGAAACTGTTGCTTTTTCAACAGCGATATTTACAGCATTTGAAGATGCTATTATATGCGCCATTTCAACAGACGTCCCAGCACCAACTATCACAGCCGTTAGCGCTTCTACAATACGACGTTTACGAGCAACGCTTTCGTCTGAGCCTTTTTCATATGCCTTCTCCTGTTTTTTGATATCACCAACAGACAAAATTGTTTTTTGGCTGGTGTTTTTATACATCTCTTTAGATTTAAGCCCACCAGTTATCTCGTATAATTTACCAGCCGCGAGACTTGCTCCAGTGCCAAACACCGCACCGATACCAGAACGCAAAACTCTATGCCCAACAGCCAAAAAACCACCAGCAGCTCCACCTATTGTTGCAAGTGCAAGAATACGCACACCCCTAGCGCCGACTTTACCAACTTTTTTCTCAAGAGCTTGATTTCCTTTAATATACCAATCAAACGCCTTTCTAAATGAGTTTTTTTCTTTTTCGCTTAACGCCTCTTGTTTTGCACGTACTTTTTCTCTCATTGCGCGTCTAATTACATCACTAGAAACAACCATTCTATTGTATCTACTAAGAAGCTTTTCTTTATCAACGTATGGTGAAGTTTTTTTAGTTTTTTCGTGCCTATCTTTCTTTTTTCCGTAACGAGTTTCAAACGAGGCACTAACAGCAGAAGCAAACTCAGACCTTGCAGTATCGTATGTTTCTTGCAACTTTTTTGTTTCTTCTATTTGGATTTTCTCCGCGCGGCTTCTTCCAATAACACCACTTAATGCACCTTTGTTTTTATATTGTTTTCGCAACGCACTTAGGTACTCAGCCTCTGCCGTTAACATTTTCATTCGTATTTTCCCAATACTAACCTTCTCTGCAAACCTTTGTGCAGTATCCTCAGCTTGCGGTTCGTTTTGTGCTACGACTTTTTCTGTAGGATTTTCTTTTTGTGGTTTCTCTTTTTCTTGTTGGTCAGTATCTTTTACAGACATTGTTTTTGATATGTTTTTTGTAAGAGAACTAAATGCTTCATTTGTAAAATTACCAACAACATCTTTCATACGTCTCTCTTTTTCAAGGCTACGTAATTTTTCCTCAGCCTGTTCTATTTGTTCTCCATAATCAACATTACCAACACCCCGTGTCATTGTTTTTAACTGTATAGACCCAGCCATTTGTTCCAAATCACGAATATGGGCACGAAGTTCCAGTTCTTTTTCTGGTAATTCTTGTGCTGTTTCTTTTTTACTCTGTTTTTGAAATCCTTCACTCATATTTATTATAATCATTATCTATGATAATGAGTAAAACTCCAACTATATAATCCACTTATTTTTATTATGTTAAATATCTTGCACGAATAGAACTCTCTACAACATCACGATCGCGACCATATGTTAGATACGAAAGCTGGCGCAAATCATTTACCTGATCCATATTGCGAGGACTAAGATTCTTAGTTCGTATATTGAAAGGTTTTTGAGGTACTCCTTTCGAAAGTATCTTTAAATACGCACTTCTGTTCTCTATATTTACAAAATCATTTGCAGAAAAAGTTGGTGTAAATTGTTTTTCAAAAAATTCTCCATCTTCTTCGCCAACTCGGAACACAGCAAGGTTACCAACGTTACCAAATATCGCATTTCTTGTTTTGTCATCTAACTGCCCTAAGAATTGATGAGCAATGTTTAATGATAGTTTATATTTACGCGCTTCTGAAAGAATTCCAGGTATTGAGTCAGACGTTACGTTCTGGAACTCGTCTATATACATATAGAATGATGCGAAGTCTGTCGTTGGTGAATCAGCACGCGACAACGCTGCCATAAAAATCTTGCCAACTATAATTAAACCAAGCAAGTTTGCGTTTCGTTCCCCTAGACGTCCTTTAGACAAGTTAACTAACAAGATTTTCTTATTATCCATAATTTGTCTAAAGTTGAATGACGATTCTTGCTGTCCAATAATCGGACGCATGAAGTCATTTGCTGTAAAATCATCAAACTTGTTTGTGATATATGGAACTATATTACTTAAAGAAGCCTCTCCTTCTGCTTTTGTTGCAATTTCATTCCAAAATTGATTAACAACAGGGTTGTTGCTATGACTAAGCTTCATTTTTCTAAATGATTCACTAGATAGTACTCTTCCAATATCCATAAGTGTCGAGCCTGATTCTGGATGCTCCATAACGAGAAGTGTCGCATTTCTAAAATACTGTTCAAACGCTGGCCCCATACTTTCAGGACTATCACTATACAAACGCCTGAATATAGCCAACAACTCATTTACAATAAATGTTTTTTGTTCTGGATGTGCCGGATCATACTCAAGCAAGTTCAAACCAAAAGGTCTGTCCAGATAAGCAGGGTCAAAGTAAATAACGTCCTCATATCTTTCTGGAGGAATTGAAGCCATTACGTCCAAAATGTCATTACCGTGCGGGTCTATGAAACAAACCCCATTCCCTGATTTTATATCTTGCTCAATAAGTGTTTTTAAGAATCCTGTTTTTCCTGTTCCTGTCTGACCTATTACATACAAGTGCCTTAGCCTGTCCTCTTTTTCAAGCATTATAGAAGTTTCATTTCCTCTGTAAAGATTTATACCCAATTCAATTCCTGATTTAGGCAAATCCATAGGAGCTGCAGAAGTTGTTGTTCTAGACTGTTTTAAATGTGGAGATGACAAAATACCATCTGGTGGAAAATGATAAATTGTCGTAAGTTCATGAATAGATAACGGCATTGTTGAGTTACCAGGTACACGAAATGAAAATTCATTTATTTGTTTTTTTATATTTTTTCCAATTGCACGAGAAAATTCTATACGATTACCAAGAGTGTTATTAAATTGGTTAAATGATGATTCCAAACCGGACATTACGCTTTCAGCACGAACACTATCTGGAGATGATACTAAAATCCTAAATGTAGTGCCAACAATAGGTGATGATATTTTCTTTTCAACCTGTTCTATATCATTTCTGTTTGACTCTGCTTGTCTTTGCTTGTCTTCTCGCTCTTTATCTTGATCTTTTGATTTTCCTCCAAAAAACATATCTTTGAAATCATTTGCTATTTCTCCAAACGGAGTTTCTGGAGTTTTAAATGCTACTTTTTTTGAGTTACCTTTTTGAAGTGAAGATAACACCTTTCTATAATGAGACACGTGTATTTGTCCTCTTGGTTCAAACACAATCTGTAAAGCAGCACCTTCTCCTTCTGTTTCTATTTTTGCAAAGGCATTTAGTATTGAGTTAATCGGGTCATAATCAAATTCCGTATAATCTTTAATAGGGAGCATTGATGGCTCAGCAAAATGAGCAGTAGACACTAACGATGTTCCGTTTTCTACAAAAATATTATAGTCATTTGGCTGTTGTAATACATATGCGTCTGGGAAAACAGCTAGTAGTTGTTTCTCAAATAAATCACTCTTACTATTTGGTATAGACACAAAAAAAGATAATTGAGCTATTTGAACGGGAACAGCAAGCTCTAGTGCCATATATGCGGGTTCTTTAGATGCAGATTGTTCTACAGAAAGCATTCCAGAATAAAACTGCTCCATCGCAGAAACCATTTCTTTAAGAGTTTTCTCACGACCAGATGGGTCTGTTTTTTTTGATTCAGGAAATGACACTTCATAAAGCGTCATATGCAAAGCCTTGAAACGTGGTTCATTTTCTTTAAGACCATTGACTGGTAAACCAGCGGCAACATAACGCACCAAGAATCTATGGAAATCGTCTCCTATGTGAGGATTGTTAAGTTTTTCAACAACAGCAAATG
>CAYYQT010000022.1:0-5616 GCA_964473795.1 uncultured Candidatus Saccharibacteria bacterium | reverse complement strand
CGCTCGTATAAAAATAGTCACCTAACTCTCTTTCTCCTCGCTTGTCCGCCCAGTAGGACTTGAACCTACAACCAATGGCTTAAAAGGCCACTGCTCTACCAATTGAGCTATAGGCGGATTGTTAGTTTATAACACACTTTTGCAATAAACGCTTGTTTTTATACGCTTTAGAACAGGCGTTAGATAAGTATTAGTGGTTTAAATTACTTTTTGTACTTGGTTGTGTAGGTATTCTACCTTTGTTTATATTAGGAACTTTTGGAAGTAGTATTTCGTTACTGTTTAGTATTGGTCCGATATATGCGGGTTTATGACTAGGTCCTCCGCTTAGTATCCATAACAAAAAGATAAAAACGAATATTCCAATAACGAACAATAAGTCATTTGTTGTCATACTGTTGTGGTTAGTTCTTCCCGCGCAACTAGGGCGTCGCTCCATGGAGTTTTCTTTCCATCAGCTTCCATTATAAACGGGTCTGTTCCTTTACCTGTTATAAGAACGACATCACCAGTATTTGCTAGCGTAAGGGCTTTTTTAATTGCATTTCTTCTGTCTAAAATTATTACAGGTTCTCTGTTCATACCTTTTAGCATGTCGTCTATTATAGACTGGGGGTCTTCATCGTACGGGTCTTCATTTGTTAGGATTATTTCATCACAATTTTCGTCTGCTATCTTTCCCATTTCAGGACGTTTCCATACATCGCGCCCTCCACCAGTGTTTCCCAAGACGCATATTTTTCTTTGCTGCGTAAATGCGCTATATATTGCTTTTAGTGAGTCTGGTGTATGTGCGTAGTCAACTATAACTACGAAGTCTTGCCCAGCGTTTATATGCTCAACACGACCAAGTATTACTGGGAGCTTGTTGAGTGCAGATAATATAGCTTCTGTTTTAATACCGAGCTTTTCTGAAAGTTTTATAGCCGAGAGGGCGTTCATTGCATTAAACTTACCAGCTATTGGGATAGTAAGGTTTGTTTTGTTATAAACAAACGAAACACTTTCTTCGTTTGAAAAAACGTTTGTTATTTCTTTTTTGCTAAAACCAACCGAGTTATCTACTTTTGCTGACAGAAAATCTTGAGTTTCTTTAATGTCTTCATTTGAAACAAGTATACGATTTTTTTTAGGTGACTTTTCAAGAGCTTTTACTATTTCCCGTTTTGATGCAACGTAGTTTTCAAAAGAACCATGTCTTTCTATATGTTCGCGTTGGATATTTGTTACGATAAGCCCATCCATTTCTAGGAACCAGTGTCTGAATTGCAAAACACTTTCTGATGTTATTTCTACGATTATGTGTGTACAGCCAGCCCTTAGCGCTTTGTTCATAAATGAATAAATAAAACCACGTCCTTGCAGTGTCATTTTGAAAAGATTTGGTTCTGACATGTCTCCTATTGCAAAACGTATTGTAGATGCTAGAGCTGTTTTGTGCCCAGATTCTGAAAAGATTGTAAAAAGCATTTCTGCTACTGTTGATTTTCCTTTTGTACCTGTAACACCAATGACAGTAAGTTTTCTAGCAGGGAAGCCATAGCTCGCAGCCATAATTAAAGAAATTGCACGATGATAAAAAGGTCGTAGTGCATCTACAAAATACTCCGGAATTATTTTTTTTAAAATAAGAACAATAAATGTGATTATTTTGTACATAACTATTTGTGTTAACGAAGGTTTGCAGATAGGGCTGCTCTAAACCGTCCATCGCGCCCAGACACTTCGGGTGAAATAGCATTAAGCGCTTGACGTGCCTCTCTGTCTGTATAACCAAGTGCTATTAACATATCAAAGACATCTGCGTCAGCATCGTCTCGCACAGTGTCGTTTGGTGTTATTTTTTCTGCCAGCTCTATAACAATCTTACCAGCTAGTTTTTTTCCAAGCCCAACAACGCGTGTTAGGTAGTTTACGTCACGTGCCGTTATTGCACTTTCAAGCTGTTCACGAGGTGCTCGTTTTAGTATAGATAATGCCGTTTTTGGACCTAGTCCAGGAACTTTAAGTGATAATTCAAAAAAGACACGATCATTTGGGTCTATAAAACCATAAAGCTCTGGTCCATCTTTTTTAATAGCGAGATATGTCGCTAGTGTTATTTTGTTACCTATAAGTAGCGGTTCTGCAGTTGCGAGATAAACAAAAACACCCCAGCCAGACACGTCTATAACAACTCCACCTGGTTCAAGAGAAAGAATTGTTCCTTTAATGGTACGAATCATACAGGTATCCTATCACTAAAATGTTGTTGTATCTCTATATCGGTAAAATACAGAGTTATACCCGTTTTAATGTAATCGCTAGTAGTAAGTGTTTTAAACCAATAAATCATTTGCGTTTTTATGATTTGTCGCGTAATATGCCGCTATGGCAATTACTTCATCTGCAAAGAAAGCACATCGCGCCTCTTTAAATAAAAAGGTTTTTAATGTTCGCCGCAAAAAAGCGTTGGCAGACACTACAAAAACCTTGAAAAAAGCAATAATAACTGGTGGTGCAACTGCTGCAGAAAAACTCCTTCCAGCTGCATATAAAGCTATAGATAAAGCAGCAAAACGCGGAATCATTAAAAAGAACACCGCAGCACGTAAAAAATCAAGACTAGTAGCTGCAATTAGACGAACAGAAGACAAAAAAGAAGCGTAAACTTAAATATTCACGAACATTTTTCGAATTCTGAATATTTTTTAATCAGTACATATATTTTGTGCTACGCTTTTACGAGTAAAAATTAAACATAAGTAGTGTTTTTGGTGTCTTATTGTCTCATGTCGTGCAAATCTTATACTAAGAAGTTTCGTCAAGTTAGTCTTGGTTTCGTTTTGGTGTAAATTAAGATTAGTGTTTATGGATAGATGCCAATAAGGACACTTTCCAAAATAGAGTAAAACAAAATACAATACGGCTTTTTGATTTGTAAAAAAAGATATAAATCAGTTTGTCGTTTCGTAAAATAATAAAATTAATTGTTATGCAAAAGTTGATAAATAAAATTAAACAAGAACCAACAGTTTACATGTTCCTCAAAATGTGGAGGTTTTCAAAAGGTAACAGACCGAACGTTGTACTTTTTGTGTTTATGTATATGTTATCAAATGGTATTACGTTAGTAACGCCATTAATTTTTGCATGGTTTATAAATGAAATTCAAGCAAATGGAGTAACACAAACAAATGTTTGGAAGTTATCTGCAATCATTTCATTATCAATGCTAACAACGTTGATATTTTGGGTAGCTCATGGGTACGGGCGTGTTCTTGAGCAGAAAAATGCAGTCTTGTTGGGAATAAACTATCGTAAATACTTTATCGCGGGCACACTTGGTTTGAGTATGCAGTGGCACAACGATAGAGACAGTGGAGATACTATAGATAAAATTAATAAAGCTACGCTTGGTTTGTTTATGTTTTCAGATCAATTATTTGAGATATTCAAGATTGTTTTTGGTATTGTTGGTGCTATTTTTGTTTTGTATTTTTTCAATATATATATTGCTGTTGCCGTATTTATTTTAATTGGGTTAGCCTTATATGTTTTGTCTCGGTTTGATAAAATTTTAGTAAAGTATTATAGAAAGTTGAACAAATTTGAAAATAAAATAGCCGCTGGGATATTTGATACAATCTCAAATGTTACTTCAATTCTAATACTTAATATACAAAGCGCCGTATTAAAACGGCTTTACAGTCTTTTGGTTGCCCCTGTAGAAACGTCAGTGCAATATGCTAAAACAACTTCGCTCAAATGGTTCTCTGGTAGTGTAATGTTTCGGTTTATTGTTGTGGCGTCAGTCGTGTTTTATTTATTTTACCAATTAGGAAACGGGAGTGTTATTGCAATAGGTACAATTACAGCCTTGTATATGTACTTAGAACAAATGTCGGAATCGTTCTTTGCCTTTAGTTACATGTATGAAAGTGTTATGTATAGAAAAGCTGGTGTTGAAAATGCAAAAGAAATAGAATTAGCGATAGAGGAAAACGTAACAAAACCAAAAAAGCATGTTATTAACGAATGGAAAACCTTGGATATTCAAGATCTTAATTTTTCTTATAATGACATAGTTAAAAGCAATTTAAATCACCTTAATAATATAAGTTTGATGGTTACTCGTGGTGAGCGAATAGCTTGTATAGGTGAGTCTGGTTCTGGTAAAACAACCTTTTTGAAAGTGTTGCATGGGTTGTATGGCTCGGCCAGTGCAAATGTTAGTTTTGATAATGGTAAAAAAATAACTACTAATTTCGCCGATATTGACCTTAAAACACTTATGGTTCCGCAGGAGCCAGAAGTGTTTTCATCAACAATTCAGGAAAATATTACGCTTGGTTTGGATTACTCAAAGGGAGAGGTTGGTAATGTTGTAGATATTGCACAACTTACCAGTGTTATAGAACAGTTACCAAAGGGTTTGAAATCAGTAATTAATGAAAAAGGGGTTAACTTGTCTGGAGGACAAAAACAACGAATAGCTCTAGCTAGAGCTCTTTTGTTTGCACAAGATAAAGATATTATTTTATTGGACGAATCTACAAGTTCTGTTGATTCTGACAATGAACAAAAAATATATAAACAAATTTTTGATAAATTTAAGAATAAAACAATTATTGCGTCCATCCATAAAATGAACCTACTTAAATATTTTGACAGGATTATTATTTTTGCAAATGGAAGAGTTACTGATATTGGAACATTTCAGGAACTCTTAGAACGAAATGATAAATTCGAAAAGAATTGGGATGAGTTTGTTCAAATATCTAAATAAAACTTACTTATATTTGCACATATAGTGTGTGTTAATTAATGAGGTTTTGTTTGAGAACGTAACAATTAATTGGGAGTAGATATGTTTAATAAGTAAATGAATAATTCTATAAAACACCACAACATTATGTTGTGGTGTTTTAGTTTATTGTATTTGTGCTCCCGGTAGGAATCGAACCTGCATTACCAGCTCCGCAAGCTAGCGTCCTATCCGTTGAACGACGGGAGCGTTACGATGCACTGTACATGGTTTGGGCAATTTAGCCAAGTATTATAACCTTAAGAAATCAACAAATCGGTCTATAAATGTTTCTTCGTGTTCTCCTTCATCTATATAGGCGAATAAAAATGCATAAACTTTGTCTGCATCGACGTCATTAAGCGGTATTAGAAAATGTGGCGCTAAAAGACTTTTTGTTTTTATAGAAAGTGATGGCGCTTTAGTCTCATCTATATATTCAAGAACGCTAAAGGAATGAATCAAATCAAATGGATATATACGATGATCTATCATCAAACCTTTTTCAGAAAGTTTAAAACTGTGTACGGATGGCTCTTTTGCCGCCTGTAACCCTATTGCAAAAGCCGCCGTTAAAAGAACCAGTGCAAGAAGGTAGTTATCAAACATTATTGAGGCAGTGATACTCGCTGCAGCGATAATCCCAAGCGCCCAATACCACTCCTGAGGTTTGTTATCAAACTCATGTTCTTTTCCTTCCCATTCGAATACGTGATTGTTAGACATACAGCTTACCACTACTATAACACCAGATATAAATAGTATTTGTTAAAATAAATAAAAGTGTGATTAAAAAGAATTATATAGAAGTCGCAATACTAAAAACGAAA
>CAYYQT010000021.1:0-5791 GCA_964473795.1 uncultured Candidatus Saccharibacteria bacterium | reverse complement strand
TAACAACACTAACCTACAACGCAACAAACGTTAACTCCTGCACAATACAAAAGAATGGCACAACACTCAAAACAATACAGTCAGACTCTACACGCACAGTCTCAGGCTCAACAACAGACTCTATAACAACCCAGTCTTACTACAAGATAACCTGTGCTAACAATGCTAGTACTAGTGCCGTTAGTGATACACAGATAGTTAATGCGGGCTCGTCATTTAACTTGTTTTAATTATGTATGTTAGTGCTGTAACAAATAACTCATAGCTTATGAGTGTTCGCTTGGCTGTAATTTACGCTGTCTTAAGTGCTGTTACGCTTGGTGTTGCGTATGATTATTCTCAATATTTGTGGTGGCTTACTCTCGTAGCACTTGTTCCGTTTTTCCTTGCTATAGATAATGTAAAAACTTCATTAACAAATGTGTTTTTGATTGGTTTGGTTTTTGGGTCTGTATTCTTAGGAATTGTATTTGTGTGGTTTTGGTCGACACTGCCTCTTGATTGGGTCGGTATAAATAATAAATTATTTAGCGAGTTTGTTATTGGGGTTATTTGGGTCTTTTTCTCAATTAGTCCAGCTTTGTTTATTGGTGCGTTTGCTGTGTCTTTTAGGTTGTTTAAAAAAAACTTAGTACGTGTTTTTTTCTTAGCCCCAATCGCATGGGTTTTGTTTGAGTATGCGAGAACATTTGGTTTCTATTTGTTTTCACTAGGACCTGGTTCTAATTTTGGACCTCATTTTACAATTGGTTTTTTGGGATATGCGCTAGCAAATAATAGTCACTTAATAAGACTTAGTGCACTTGGAGACGTGTATACACTAAGTGCTTTTGTAGTAATTATAAATGGTATTTTTTACTATATATACACAAGCTCGTTTTCTTTATCAAAGAAAACCTTGTTTATGTTTCTAACTGTTTCTGTTGTTGCGTTATTGAGTTTTTTCCCCGTAGCGTCTGTTATCTATAGTAAGCAAAAAGCTGGCCAGGAATTGTCGGTGGCATCACTTCATACATCGTTTAGTTCGTCACTATCTATATCTAGAGAAGAGTTTGATTCACGAATTTCAACTATAAGTAATCTGTTTAAACAAATACAAAAAAGTGATAGAAGTCCAGATATTGTTATTTTGCCAGAAGACTCACGTTTTATAATTAACTTAATTCGTTTAGGTACATTAAAAAGTTTTTTTAATGGGATTTTTGGAAATCATGAAGTTCTTATAATAGGGTCTAGTCGAGTCGGAAGTAGTGACGGTAAAACAAGACAAAAGATGTTTGCATATAATACAAAGACGGGCTCAGTACAAACTGTTGAAAAAATGTTTCTTCTGCCATATGGAGAGTATATGCCGTACATATATACTGATATGTTTAAACTTCTTGGTAGAAATGACATTGTGTCTGCCTTAAATCAAAATCGGTCGTACAGTATTGGAAACGGTGTGAGAACAATTAAATTTAAAAATATTTTGATAGGTGGTCTTTTTTGCTCAGATGTTATAACTCCTGTTTTCTATAAAGAACTTACCTCGAAAGGCGCTAATGTTTTCATAAACATAGCGTCTGAATCATGGTTTCATAAATCAAAAATACTTAATCAACAAATGATGAACATTGCATCTGTAAGGGCGGCAGCAAATAATCGCTACTTTATACAAGCTGGAAATGGTTCTCCGTCTTTCATTATAAATAACAAAGGAGTTATGGTTTCTGAATCCAAATGGGACGGAAATTCTGTTGTGTACGGAAGGGTGTCGACGTATTGACATAACCTATATAAATATGTACTTTATAGATAGATAAGAAAGGAAGGGTCTATGAAAAAAATCATAATGTTTTTAACGCTTTTTGTTATGGCACTTGCTGGAGTAAACACACCAGCAAGTGCCCATGACAGAAACGGCAACAGGGATGTTGCCATTGCTGTAATTGGAGTGATTACGGGAGTGGTTATTGCACGCTCCCGTGGTCACTACGGCTGGAGAGGGAGCAATGAGTCGCGCGTATATCCGCGACTCAGCCCATATCCAGCGCCGAGGGTGGTGTATGTGCCACAACCTCGTGTTGTGTACGTGCCGGTGCAGCAGCCACAACCTCGTGTTGTGTACGTGCCGGTGCAGCCACAACCTCGTGTGTATGTACGTCACCACACAAGATGTTATACACATTTTGTGTTGGATACGGATCTCCACAGGAAGATACGGAAAACAACTTGCTATGGATTGGTAAGGTAGTCCAATCCGTAGCACAAAACCCGGCGCTTTTAAGTGCCGGGTTTTAATTTTGGTACAATAGTTAAATGGAAGTTACTTGTTTAAGTTTAAAAGAAACAAACAAAGAGGCTGTCAATTTTGCCAGTAATGTATTGCCAGATGAAGAACACGCAACTTTAGTCACTTTTTCTGGTGACCTTGGCGCTGGTAAAACGGCTTTTATAAAAGCCGTTGCTGCATACTTTGGAATACAAGACAGTGTAACAAGTCCTACTTTTGTTTTGGAAAAAATATACACTATCCAAAATAACAAAAACTTTTCTAAGTTAGTACACATTGACGCGTATCGTTTAGAGAGCAGTTCAGAACTCTCTCAAATTGGGTTCGATGAAATTATGAATGATACAAAAAACTTAGTCTTACTTGAATGGCCTGAAAAGGTTTCTGACGGAATAGAAAATGTGCATAAACACATTACAATAAAAGAAATGCCAGATGAAAGTAGAAAAATAATATATGAATAAAAAACAACAAAAACCTACAAAAAAACGCATTGTTCTTCTGGATGCACACGCAATAATTCATCGTGCATATCATGCGCTTCCTGATTTCAAAACTCCATCTGGAGAGCCCGCTGGTGCGCTTTATGGAATAATTTCAATGCTTATTAAAATTATCCAAGAACTATCTCCAGACTATTTGATAGCTTGTTATGATTTGCCAAAGCCAACAATAAGACATGAGGCTTATGAGGGGTACAAATCAACACGTGCAAAATCTGATGACGCCCTTGTTGCTCAAATAATACGTTCAAGAGAAATTTTTGAAGCTTTTTCTGTGCCTATATATGAACGAGAAGGATTTGAAGCAGATGACGTTCTTGGAACTATTGCGTATGAGTTACAAGACAGAAAGGATATCGAAATTATAATTGCATCTGGCGACATGGATACTCTCCAGTTAGTGGATGGTAAGCGTGTGCAGGTGTATACCCTTAAAAAAGGTATTAACGATACTATTCTCTATGATGAAAAAGCTGTAGAAACACGTTTTAATTTTTCTCCAGTACTTATACCAGATTACAAAGGTCTGCGTGGTGATCCGTCAGATAACATAATAGGTATTCCAGGAATAGGCGAAAAAACAGCCACTATACTTGTTGTTAATTTTGGAACAATTGAAAATATATACAAAAAACTCAAAGAGAGTGAACAATCGTTTATTGATTGTGGTATAAAGCCAAGAATTATTAATTTGTTAAAAGAGCATGAAGATGACGCCCTTTTTTCAAAAGCATTAGCAACTATTAGAACCGATGCGCCTATATCTTTTAGAATTCCTAAAAAAGAATGGGAAGATACTGTTAAAGCGAACACGGTTCTTGGGCTTTTTGATGACCTTGGTTTTAGGTCGTTGCGTGACCGCGCGCGCGCTGTTCTTGTAAAAGACAATGATGAGGTTGTAGAAGAAGAGCAAGAAAACATCCCATCTGAAAAATTATCAGAAGCACAAATAATGCTTTGGTTACTTACGTCTGATATTACAAATCCATCTCTCGATGACATTTTGTCATATACAAAAAAACATTTATTTTCAGAAGCTTTTGAGATACTTGAGCAACAAATAGACTCGGAAGGTAGGTTACGTGAAGTGTATGAAAATATAGAAAAGCCACTTATAAACATTGTGCAAAATATGCACAAACATGGGGTGCTGGTTGATGTAGATGTATTAACAAAACTTTCTAGTAAATACCATAAAGAGTTATCGGCAATAAGCTCAGATATTTATAAAATAGTTGGACACGAATTCAATATAAATTCTCCTAAGCAGCTTGGTGAAATCTTATTTGATGAGCTTGCTCTAAAGCCAAAAAATCAAAAGAAAACCTCCACAGGACAACGTTCGACAAGAGAGTCAGAGCTTGAAAAAATACGGCATATTCACCCTATAATCGAAAAAATCCTTGAATATAGAGAAATACAGAAACTATTATCGACATATATTGATAACCTACCAGCGCTACTTGATTCTGGTAATAGGTTGCACGCACAGTTTCTGCAAGCTGGCACAACAACTGGACGTATGGCATCACAAAATCCAAATCTGCAAAATATTCCAACACGTTCAAGTAGGGGTAAATTAATAAGAAACGCATTTATTGCAACTGAAGGTTTTACACTGGTTAGTTTTGATTATTCACAAATAGAACTAAGGCTTGCTGCAATTCTGTCAAAAGACAGTGTTCTTCTTGATATTTTTCGTAGTGGGCGCGATGTTCACACCGAAGTGGCGGCAAGGGTTTTCCATGTGAATGCAGATGACGTTAGCTCAGAAATGAGACATAAGGCAAAAACAATAAATTTTGGAATGCTTTACGGTATGGGTATTAATGCTTTAAGGCTTCAGCTTGGGACATCGACCACAGAAACACGAGAGTTCTATGACGGGTATTTTAAAGAGTTTCCGCAATTAGCAAATTATCTTGAAGAAACAAAAGGGTTTGCGCGTACGAGAGGATATACAGAAACAATGTTTGGTAGGCGTCGACAGTTTCCAGATATGAAATCAAACCTTGCGTATGTTCGCGCGCACGCGGAGCGTATGGTTATAAACGCTCCTATACAGGGAGCAGAGGCAGATATTATTAAGCTTGCAATGGTTCGTATAAATAAAATGTTAGATGACAAATCATTTAGAAACGATGTTTATCTGTTGCTGCAGGTGCATGACGAACTCATCTATGAGGTACGTAATGAAAAAGTAAAAGAGTTGTCTTCTCTTATAGGTAATATTATGGAGTCAGTAGTACCTCTTAAGGAAACATATGACGTTCCTCTGATTGTTAAAGGGAAAAAGGGTGGTTGTTGGGGTAAAATGGATTCAATCGTATAGCATATGATATATCTTTTTCATGGTTCAGATGTAGAGACAGTAAGAGCTAAGGCTTTTGCATGGGTGTCCGCCGCGCGCACCAAAGAACCAAACTTAATGTATACGCGCCTTAACTCTGATGAGATTTCAGAAAACTCACTAATTGAATCAGCTGGTTCTGGTGGTTTATTTGTTAAGCGTCTTTTGGTACTTATTGATAATCCGTTTTTAAAAATAGACACAGAAACAATTAAGTCTCCTGGTGCTATTTTAGAAACATATATAGATATGCTCGCAGAGTCAGACAATGCGATTGTAATCTTGGCTCCTGCACTGACTGCGGCACGAGTAAAAAAAATACTACCGAAAGTAACAAAAGAGTATTGTTTTAATCGTGTAAAAAAAATACAAGAACGTGGTTTTAATAACGCTCTTGTAAATGCACTCGCTTCGCGTAGCGGTATTAAATTATGGGTTGAAATAATGAGAGCTTTTCGTTCTGGCGATCCGCCTGAAAAAATTCACGGACTACTTCACTGGAAGGTTAGAAGTTTAATTGAGAAAGGTAGTAATAATTGGAGTAGGGAAGAGTTGTTTACTGTATCTATAAAACTTATATCAGTTTTAATAAACGCTAGACGCAATAATACAAACTCTCTAGAGGCACTTGAACGCTTCTCACTGTCTTTGTAGTGAGAACTT
>CAYYQT010000020.1:0-6099 GCA_964473795.1 uncultured Candidatus Saccharibacteria bacterium | reverse complement strand
CCACCATTAATAACAGCGAGTACACCAGTGATGTCAGAAGTGAGGTTAACAAGAACCGATTTCACGACTCCATTCACGGCTTTCATGATTCCTGAAAGCGAACCAAGTGTTAGTGACGATGTAGATGCTGTGCCCCCGGAAACTGATACCGCTGTTGTTGATGCGTATGGGAAAGTAGATGGACTTGAGCTTGTTGCGACAAATGCCGCTGCACTTGCTGTGACTGTGGATGTTGAGGATGAGAGAACAAGAGGAGGAACAACTCCACAGTTAGTTGTCGTTGGAAGACATGATGGATTTAGTGTTTGCCCCGGTTGGTACACCATGGCAAATGCCTGATGTGGATATGATATAAAAATTGAAACAAAGAACACAGACAGTACGACGTATCGCAATGCCTTTATGTTTAGTTTTTGTTGTATTTGTTTTAAGAAGCTCATTTGTGAGAGTTGTGAGCTTCTTGAGCTTCTATATCGACAAAGCCCATGTCTTTTTCAAAAGACATGGGCTTCTGGAGCCTCTGGTTTTTATTTAATGAAACAAACCTATACTTTGTAAGTAAACCTTATTGAGCTTCTAGAGTCTCTACTTCACAAAGTTCGTATCTTTTATCAAAGAATACAAGCTTCTAGAGCCTCTAACATTGTTATATTTATAATATAACAACTATCATATTTTTAGTATGTTTTTATTGTGGATAACTTTTTCTATAGTTATTATTGCGGTGAGAATATGTTGAATACCCTATACCCGTCATACTGGCCATCTTTCATATAGTGTGGTACAAAACTACTCTCAACAGATAACGACTCTCCATCAGCTAGCGTAATTATGTTGTGCGATATTTCAAACGGTACTCTAAGAACATTAGACAACAAATTGTCTTTATACTCTCTAGTGGTTCTAAGTAATGGTAATAATTCTATACTTTGTTTTCCTATCATGTGAGAACGCCCCGACCCCACAGATGCTGCTGTGCGACATACGTCATCAACAACACCGTTGTTATTTAGAAAAATAACAAATGAAACTTTTCCGTCATGGTATTCTTCATAGTAAGTGTTTATTGTTCTGCAATGTCTGCACTTTACTTCTACAGTAGATAGAAGTAGTTCACCTTTGAACAAAAGCTTTCCGCATACACATCTATATTCATTTAATTTTTGTGAGTTCATAATTAATTAGACAATTTTGACCCAGAAAACATTAGTGTCTTAACATTTAAATTATGCACATAGTAACCATGTTAAAAAACTATATAAAAGATAAAATAAAGATAAACTATATTTATGCGTATCCTAATTATTGATGATGATGTTGCAATAACAAACACACTAAAAGAAACCCTAAAATCAGAAGGTTTTGTTTTAGATACTGCAAAAGACGGAGAGCGTGGTTTGTATCTCTCAAAAAGTAATGAGTACGACATTATAATTCTTGATAATTGTTTGCCGAAAAAAGACGGCATCGAAGTATGTATTAGTATTCGTGAATCAGGCAATACAACTCCAATAATAATTCTTTCCGTACTTTCAAGTTCAGAACAAAAAACAGCACTTCTTAACGCTGGTGCTGATGATTATGTTATCAAGCCTTATTCACACCAAGAGCTCCTTGCACGTATTAGAGCGTTACTTAGACGTCCACAAATAATAGAAGAAGAAATACTAACGCTAGACGATTTAATACTAGATACCAAACGTCACGTAACACAACGCGGAGGAAAAGAGATAAAATTGACTAGAAAAGAATTCGGTCTACTTGAGTATTTACTAAGAAATACTGGAATAACACTTACAAGAGGAGTCTTAATGGAGCATGTTTGGGACATGAATGCCGACCCTTTTTCTAACACTATAGAGTCACACATAGCCAGTCTTAGGCGTAAAATAGAATCTAAAAATAAAACAAAACTTATACATACTGTATCTGGATATGGATATAAAATAGACGTTTAACAAAAATTAGTATTTTTTTATATATATTTTAACAAAAATTTAGTTCTACTAAATCTTTTATTAAACACAACGTTACCACTAATTGTATACCTTTATATACAGAAAGTTCGTTAAAACACTAACACTAGGAGAATACTAATGACATCTTTCTCGCACAGCGACTGGGACAACTATGCAGAATGCTACGACGCAATAACGAAACTTACACCACACTTACAAATGCAAAAAGACGTTGTAAGTGCGGTTTCGCGTTTTGGATCAAACACACTGCTAGACGTAGGGTGTGGTACTGGAAACTTACTCCTGACTCTTAGTATGAGTCAGTCAAAGCGTGTTGTCGGCGTTGACTCATCTACTTCAATGATTAACATCGCACGCAACAAATGCCGAGGACAGAACGTTGGGTTGTATAAAACAGACATAAACCGAACACTTCCTTTTGTGCAAAAGTTCTTTAGCACAATAACGTGTGTAAATGTCTTATATACTGCAACTAACACACTGAAAACGCTGTTTGAGTTCTACAGAATACTTAAGCCAGGCGGAGTCCTTATTATCGCAACACCAAAGACAGGGTATGAAAACGGGTTGATACTGAAAAAGCATTGTAGGAGCAGAAAACCAGACGAGTACTGGTTGAATATGCACCGAACAAAAGAACATGAAGAGAGATTAATTCGTGAAGCAATACCAAACGAAGATACATATGAGCAACTATTGAAAATTGCCGAGTTCAATCGACGAATTTCACATACGACAAATTTTTCTTTTTTCACAAAAAGAGAACTACGTTCGTTAATGTATGCCTCTGGATTTAACATTATTATGCATACATTCACGTACGCAAAACAGTCACACTTGCTCGTAGCAACTAGATATTAAGGAGTTCGACTGATGATTTATGTAAACATCGCTTATCCTAACAATCCGCTATATACAAGAATCTCTCGTTTTGCTCGAAGTATATATCTAAAAAGACTGTTTTCTGAAACAGATGCCAGACCAGATATGTTTGTTTACGCAACAATGAACGATGACATAGTTGGGTGCGTTGGTATCAGTAACGGCATTTCAACAAATGAGTTGTTTTTTGAAATGTGCAATCCAAAACACGCATACGAGCGGCTTGCGAAAACACAAAAACCAGACCGTTCAGTTTTATGTGAGCTTGGAACAAGGGTCGTTATGCTGCCTAAAAGATTTCGGAAAGAAAGCCGAAACGTGTCTATCGCCCTTACTGGCAGTGCCATTATGCTTGCACACAGCAACGGTATTGAATATGTTGGTTTTGTTTCCAACAGAATGGCACACAAAATATCTGAACCACTCGGTTTTGATATTGTTAAACTCGGGATTCCTGATTTTTCGAACAAAGATGATGACTTCAAAGAAAACATGAAAATGTTTTTGCGTGTTAAACAGTACTGTTTTGGAACAAGACTTGAATCAATCACAAAGTGCCAGAAAATGTTAACAGAATTCAAAAACATAACGTGCACTATGTAAAGTGCATAGAATGATACTATTAAGAGTATTCGCCAAAAACGAATACTCTTAATTTTTTATGTCATACGCAATAGTTGGGGCATTAAGTATTGTGTTTGCCATAAACAGCACACTACTGCTGACGTCTACCAATAAATTAAACACACTAACAAAAAAGATTTTTGTTATATATGTCATATCCATAACAAGCTGGGTATATGTAGTACTTATAAACATGTTTGTATATAGTTATTTTGTTGCTGAGCTTGTATTTGCTTCTGCGACACTAGGACTAACCGCACAGCTATGGTTTTCTAAAGTATTCACAACAAAAACACTTCCAAAAAAAATATACTCATATTGGAGCATAATGGTTGGTTTATTTTTCTTCATAGTTAGTTTTGTACCTGGAATACTTTTTTCAACTATTGTTTTTACACAAAGTGGTTATGTAATACTTACAAACGGACTACTTTCAATACCCTATTCAATTTTTGTACTATTTTGCACTATCACGCCAATTGTAATTTTTTATAAAAAAAGAAAACAAGTAACCAGTGCCGCACTACAAGCACAGCTAACTTATTTAATAATCGGATTTTCATTATTTTTATTTGTAAGTATATTAACCAATTCAATTTTACCTACTTTTTTCAATATCTATTTCCTAAATACAGTAGGTCCTATATCTTCACTTTTTCTTGCTATATTTATTTTTTATATAATATGGCGTTACGAATTTTTAGATATTCGCATTGCTATACAGCGAGGTGTTGTTTACACAATATTATTCTCACTTATTACTGGAACATATTTGGTCGTATTACTTTTCATAAGCGAGTTTATACATAAGACTACAATAATAACCGTACCAATCTCTGCTTTTATTGTCATGATGGTTGGGATATTCACAATACCTGTTTTAGATAAATACCTAAAAGCAAAAACTGACTTTATTTTCTTTAAAGACACCTATAACTACGAAGAAACAATAAAAGAATTATCAAATATTATGAATACTCACATAATATTTGATTCACTCGTATCTGAAAGTCTTTGTTTTTTGAAAACAGCACTTCGTATTGACCGTATAGATTTTATTAGATATAAAGATTTATTAAAACATGACTACTCTGATAAATTGCATATAATAATTTCCTCAAGACGCAGAGGCCTTGGCGTGCTTGTTTTAGGTAACAAACTGTCTGGAAGTCGTTTTACGAAAAAAGATTATTCGTTAATTGATACTTTTGCATCTGAGTTTTCAACAGCACTTGAAAAAGCGTTTTTGTTTGAAAAACTAAGACAGTACTCACACAAACTTGAACGAAAAGTAAGCATACGAACGCAGCACATTAAGAAACTACAAGAAGACCAAAAGCTCATTGTCGGAGATATGTCTCACGCACTACAAACTCCACTAACAGTACTTAAAAGCTCTCTTTATCTGATAACTAATGAGAATACAAAAAAACACAAACACATACGTATAATGCAAAAAAGTGTAGACAGTATATCTATTTTTGTACACGACCTACTACGACTATCATTAATCAACACGACCCTCAACACACACAAGACACGTTTTGATTTGAGCAAACTTATACACGACACTACTGACTACGTAGAAACAATATGTAATGAAAATGACATTACCCTTTCGCAAAATATTGAAAACAATCTTGAATTTTTTGGCGACAAACAAGATATTAAAGAGCTCATAACTATATTATTATCAAACGCTGTGAGTTATACGCGAATGCACTACATAGAAAATAAAAAGATAAATATCAATCTCCAAAACACAAACGGTTCAATAATTATTGAAATTAGAGATAACGGTATTGGGATACCAAGAAATAAAATTCGTTTTGTTTTTGAACGTTTATACCAAGCACACACAGAACACGCAAACCAAGGTAGCGGACTAGGTCTTGCAATAGCAAGACGAATAGCAGAAAAACACAACGGAACTATAACTGTAAAAAGTATAGAGACTAAAGGTTCTGTTTTTACAATTTCTTTTAAAAAAACCACCTCAAAACAAGATTGAGGTTAAATTAGATTTGATGTTATGTTTATTAATATGATAGATACCCGAGAACAGGTCATTGCACACTTTAGCGAGATTTTTGGAACTAGCGTAAACGAAGAACCAACAGTAGAACTTTTAGAGCTACAACGTAAATTGATAGAAGAAGAAATTAACGAATTATTTTCTGATATAGAATCTGCAATTTCTTATATAAAAAAGGTGAAACTGTACCAAAAGAACTATATGCAAACATGCTTAAAGAACTAGCAGATGTTCAGATTGTTATCTCAGGTATGTCTGTATCATTTAAACCACTACAAAAACTAGACGAGGCATTCTACTTGGTACACGAATCTAACATGAGCAAGCTCGACAATAATGGTAAACCGATTCTTAGAGAAGATGGAAAAATCTTAAAAGGACCTAACTATGTTAAACCAGACCTCTCAAACTTGATCCAATAATAAATAATCCGAAATACCGAGCTTAATTACTGCAATATAACCAACAACACAAAAACTGCACGGTCCAATATACACCCCTTAATATATTTTATTACAAATACAAACTAGACTGTACACTATCGTGATAAATATAATACTGTATACAAAAAGTCCGCCA
>CAYYQT010000019.1:0-6367 GCA_964473795.1 uncultured Candidatus Saccharibacteria bacterium | reverse complement strand
ATCAAGTCCTAGTTTGAAAGCATAAGGAGATGAAGAAACGTTCGTAGAGAATACAAACCACCCCAAAGCAATTCCTGCTAGTAGTATCATTACCGCTGCTATTCGATAACGTGTCATGATTGGCAGTATAGAGAAACTTTTAGACTATGCAAATCTGCGTTTAGCAATTTCCACTATATTTTGCAAAAGAACGGCTACTGTTATAGGTCCAATACCGCCAGGTACAGGCGTATATATAAGACTTTTCTCTGCACAGGCAGGGTCTATATCACCAACTATTGCACCAGAATATTCAGACGTTCCAGCGTCAATCAAAACACAATTATTTTTAACAAAATCTGATTTAATTAAGTTTGGAACTCCAGCACCAGATACTACAATTTCACACGAACTAAGAGAGTTTTTTAAGTCTCCTTTTTCTAAGGTTACGACATCGACAATAGCACCTTCGTTTTCAAACCATTTAGAAACAGGTTTGCCAACTAGCAGTCCATCACCAACGATAACCGCATGTTTACCATGTACATTAAAATCACTATCTAACAAAACTTCTTGTACAGCACCAACAACAGGCGGTTTAAGCGCACCCTCACTACCAGACGCAAATTCTTCATAAGCGTTTGCAGAAAGTACATCTGCATCCTTACCCTTTGGAACAGCATCGAGAACAGCACTTGTATTTATATGCGCCGGTAATGGTAATTGAACAACAATCGAACACTCCGTACTAGATTCAATTGAATTGATTATTTCCTCAGTAGACGTGCTCTCAGGAAATCGTTCAACATTAAACTCAATGCCAACTTTATGAGCACGTCTTTGTTTCAACAAAACAAACATTTTTGTTGCGGGGTCATTTCCAACAACAACAATACGTACAGACGGTTTTCTATCAAGCGCCTCAACATCTGCGCGAACTTTTTCAAGTATGCGTGAAGCTATTTTATTTCCATCAATAATCATTGTTCTTTTTAATTATTCTGCACTTTTTGAGTGAGCGTACCTACCTTCGTTTTTTACAAACGCATTTTTAGAACCCCAACGGTATTTGTATCCATATTTTTTTGTTAGTTTACTTCCATCAACAGCAATCGGATATGAATACCATTTCCAGCTTCCTGGTGCAGTTGGAATAACCCCACGAGTTAAGTGCCACATAAAGAAAAAGACAATACGTGCCATCCATGGGTATATAGGAAGTGTTCGTTTACCAACGGCCTCCGCCATATCCTGTCCTAAAACAGCATCTCCAGGAGGGGCTAGGTTAAACACCTCGTAATCAGCGTCTAAATCTTCGAATGCAAACAATGCCATTATGTCTGTAACATCATCTTCGTGCAGGTACTGACGCAACCATTTTGACGTAACAGGAACCCAAGAAACCATAAGCGACACAAGACCGTAGAAAAATGAACCACTACCCTTAAGTGAACCAGACAATGCAGATTGTAGACCAAAACGAATACGGTCAATGCGTCCACGTGGACCTGTAATTGCTGCAGGACGCACAACAAAAACCTGTAATTTTTGCCCATCTACTTTTGTTTCTTCATACTTAGCAAGCAAATGCTCTTCTGATACCCGTTTCTCTTCTGCATAAATATAATCCGTAACCTTAAACGATTCATCCTCTGTAAAAAGATGTTCTATAGTATTTTCAGGATAAGCACCATACGAAGATACTGTCGAAAAATGTATTAGTTTTTTTACAGAAGGTGTTGAAAAAGAAAAATCAAAAACTTTGTCAGAACCATCAACATTCCATTTCCATTCCAAAGGTCTGTTTCCATATATCTCTCTAATCTGCCACGCTGTATTTATAACGACATCTGGAGAATATTCTTTTACTACATCTTCCCAACCGTCATCTGAAGTGTTGTGTTCTATATACACAACCTTATCGTTACCATCAAACATTTCTGGCTTTGGCTCTTTATCAATACCTATGATTTTTTTAACATCTGAGCGCTTTGAAAACTGATCAATAAGCATTGCGCCTATATACCCCGCTGCACCTGTAATCAATAATGTTTTTTGTTGTGTCATGTTTTTGTAATTAACCTATTCGGAAAACCATTCTCTTGAGAGTTTTGAATGAAATCGCAACATCAAGCATAAATGATCTGTGTTTAATATAATAAAAATCGTATGCTAGACGAGTTTTTGTTTCGTCAATTGACTGCGGGCTAATGTTACCATGTTCGTATCGTTGGTTTACTTGTGCCCATCCTGTAATTCCAGGTTTAACCAAATACCTAACCGTATAGTACGGCAAAGCATCAACAAGTCTTTCTCCAAGCGCAACTATGTCGTTACGAGGTCCAACGAGTGACAAATCGCCCTTAAGTATATTTATAAATTGCGGAAACTCATCGAGACTTGTTTGTCGCAAGAAAGCACCAACACGCGTTACGTAATTTTTGTTTTCGCCTGACCATGCGCCGTTATCATTAAAGCTCATAGTTCTAAATTTGTACACACGCATACGAGACCCATGCATACCGAAACGTTCCTGCGTTATAAAAAGTTTCCCAGGTGCCTCGATACGCATCGCAATCCATATAAAAGGCATAACCAACACAGTTACAAACCCCATTACAACCCCACCAACAATATCCACAAGACGCTTAAGTAACGAGTACGTGAACGAACTTGTTCTTGCAACATACGTAAACATCCAGTCGTACCTTAGAAGAGATAACGGCACTCTTTCAAACACATCTTCATACACGTCTATAAGAGGGACCAAATAAAACGTACGGTCTTCAAAAACAGCATGGTACAAGGTCGGTAATAATTTTGTAATCTCTGGCTCCTGAACATCAACAACAATACTTGATACCCCATCTTTTTTATATTGTTCTAAATATGTGCACAAATCTTTTTCTGACAAATTTTTTGGATTAAGTATTTTATGACAAACAATAGAATATCTGTTGCCTTTATTTATTTCTTCTGCTAGAGCATGCACTTCATCGCCAGAACCTATTATTATAGATTTCTGTCTCCATCTGCGTTTAGAAATATATGGAAATACAGTTAGTCTCCATGCCAATATCAACACCAACGATACGGCAAGATAAATTATCAAAATAGTTTTTGGTGTTACACCAAACCCAGGCACAAAAAAGAAAAATAATGCCGCAAGTGTAATGTTCAGTATTTGGATTCTAACCAACTTGTCTGGAAGAAGACGTCTAGCGACCAAAGTACGCTTGTCATACAAACCAGACATTACAAACACAAGAACCCATACTAAAAATAATATAAAAAATGGTATTTCGAGAGTTGAAAATGACTTTATAGATGGCAAAGAGACATACCTAAGTGCAATAGTTAACCACAAAGAAAACACGAAGATAGTTAAATCTCCTACAAATAAAATCGTCCTCATTGCTTTGCTACCTGTAATCATGTTATTACGCTATTATGTAACAATACTATATGAAACCAGGTTACGGTACTCATGGATGAACGAACAAAAATACTTTACGTTATAACAAAAAGTAGCTGGGGTGGAGCACAAAGGTATGTGTACGACCTTGCGACCTCTATACCAAACGACAAGTTTGATGTTGCTGTGATTGTTGGTAGCCATGGGCAGCTAGTAGACAAACTACGCGAAGCAAACATTCGAGTTATTTTAATTGATAGTCTTGATAGAGACGTTTATGTAGGCAAAGACATTAAATCTTTTAATGAGCTTAGAAAGATATTTAAAATAGAAAAACCACAAGTAGTTCACCTAAACAGCTCAAAAGCAGGAGGGTTAGGTGCGCTTGCTGCAAAATCTGCACACGTACCTCGTATAATTTTTACAGCTCATGGGTGGGCTTTTAATGAAAAACGTCCGATGTGGCAACGAATTATCATATATATATCGTACGTAACAATAATTATTCTTACAGACAAAACAATCTGTGTCTCAAACGCAGTGTTTAGAAACATGCACAGTGCGCGCGGAATAAACTACAAATTAAAAGTAATACCATTAGGTATTAAAAAACCATCATACAAAACAAAACAATTTTCTAGAAAAAAACTTCTTGGAAAAGATACTGACCAAAAAATAATAGGTATGATTTCTGAGCTTCACCCAACAAAAAGGATAGAAGATTCTATTACTGCCATTGAAAAACTTCGTTTATATTTCCCAAACATATTACTTTTAGTTGTTGGAGAAGGTACATATCGAAAAACACTTGAACAAGAAATTGCAAAACGTAACCTTAAAAATAACGTTAAATTACTTGGTTTTATAGAAAATGTCTCCATGTATATAAAAGCATTTGATATATTTTTATTTCCATCAAGAACAGAAGGTCTTGGGTATGCACTCCTAGAAGCTGGAGCCGCTAAAATGCCAGTAATCGCATCTAGAGTTGGAGGGATACCAGAAGTAATTACAGATGAAGCGAGCGGAATACTAATAACCCCAGAACATCCAAATGAAATAGTAGACGCAGTACTAAGATTTAGTAACGATGATATCGCTGACAGAATGGGAAAAACATTGGCAGAACGTATACGTAGAGGTTTTGTTTTTGAACGAATGTTATCAGATACCTTAGAAATATATAATCTATAATCAGCCTTGATATTCTTGTATTGCGTTTGCTCTTGGTACACTTCGTCCAGACCTTGCAAGTGAGGTTACCATACCCAAAACTACAAACTCCATCATAAGGTGCGAACCACCATAACTCATAAACGGTATTGTTGTTCCTGTAACAGGCAAAAGTCCTAAGTTAATTCCAGCATGAATAGCCAAATGAGCAGCAAATAAAATGGCGACACCAAGAGTGAAAAACGCATCAAAGTTTGTACTTGCCTTTCGTGCGATTGTAAATAATCTGGACAAAAGTAATGCATATAAAGAAATCGCAAGGATAATACCTACAAAACCCCACTCCTCAGCATATGCCGCAAAAATAAAGTCTGTTTGATACTCTGGTAGAAAACGTAGTTTACTCTGCGTGCCATACCCTATCCCTTTACCAAATACCTCACCAGAGCCAACAGCTATCATTGCTTGGTATGCGTTATATCCAGAACCCTGTCTATCTGCCGCAGGGTTTACAAACGCAATAATACGATTTCTTTGATATGGTTTTAATCCTCCAAACCATAACCCAGTTGCAACAACAACCAAACCAATTCCGATAATAGCCAGATGCTTTTTTGATATTCCAGACACAAGCATCAAACCTAACCAAATTGAACCTAAAATAACAGCCGTTCCAAGGTCTGGTTCCACAAGAACAAGCAAGACAAACGCTCCAGCGTATATTCCAGATATAACAATATGCCTCCAATCAGCTATTTCTATATGACGCCTAGATAAATACTTTGCGAGAAGCATTATTAATGACACCTTTGCTATGTCTGCTGGTTGGAATGAAAGCCCGCCTATTATAAACCAACTTTTTGCTCCCATAACAGGATGCGCAACAAGAAGAAGTAAAACAAGTAGTGAAATCACAACACCATAAATGGCCATAATTACAGGAGCACGACGTATAAAACGTATGTCAGTAACAGACAATATTGTATATGCAAAAACACCAAGCACTAACCATACTAACTGATGCGGTGCGAGCGAAGAACCAACCCCAAAGGTATGCATTGTTAATATACCAAGTATAGAAAGCGCAACAGCTGGCACAACTAGTTGCCAATCAATTACACGCACGACTTGCCATACTGGCGACAACCTAACAAACATACCTTACGGACCTATAAGCGGTATGATAGGCCACACATCCTCTTCTGCAGGCGTGCTTGTGAATGGTTTGCTCCAAGTAAACACAATCGGAGCACTTCCTTGCGCTGGTATAACTGGCACAATAGTCTGAGAGGCGGCTATAACATTTTTCTCCGCGCTAAAGACAGCAATGATAACTTTTACACGATACATCGAACGTGCGGTTGGATTGCTTATAATGGCTGTAATACGCGGAGTATCGCTGTTACTTATTTTTATATTTGATATAGGGAGTGTTGGTACGGTTGTTGTGCTTTTGAACCATCTAAATGAAGTTGGGTCAAATGTTATAAATCCATAAACAGCTCTACTACCATTAAGTATATTTGGTACAAAAATAGGTACGGTCGTGTGTGAAGGCAAATCTACAGTTCCTGTTTTTTTAATTACTAGAATATTATTTTGCCCATAAAGCTCAATCGTATAACGTGCATTTTTAACAGCCGCATCTGGGTTTGTATTATCTACATACGAAATAACATCTGTACGCCCCCCAACACTCAAAAGCGGTCTTGGTTGTATTTTAATAACTGGATTTTGAACTTGTTGAGAACATAAATACGTACAAAAATTACCCCCACAGTCTATGCCAGTTTCATCACG
>CAYYQT010000018.1:0-6528 GCA_964473795.1 uncultured Candidatus Saccharibacteria bacterium | reverse complement strand
CTGGTAGAGCATCTCATTGACGTTGAGAGGGTCGGGGATTCGAGTTCCTCACCGCGCACTAAACACACAAACATGATAGATAAAACAATTTGCGAACTTATATCCTCAAGAATTAAAAAAACAGACAAACTGTTAGACGTTGGTTGTGGAGAAGGATACCTTTGTAATTGCATAGCAAGCAAAATGAAACAAAAAGTAATAGGACTTGATATTTCAAGTAATGGTTTTGAAAAAGCTCACACGGAATCATGCGAGGAATTTGGTACATGCAACCTTATAGAGTGCAAAATCGGAAAGGCAGAAAATTTAGATAAAATTTTAGATGATGAGACGTTTGACGTAGTTACGTTCATACACTCATTTCATCATCTTGATGATGTGCAAAAATCCATAGAACAAACAAAAAAACACCTTAAGTCAGCTGGAAAGATACTTATAGCAGAGTATTCTATAAGTAAAGGTAACCAAGAAGACACTTGTGACAGATATACTATAGATTCAATTGTTGAGTTTTTAATGAAAAACTTTACAAAGGTCATAATAGAACAACCTGAAAATGGTTTTTATATATTTACAGTGAGCTGTTTAGACTGTTAAACAGGAGAAAAACATTTTAATCTGGTACCATATAGCTATGCCAAGCAAAGACAAAAAAAAGACCTATATTTACGGTAAAAACGCACTTATAGAAGCGCTTGAAAATACACCAAGCTCAGTTAGTAAGGTTTTTCTAGACCCGAAAGTTAATGATGAACATTTACTTAAATTAATAAAAAAAACAAAAGTACCAACATCAACTCTTAAAAACGGCGCGGAAAGTCGGGTTTCTTCAGATGCAGTTCACCAAGGTGTAATCGGAGTGCTCGATACGTCTTCTCTTTTGATACCTTTTGAGACATTCCTAAACACACTGGATATTTCTAGTAATCCATCACTTGTTCTTTTAGGAGAAGTTCAAGATCCTCACAACGTTGGAGCAATTATTCGTTCTGCTGCGGCATTTGGAATATCTGGTGTGCTAATACCTGAAAGAAACCAGGCTGGTATAACAGGAACTGTTGTAAAAACGTCTGCAGGAATGGTTTTTAGAGTACCTCTTATATCTATCGGAAACGTAAATCAAACTGTACGTATATTAAAAGAACATGGTTTTTGGTCATACGCACTTTCAATGGAAGGAACGCATTCTTTGGACACTGAAAAATTTAGCTCACCAACATTATTTATTATGGGTAACGAAGGAAATGGAGTTAGGCAAAAAACATTGGAATTGTGTGACATAGAATTATCCATACCAATGAACACACGTTGCGAATCACTAAATGTAGCAGCCTCTGCAGCTGTTGTCTTTTATTCATGGAGCACACAACATAAAGACAAACTAAAATAACATGAATAAAAAAATTGACCTTACTACAGACGCATGGGACAACTACGAACTCATAGACTCAGGAGAAAACTCAAAACTTGAACGATATGGAGAAATAATTCTCTCACGACCAGAAACACAAGCAATATGGAACAAATCAAAACCAAACGCATGGGCAGGTTCTAAAGCGTACTTTTCTTTTGATGGTAAAAAAGGTTCATGGAAAACAGAACAAGGTGTTCCTGATACATGGCAAGTGTCATGGAAAAATATGAAGCTTTCTGTGAGACTAACGGCGTTTAAACATACGGGGATTTTCCCAGAACAATCACAAAACTGGGAATGGATAGAACGCCAAACTAAAAAATTAAACAACCCGAACGTACTTAACCTTTTTGGATACACAGGCGCAGCAACTGTTGTAGCGGCTCTTTCTGGAGCTACTGTCACACACATTGATGCATCTAAACAAAGCCTTACGTGGGCTCATGAAAACGCAAAAGAATCTGGTGTTAACGAAGGTGGTGTTCGATATTTGTTAGACGACGTATTGCGTTTTGTTAAACGTGAAGTCCGTAGAGGTACTAAATATGATGGAATAATACTTGACCCTCCAGCGTTTGGACGTGGTGCAAAAGGTGAGGTATGGCATATAGAAAAAGACCTTCCTGTATTAATGACCTTATTGCATGAAATACTATCTGATTCTGACGGTGCTTTTTTTGTTCTTAGTGGTTATGCTGCAGGTTATTCTGCAAAATCGTTTATGCAATTAACAGAAGACGTATTTAAAAACATCGAAATATCCTACGGCGAACTATCTATAAAAGAGACAGAAACCGAAAGAGTTATACCAGCTGGTATATACGTTCGCTTTGCGCGTGGACAAGAACCGTCGTAGAGTTAGTCTATGGAAAAACAACGTATTGTAGTTTTATATCACGCACGCTGCCCAGATGGTTTTGTGGGCGCTTATGCAGCATGGAAAAAATTCGGAGACAACGCCGAATACCTACCTGTTAAACATGGTGGAAATCCACCAGAACATTTAGAAGACGCATACGTTTACCTTATAGACTTTATATATCCAAAAGAGGTAATGGATGAAATTATTTCAAAAGCATCTCATGTAACAGTTCTAGACCACCATCTTGGTGTCAAAGATGTTGTTGTATCTATGCCCGATTTTGTTTTTGATGAAACAAAATCGGGCGCAACAATAGCATGGAAATATTTTCATAAAGACACGAAACAACCAGGACTTTTTGAACATATAGAAGACGACGATTTGTTTTTGTTTAGGCTAAAAGATACAAAACCTATTGTTAGATATTTATCATCTAAACAATTAACATTTGTAGAACTTGATGATTTTATAAATGAACTAAACAATCCAGACACAAAAGAGAAACTATTAAAACGTCTCAGAAACTATTCTGAATATTTTGATATCTTAGTTTCTTTAGCTGTAGACAGATCGAAAACAGTACTTTTTGAAGGCTACAAATGTAGTTTTGCAAACGCACACCCGTTGATAACCATGCGTTCTGCAATCGGTAATGCTCTTGTGAAAAACAACCCGCCACTAGCTATAGTTGTTTCAGCGCACCCAGAAGGTTTTGGTGTATCACTTAGAAGCGACACATCAGTTGATGTTGCTGAAATAGCTAAGAAATATGGTGGAAACGGACATCCACAAGCAAGCGGCTTTAGTATTTCATACG
Organism: uncultured Candidatus Saccharibacteria bacterium; assembly: GCA_964473795.1. Classification (GTDB taxonomy): domain Bacteria; phylum Patescibacteriota; class Minisyncoccia; order Phycocordibacterales; family Phycocordibacteraceae; genus C7867-001. Next base: position 3,435 of record CAYYQT010000018.1, on the reverse strand, counting down.
GAGACACTCTTCCATGGACAATTATAGACGATGAATAAACTAACTATTTTATCGATAGAAACATCATGCGACGAAACTGCTGTTGCTGTTGTAGACGGAGTTGAAAATGAAAATTCAGTGTTATTTTCAATACGTGGCAATGCGTTAATATCTCAGGTTAACTTACACAGACCATACGGCGGAGTATTCCCGACTATAGCAAAGCGGGAACATGCAAAAAACTTAACACCACTTACAGTTAGCGCACTTAAAGAAGCTGGTTTATTGCACGAAAAAAAAATACCCATACAGCAAGATGCTAAAAACAAAATATTGAAAATATTTGAACGAGAAGTTGAAATGGCAGAACAATTCTTTTCTATATTTTCGAAAATTGAAATACCACAAATAGACTCGATTGCGGTAACGTCTGGACCTGGATTACCACCAGCACTTTGGATTGGTGTTAACTTTGCACAAGCCCTGTCTATAATCTGGAACAAACCTATAGTTCCGATTAACCACATGGAGGGTCATATATTAGCAGCACTTGCAATAGAAAATGGACCAACAAAAAATACGCAAAACAATCTTTCAAATTTAATAATTCCAAAGACAGACATGCCTGTTCTCGCACTTTTAATATCAGGTGGTCACACAGAATTAGTTCTTATGAAAGAATGGCTATCTTATGAACTTATAGGGCAGACACGAGACGATGCTGTTGGGGAAGCTTTTGACAAAGTAGCAAGACTTCTTGGACTTCCCTACCCAGGAGGCCCTGAAATATCAAACCTATCTGAACAAGCTAGAATTTCTAAATCTGAAAACAAATACAAACTACCGCGCCCAATGATTTCAGATAATACGTGCGACTTCTCTTTTGCAGGACTAAAAACAGCAACAAGATATCTTATACGAGATATTGGAAACATAGACGAAGATACACAAAAAAATATTGCACTAGAGTTTGAAAACGCAGTAACAGACGTACTTGTTAAAAAAACACTTCGCGCACTCGATGAAACAAATGCGAAAACGCTTGTTCTAGGAGGTGGTGTATGTGCAAATACACACATAAGAAAAACATTTACAGAAACAATAACAAACAAGTACAGCAACATATCTTTACGAATTCCGAATAAATCATTAACAACAGATAACGCAATTATGATAGCTCTTTCTGGTTTTTACAGAACCAAAATGAAAGAGTTTGTACAGCAAGAAAACTTAGTTGCAGACGGAAACGCAAAACTCGTGAAATAACAAGATACATAAAATAGTTCCTAAATAACCCTTTATTTGCTACACTTACGCACATACACTTGATTATGGACGACTCATTTCTAAAACCATACGACCCGTCAGATGCAGAACCACGCATATACAAGCTCTGGGAAGAAAGCGGAATGTTCAATCCAGACAACCTGCCAGACGCAGAAAACAAAACTCCATACACGATAGTAATGCCTCCGCCAAACGCAAACGGAGACTTACATGCTGGACACGCACTTTTTATAACACTAGAAGACATATTGATACGTTACAAACGAATGCAAGGATATCGTGCTTTGTGGATACCTGGCGCAGATCATGCTGGTTTTGAGACACAGGTAGTATACGAAAAAAAACTACAAAAAGAAGGACGTTCTCGATTTCAAATGGAACCACAAGAACTTTACGATGAAATTTACGCATTCACAATTGAAAATAAAAAGAACATGGAAGAACAGGTACGAAAACTTGGTGCTTCTTGTGATTGGTCACGTGAAAAATTTACATTAGATAAAGATGTTGTTGGTCGTGTGCAAGACACTTTCATCAAAATGCACGAAGATGGACTCATTTACCGCGGAAAACGAAATGTAAACTGGTGTTCAAAGCATCAAACATCTCTTTCTGATGTAGAAACAACAAGTACAGAAGAAATCGCTCCTATGTACTATTTCAAATACGGACCGTTTACAATAGCAACCGCACGCCCAGAAACAAAATTTGGAACGCAATATGTTGTCATGCACCCAGATGACGCCAGATATAAAAACTGGAACGATGGACAAAAAATCGAACTTGAATGGATAAATGGACCCGTAACAACAACAGTAATTAAAGACGAAGCTATTGATCCAGAGTTTGGTACTGGCGTTATGACAATAACACCATGGCATGACGTAACTGATTTTGAGATTGCAAAAAGACATAATTTAGAACTTGAACAAATTATTGATATGCGAGGGAAACTACTCCCTGTTGCAGGAGAGTTTGAAGGTTTAAAAATAATTGCTGCAAGACCTGAAATAATAAAGAAAATGTCAGACAAAGGTTTGGTTGAAAAAATAGATGAAAAATATGAGCACGTATCAAAACGCTGTTACAAATGCAATACATTTATAGAACCACAGATAAAAGACCAATGGTTTGTAAAAATGGCACCACTTGCACAAATGGCGATTGAATCTGTAAACAACAAACAGGTACAGTTTATTCCAGATAATTATGAAAAGATTTTTAGATACTGGATGGAAAATACACTTGATTGGAATATCTCGCGTCAGATAGTTTGGGGAATACCTATTCCTGCATGGTTTAAAAACAAAGGTACAGAAAAAGAGGAGGTTATTGCTTCACACGCTAAGCCAGACGGTGATGATTGGGAGTCTGATGGCGACACTTTTGATACATGGTTTTCATCTGGTCAGTGGCCATTACTTGTTACTGGATATCCAAATGAAAAGAGTTATTCAACATACTACCCAACCGATGTGATGGAAACTGGACATGACCTTATCTTCAAATGGATACCTCGCATGATTATATTTGGTTTGTATTTAGGTAAAAAAGCACCATTTCATACAGTATATCTACACGGGCTTGTTAACGATTCTCATGGCAAAAAAATGTCAAAATCAAAAGGAAATGTTGTAAGTCCAATAGAGTTAACATCAAAATATGGTACGGACGCTCTAAGAATGGCTCTTGTTGTTGGTAACACACCAGGAACAGACCTTTCGCTTAGTGAAGCTAAAATAAAAGGTTATAAACATTTCTCAAATAAACTGTGGAATATAACACGTTTTATTCTAGACAGAACAAATGAACCTGACGACAGCACACTAAACGAAAACGATACAAAACTTTATAATGAACTTACAAAACTTTCAGAAGATGTAACGAAGGATATGGACGAATACAGAATTCACCTAGCTGCGGAAAAACTATATCATTATGCGTGGCACAGACTTGCTGATGAAATTATAGAAGACTCAAAATCAATACTTGCTGGAAATGATGAGCAGACAAAACAGTCCAGAAGTAATGTACTGCGTAAAATACTAGAAACAACATTACGGTTACTACACCCTTTTATGCCATTTGTTACCGAAGAAATATGGCAACACACATCAAACAATACAGAAAAACTATTGATGATAGCGTCTTGGCCGCGTTAAAATATAC
>CAYYQT010000017.1:0-6740 GCA_964473795.1 uncultured Candidatus Saccharibacteria bacterium | reverse complement strand
TCAGACCTTGTAATACTTGCAGCACGGCCTTCAATGGGTAAAACTTCTCTAGCGCTTGATATAGCGCGCAATGCAGCTGTACGACACGATACACCAGTTGGTATTTTCTCTTTGGAGATGAGCTCAGAACAGCTTGTAGACAGAATGCTTGCATCTGAATCTTACGTAAACTCTTGGAAATTACGTACAGGAGGTGTTAGAGACGAAGAAGACTTTGCGCGAATACGGGATGCACTAGAATCACTATCAAAAGCACCTATATACATAGACGACAAACCAGGAAATAACATTCTTGCTATGCGTGCAGTTGCCCGTAGACTAAAACGAGAAAGAGGAATAGGACTAATCATAGTCGATTATTTGCAGTTGATGACTCCTGTTGGAGCAAAAGCTTCTGATTCTATGGTTCAGCAAGTTACAGAAATATCACGCTCACTGAAAGGACTTGCTCGTGAGCTAAGTGTCCCTGTAATCGCACTTTCGCAGCTATCTCGTGCTGTAGAGCAGCGCGGTGGTAAACCGCGCCTATCAGACCTTCGTGATTCTGGTTCTATTGAGCAGGATGCAGACGTTGTGATGTTCATACATAGAGAAGACAAAGTAAATAAAGAAAGCGACCGTCCAAACATTGCTGAGATTTTAGTAGAAAAACACCGTAACGGACCAACAGGAAGTATAGAGCTTTACTTTGATGAAAAACGAACCACATTTACTCCAGTAGATAAAAGTGGCTATGGTGATTTAGCAGATGAATTTTAATCTACATGAACGCTGTTGAACTACTAGCCAACGCTTTTGAGAAATTTCCTGGAATTGGGTCTAGGCAGGCAAAACGGTTTGTATACCATTTATTATCCGCATCGCCATCTGAAAGAGCTAACCTTTCAAGACTTATAACGAAACTTGGCAGTGATGTTCACCAATGCAGAGAATGTTATAGATTTTGGAGTGGTATTGGCGATTTGTGCAGATACTGTAACGACGCGTCTCGTGATGAATCGATTTTAATGATTGTAGAAAAAGACCAAGATATAAACGCTGTAGAAAAAGCAAACAGCTACAGAGGTAGATACTTTGTGTTAGGTGGAATACTAACACTTTCTGACAGAGGCTCTATACGCGAACAAGAGCTCGTACGCACACTAAAAACACGTTCAGCTAGCAATCTAAAAGAAGTAGTGCTTGCGCTATCTGCAACCTCAGAAGGAGAACATACATCTGATAGGGTTCGCGAGATTTTAGCTCCCTTTCGTGACAAGTTACGTGTGACTGTTTTGGGGCGAGGTTTGTCTACAGGAAACGAGCTCGAGTATACAGATGCACAAACATTATCTAGTGCTTTCATAAACCGTAAAGAATCCTAAAACACCAAAAATAAAAACCGCACATAATGCGGTTTTTATTTGTTTTGTTTAAATAGAGTCTATTTTAACAGAAACGAAGTGTTGTCTGTGACCCCTGCGTTTAAGGTAACGGCTTTTTGCTTTGTATTTAACAACGTCTATTTTCTTTGCGCGACCTATATCTATAATAGTTCCTTTAACGCCAGCTCCACTAACTAGGGGGTTACCTATTTTTGTCTTAGAACCATCATCAACAAGTAGCACTTCTTCAAAAGTTACCTTGTCGCCTGTTTTTTGTTCATCAGATAGTTTTTCAACAGATATAATGTCTCCCTTAGAAACAACATACTGCTTCCCTCCTGTTTTAATAACTGCGCATTCCATAGTCACAGTATACTACCGTTTCCAAACATAAAAAGCAAGCTATAACTAAACAATAGAAAAACCGCCCACAAAGTGGGCGGTTTTTCTAAGATCAATCTAGATCTTGTTTACGTTGATTGCGTTAGGGCCTTTTGGGCTCTCACCGACTTCAAAAGAAACTTTGTCTCCCTCCTGTAGCTCGTCGAACGAAACGTTCTGTAGCTCGTTAGAGTGGAAGAAAAGATCCTTGTCCTGACCATCACGAGTGATGAAGCCAAAACCTTTATCTGTCTTTTTTGTTACAATTCCTTCTTCTTGCATATTTCTAAGAATGAGTTTTTTTTAATTGTATCAATTCAGGTGCCGAAAGAGAGAAGCTCGATCCCTACTTCCTTTGGATCCAGCTCTGGTTGATATCAATCAAAGACTACCATGTAGTGAAAATATTGTCCAGCCCTAAAAACAGTTTTTGTTAAAAGCTTAAATAACAGGCTTATACGAACCTAGCCAATCCATAACTTTTTTGCGATGTTGATCAAGAGACCATTTACCACCACTTACAAAAAGCCCTGGATGTCCTTTCTTGAATTCTTTTAGAATTGCTTCTGTAGCGCGAGGAAACGCGTCTGGCAGGTTTTCATTGTATGATTTAAGGAAATCTGCAAGAGTGCGTTTTTCTTCGCTGCGTTCACGGTCGAGATCTGGTGTTCTCATATGTCCCGCACAATACCATAAACTAACGAATATGCCAAGTGCTGAAATCTTATTAAAACCAAAGATTAAGTAGTTTAATCATTGTGTTTATTTGTAAAATCTACATTGAAACTTACGTTTATATACAATCATTACTTTTTTGTGAAAAACATATCTCTCGTTATTAAAAACTTCGAAAAAATACAAAACAAAAACCACTCAGTGTAACAACTGAGCGGCTGGTGACATTTTAACAAAGATGTCACTAATCTTTTTTTTCGTTTGTCACGGGTTTTTCCAGTTGTGACAGTACACTTTTGTACCATTGATTGATTTGATACATTTTTGCACCAAAACCATCAGCCTTATGTAGCTCGTTCTCAAGCTGCCTTATTTTTACTTTTTCTTTGTTCAACTCGTCCTCTAACTGTTTTACTTTTTCTTTGTGTTTGTCCATTTTTTCCTCTTTCTTCCACACGGTGGAATTTATACTGGAAACATTCCAGTATTTATGTTCAGGACAATCCTGAGTCTTTTTGTAAAGTACATAAAAAATAAACACTTGTCAAAGTGTGAGGTTTTTTGTAGTCAGTGTCATTATAATCTAATAAATATTTGTATAATATATACATCAAAGTTACTTACTAATTTACAAAAGCAGAAAAGTATTCGTTATAAGTATATTTAACATCGTAAGTTACATCTTCTTCTTCTATTAAAATACCAAGACTAATAAACCTATCAATAACTCTTTGAGCACCTCCTCTTGTAAACCCAGTTACAGTCATTATATTTTTTGTTGTAACAATAGGGTTTTCAAAAAGATAATCTAGTACAACAACACCACTGCCAGCCTCCCTTTTTGATAATGTTTGTATTTTTTTCATATCTTTGTCTCGTATTTGTCTAATTTTGTTAGATATTTCAATCCCTTCTTTTGCTGTGTCAATAATTCCATTTAAGAAAAAATCCAACCATTCAAAAACTTCTCCATTGTGATACTCTTCAAGTTTTTTATAGTAAACTTTTTTATGTTTTTTGAAATATGATGACAAAAATAAGACAGGTTTTTCTAACACACCTTTTTTCATTAAAAGAAACGTAATCAAAAGTCTCCCCACCCTACCGTTTCCATCCAAGAATGGGTGTATTGTTTCAAATTGTGCGTGTGTATACGCAATAGAAATAATAGGTAGTGTAACTTTGTCATCATGTAAAAACTTCTCTAGATCATTCAAGCTGTTATTCATTTCTGTATGAGGTACAGGAACAAACGACGCATTGTTTGGTGCAGTACCATCAATCCAGTTTTGGCTTTTCCTAAACTCTCCAGGGTCTGAAAAATGTGTTGACCGACCACCGTCCATAAGTTTTTTATGTATCTCACGTATAAACCTCAAAGAAATTGGAAATTCCTTTAATCGTTTAGTGCCGTATTCTAGAGCGTTGATATAAAAAATTATATCTGTTGCATCAGTTTTTTTGTTATATATATTTGCAGATACTTTTAGAGCGTCTGCCATTGTTGCTCTTGTACCCTCTATTTGAGAAGACGATGTTGCGTCTTTATATGAAAACATCTTTAAGAAAAACTTTATGTCTGGCAGTATTAAAGTTATTCCATCTAATTTCCCTATTAAACGCTCCGCCTCTACAGCTTTTAGTAAAGTTTCTTTCGGAATATTAAAGAGATCTGTATTTGGAAATGGTACAGGTATAAAAGATTTAAAACCTTCTGTTTGTTGTACTTTTTTACATATTTTTATTTTTCTCATATTAATATTCTTTTAACCTTGAATAGGTACTATCTTAACATTTAGTATATATTCACACAAACTTATATACTAGTTTTTATATTTACCGTACCTGTCCATGATAAATATTATACTAACAAAAAAACTTATTTACTACATTAGTTTCAATAAACATAAATACTGTTAAAAACTTCGAAAAAATACAAAACAAAAACCACTCAGTGTAACAACTGAGCGGCTGGTGACATTTTAACAAAGATGTCACTAATCTTTTTTTTCGTTTGTCACGGGTTTTTCCAGTTGTGACAGTACACTTTTGTACCATTGATTGATTTGATACATTTTTGCACCAAAACCATCAGCCTTATGTAGCTCGTTCTCAAGCTGCCTTATTTTTACTTTTTCTTTGTTCAACTCGTCCTCTAACTGTTTTACTTTTTCTTTGTGTTTGTCCATTTTTTCCTCTTTCTTCCACACGGTGGAATTTATACTGGAAACATTCCAGCAGCCTTTTTGTAAAGTACATAAAAAATAAAGACTAGTCAAACCAACTAAAAACTGAACTAAATATTAAAGTGCGATTGTTCAATTAAACTTTGAATACAAAACAAGTCTGTAAACTTTAAAAAAATAACTACACACTAACAACTTTTGACCAAGAAACTTTTGGTGGACCCAGGGGGATTCGAACTCCCGACCTCCGCATTGCAAATGCGGCGCTCTAACCAGCTGAGCTATGGGCCCAATATAAAGAGAATACACGCTTTTTTATTTTTTGCCACATTTTCAGACTGAACAAACTGAACATGTGGCAAAAATATACAAAAAGATACACCCTACTTAAGCATTGCTACTTTCCTTTAATGTGAGTAATAATGCTTTCCACAGCACTCTCTACAGAGACATCTTCAGTATTTATAAACACATCTGCGTTTTCTGGTTCTTCATACAACGAAGATACCCCTGTAAACTCACCGAGTGTCCCATTGCGAGCTTTTTTATACATACCTTTTACGTCACGCGCCTCACAAACACTGATAGGCGCATGGACAAAAACCTCTACAAAACCAGCACCTATTTCCTTGCGTGCGTTTTCACGCATTGATTTTTGTGGTGATATAAAACCAGAGATAACGAAGATACCCTGCTTATTAAGTAACTTAACAATCTCAACAACCCTACGTATGTTTTCTGTTCTGTCTTCTGATGAGAAACCAAGGTCGCTGTTCACTGTACTACGAACAGAATCACCGTCTAAATAAACAGAGCTTATACCGTGTTCGTTCTTGAGTGTATCCGACAAAGCACGACCTATTGTACTTTTACCAGAACACGGTACACCAGTTAACCATACGCATGTCGCTGAACTGTTTTTCATAATGTATATCGTATTGTAATACCAAAATGGCAATACGTACAATCTGAGTATCTTATTTCAAAAAGAACAAGTTATAACAAAGACAATGACGCAGAGCTGTTTTGCGTATACTATTAAAAAGTACTTATGAAGCCATACTTATATAACCTACTTCGCAAAAGTGAAAAATATACCAAAACAGACATGGTGTATTTAGCTAACGGTGGTTTTTGGTCTGCGTTATCACAAATAACCATTTCTGTTTCTATATTTGTATTCGCTATAATAGTTGCTCGATACCTCCCAAAAGACGTATACGGGCAGTACAAGTACATCATAGCCATAGTTGCAATACTCTCTACGTTTTCGCTCACAGGACTTAGTACTTCTGTTTTCCAATCAGTAGCACGAGGTTTTGACGGTTCACTATACGAAGGTTTCTGGAAAAACATCCGCTGGAGCGCACTTGTTTTTATAGGTGCACTGGTGCTTGCCGTGTACTACTTCACACAAGGAAACACTACGCTAGCACTTGGCGTGCTTATAGGAGGTTCTGTGTCCCCTTTCCTTACTAGTGCAAACATGGCAGCGTCATTTTTAATTGCAAAAAAAGATTTCAGACGCAGTTCGATTTATTTTGGAATTATAGAAACTCTATTTTCGATAGGAGCACTTACTATCACCGTTTTACTCACGCACAATGTGCTTGTTTTAGTAGCGGTGTATTTCCTTTCAAACACACTTGCTACATTTTGGATATATAAACGAATTATACGAATATATAAACCAGACCAATCAAAAACAGACCCCGAAATGCTAACCTACGGAAAGCATTTGTCACTCATGGGTGTACTCAGCGGTATCGCTGGACGTATTGACCAGGTATTGCTTTTCCACTTCGTAGGGCCAGTCCAGCTAGCCGTGTACAGTTTTGCAATAGCAATCCCAGACCAAACAAAAGGACCACTCAAAGTACTGAACGCGATGATACAAGCAAAGTTCGTAACGCAGTCAGACGCATCTATCAAAAGCGGTATGCGCAACAAAATGCTCTGGCTTGCTGTATCAAGCGTTGCTTTCATTATTGTTTACATTCTCATCGCTCCGTATTTTTACAGCTTTTTCTTTCCAAACTACACAGATGCTGTTCTTTATTCACAGATATACGCACTTTCACTACTGGGAATGCTAGTAGCACCAGCCGGTTCGTATCTAGTGGCAAAAAAGAAA
>CAYYQT010000016.1:0-9243 GCA_964473795.1 uncultured Candidatus Saccharibacteria bacterium | reverse complement strand
TCAAAGAATAAGTTAGTTTTAGTACACCACCCAACTCAAAAACACTTATCCCCACACACACAACACAACAAACTAAACAGGTATATACTAAAAACATCAAATAACCGTTATGTTACACACACACACATTACCTACACTCAGTTGTCTAACTAACCACACAACACAAACCAAACAAACTACATTGTCTTTTACAAAAGACAATGTAGTTTGTTCTTCCAAACCTAACCAAACTCACATATGCCTGTAGGGATAGCCTTTAGAGGTATGATGTCTGCGCCTGCTGCTCCAGTACCAACTGGTCTGTGGGTATGGGGTCGTAACAATTATGGACAGCTCGGAGACGGTACGGTAGTAGCAAAATCCTCTCCAATCCAAGTAGGAACACTAACGACTTGGTCTACTTTTGCAGCTGGGTATGTGCATACAGCAGCACTCAAAACAGACGGAACACTCTGGGCGTGGGGTCAAAATACTTATGGAGAGCTCGGAGACGGAACAGTAGTAGACAAGTCTTCTCCAGTTCAGATAGGAACACTCACAAACTGGGCTTCTGTTGCGAGTGGTTGGCATTTCACAGCAGCAATCAAAACAGACGGAACACTCTGGACGTTTGGTTACAATGGCGCTGGAGAGCTTGGGGACGGAACACAAATATCAAAATCCTCCCCAATTCAAGTCGGCACACTCACAACATGGAGTTCTGTTGCGAGTGGTGTTCAATTTACAACAGCACTTAAAACAGACGGAACACTCTGGGTGTGGGGTCAAAATAACAACGGACAGCTCGGAGACGGAACAGTTGTATACAAATCCTCCCCAATTCAAGTCGGAGCACTAACAACATGGAGTTCTGTTGCTGCTAGTGGCGGTGGGCACACAGCAGCAATAAAAACAGACGGAACACTCTGGACGTTTGGCTATAATAAGCAAGGACAGCTCGGTGACGGGACAGTCGTAAACAAATCCTCACCAATTCAAGTTGGAACACTAACTACATGGAGTTCTGTTGCTGGTGGGTGGTATCACACTATAGCAATCAAAACAGACGGAACACTCTGGGTGTGGGGTCAAAATAACAACGGACAGCTCGGAGACGGAACAGTTGTATACAAATCCTCCCCAATTCAAGTCGGCACACTCACAGACTGGGCTTCTGTTGCTGGTGGTGCTCAGCACACTATAGCAATCAAAACAGACGGAACACTTTGGGTGTTTGGCTACAATTACTTTGGACAGCTCGGAGACGGAACAGTTGTATACAAATCCTCCCCAATCCAAGTCGGAGCACTAACAACATGGAGCTCTGTTACTGCTGGACAACACAGTACGGTTGCTCTTAAAAAATAACATTTTTTGTAAAACCAGCATATGCCGAAGGCATCTGCTGGTTTGTTATGAGTTACAACTTATGTGAAAAGGTGCCCATTGCCGCACATAGTACATTCTTTGAATTTCACTGGATACTCGCACCATTTCGGTATCCAGACCATTTCTGTGTTCTCACATGTTTCGCAAACACCCCACACGAGAACATGTGTTTTTAGAAAACTGTCGTTACGACCAGTTTTCTCTGTGACTTCCTGAGGTGCTGTTATTTTTTCGTAGTACTCAAAAGGGAACTTCACCCCGTTAACCGTTCTTGAGTAAAGACCAATTTTTACCCCGGTTGGATGTTTTTTCTTCCACGTAACACTGTATACGGAAAAGATTTTTGAATTTGTTTTAAACAAAAAAACTTTCTCTTTTGACACTATGCGAATTGAATCTTTTTTTAAGTTTGTCTTACTTATATCGACAGCACTGCTTACTTTTTTAAATAGGTCGTGTGCCTGTTTTGGCAAACCGAGTTTCTCGACCCACCTTTTAAATCTTTGGTCAGTGCATCGCACTGAAACTGACATAACATATCTGCGTGTCATTGCGACTCTCCTTTATCTCTTTTTTGATTTTACAACTATGTGTCTAAACAAAACATACCATATATATATATTGATATGTTTTTAATTTTAACGACTTACAAACTCGTTATCTTTTATGCTGAATCTCCATGGCAAATCAGTATCATGAGATATTCCTATGCGTGGAGATGTTTCTATATATTTTTCTTGGATATTTGGCATGTCGTATATTGTAAATTTTTTACCACATACTGTTCTGTCGTCGTCTTTGTTTATATCAAATGCTTTGCAAAACTTTGCTGGTCCGTTTGTTAGATTATTTTCGTTTGTTGTGTTTCTGTTTTTTTTCATAATCTCTAAACCTTTAACGGGTTCTATGGCACGTATTAGTACAGAGCCTATACCGTTTTTGTTTGTTGTTATGTTTACGCAGTGGTGCATGCCGTATGTAAACCGAACATACCAATGTCCGTACGTGTCGCGCATTAACGCATTTTGACGTGTGATTTTTTGAGCGTTTTGTTCATTGTTAGGGGAGTATGCTTCTGTCTCTACAATAACTCCATAACACGAACCTTTTCTTATTATTTTTCCTAACAGTTTTGGTGCAATTATTGTTGCATCATCAGAAAACCATGATTTCGGTAGTTGGTGTGGTTTTTTATTCATGTATTTGCCGTGGGCTTGATAGAACCATTTCTGCACGTCCTTTATACTGGGTTAATTTTCCTGAAACTGTAATTGTTCTTCCTTGATATTTTGTAAGTGAACCAAATTTTGATTTATCGCTTGCAAAAATGACTGCGGAAAATGGACATGATCTATAACTTACACAGTAATCAAAAAACGTAACACCAGAACGAGATGTATACACTTCTACAATTGGTCCTTGTACTGAAATTGCTTTACCTATGTATTTTTGTGCTTGTGTATAGTCTACCGTTCCGTTTCTTGGCAATACAGCGGCGCTTTGTGCCGCTGTATTGCCTTGAACAGCACTACCAGAATTTGTTTTAAGTAGTCGTCTGATGATGTTTCCGTATATCGCCCTAAGGTTTTTGTCTGTGCCTATTTCTAGAACCTCATCGTTTATGTTTGTTGCAGAGTTTGTCCAGTTGTAGCTTCCACTTGCATACGCATTTTCTGTAACTAATGCTTTTATATGCATGATTCCTGTTGGGTGTGTTTGTGTCTCTATGTTGATACCTGCTGACGTAAGCTCTTTTATAATAGGCGCTTCATATGAAACAGTGCTGTTTTCTCTGTCTACTATTCCACGCACGTCAACGCCTCGTTCTTTTGCTCTAACAAGTGCATCCGCAACATCTGAAAGTGTAAACTCATAAATAGCAAAATAAACATACTTATGTGCGTTGTCTATTATGGAAATAAGTTCTTTATCGTTTTGTTTTTTATCTAGACTGTATAACACTTGTACGCTACCAGCTGTTGGTGTTGAATAGTTGCCAGAAGGTTTTGGGGGATTGTTGTTTGTATTCTGTATTCCTAATAAATATCCAGCAAATATAGAGACTACAATTATGATTACCAACCTCGTTCGCGATTGTTTGTTCATATGCAAACATTAACATGTGCACGTACTCGTTGCGCAGCATGATTGCTTTGTGGTGGTATAATTTACACTGAATGAATTAATTTAAGATTATGCATATACATTTAGGACTAAAACATAAACATGCACGTAAAGAGCGCCGTGCACTTGCTAGAAATAACAAGACAGTTGCAATGCCAGAAAGGTCTAAGTATTTTGTAGCCCTTGATCATATAACGTTTGTGGCTGGAATTGTCGGGCCGTTCACTGTTATTCCTCAAGTGTACGAGATATTTAGTACCCACCAAGCTGGAAGCGTGTCAGCAATATCTTGGATTTTGATGACAATAGTTACGTTCCCGTGGATTTTCTACGGAATAGCCCATAAAGATAAGGCAATAATTGTTAGTTTTATTTTGTGGGAGGTTGTGAACGTCATGGTTGTTGTCGGCGCGCTTATGTACGGATAGTCAATTTATTATTTATCTTAAACAAATATGGAATTAGATGAAGCACCAAAGCAGTTTTGTGACAATATCAAACTCTCATTTAGTGAAGAATCTTTTTTGATTGGAATGTCGTCAGGTAGCGAGGGTATTGTGTATGCGTTCACGACGAAACACGCAAAACGTTTTATGCAAATGCTGTCAAGTAATATAGACAAATACGAGAAACAATTTGGTGAAATAAAAACACAATGGTCTGAAGACATTTCAAGCCCACTGCAACCAAAAGATATTAATGGAGATAAAAAGTAAAGAGTGGCGTGATAGAAATCGTGCCATTCTTTACTTTAGTTGTCTTACGTAAATATAAAATACATTGTGAATATAAAGCCAACTACATAGTGTAATTTAATAAATCTCCTGTACTGAACAAGTTCATTTTCTTTTTTAAGAATTGTCGCCTGAAGTATGAAAAAAATAGGGTAAACGAGACTTGCAAAAGAAAGTAAAAATAATCCTTTTATTGTTAATAAAATAACTACTGGTAGGTATATAAAAACGCTGGTGTATAAGTTTGTTTGTGTAGACTTTAAAAATACTGCAGTTGTTGTAACTCTTGCTTTTTTGTCGAAAGATAAATCATGAATGCTTGTATATAAATGCATAGAAAAAGAAAAGAAAATTAGCATAAATATATATAAAATATCTGGATATGTATTTGTAATAAACACATAACCAATAACTCCGAAAAGAGGGAAGTTTAATGCAAAAAGCATGTCCAAAAAAGGTCTTGCCTTAAGTCTTGTTGGTGGGACGTTGTATGTAACAACAATAAAAATCCACAACAATAAAAGTAAAATAAGTTTTATTGATACAAACAAAAAAGTACCTAAAAGCAGCACTATAGATATTGTTGAAATCAACAGAAGCTCTTTCTTTTGTATGGATAGTGCACGGTTTTCAAAAGATGTTTTCTTGGGGTTGTTTTTATCCGTGTCTATGTCAAAAGCATCGTTTAAAGCATACAAGAACAGGTTTATAGGCAGGGTCAATAACAGTATTAAAAATAGTAATTGATAAGAAAAATAAATTGTCTCACCAGTTGCGTAGCTCCCGATAGTAACTCCTAGTAAAAAAGAGCCAAGTGTATAAATCCAAATATGCGGACGTGAAATATGCAATATCTTTTTTAAATATAAATACATATATAATAGCGGTTGTTTATTTTGAAAGAGCTTGTTTAAGGTATCTAATAATCACAGTCTCAATGTCGTTTTTGCTTTCTGAAAAAAGCACAGTTGGTTCTTTATAGTGGTGTGAATTTTTAATAAAATCAAACGCTTTGTCATTTGTCGTTATAAATGCGGCTATATTATGACTAAGCATCCATTGGTCTTCAAAGTATTTGGCATGTTCTGTGTCATCTATTAAAGCTATGACTGGTTTGTTTAGTCCGTATGCAAAACCACACTCCCATGAACTGTCGATACCAGGGTATCCTTCGTTTTCTTTTGGTGTATATGATTTCATATACATTAGTACGGCATCAGAAGATGCGATTTTATTTACACATAAGTGACTAATGTCTGATGATATTTCTCTATGGTCTGGAGATATGTTTAGTGCTCCTGGTTCAAATAAGTGTACTTGTTTGTTAAAGTGTTTGGAATAGTTTGGCAAAAAATGTTCATTCCATATATGGATTGAACCTGCCAAATATAAAGATAATTTGTTTAAACTTTCCATTGATTTACTTTAGAATAGTTTATCATGTAGTTCGTGCTTGTTTGAAATAAAACACACACCGCAGGCGTAGCCTGCGGTGTGTGTTTGGTTTGTGGAGGTGGGGAGAATTGAACTCCCGTCCGAGACTGGACTCTGAGGTGCTTCTACGACGCATAGTTTCGGTTGGTTTCTAGGGAAGGATGTCAAAACCGAAACAAAACCATTCCAACCTGATCCCGAAGTTTAAATGCTATGTATGGGCGTACATAGAATCGATTTCACAGAAAATTCCACCTATTCTACGGCTCTGCGAAAACAGTGTAGATAGATGTCGCAAGCGCGAGGCGAGCCTAAGCTCAAGCCGTCACAGTTGCGAACGCAAAGTCATTCATACCGAAGTATGGAGAGGACACTGCGCGTGCAAGAGATTTCTTGGCACGTTTGAATGCTCACTAGATTAAGGTGTTAGATGAGCGTTCACCGCGTCGCACATTCTCAAGGTGCAGACCGTCAAAGCCTGTCACCCCCTGCAAACAAACACAATGAACATTGTACGAATTTGAAGCGGGTGGCTGAACTTGTGTATTGTAGATTTTACTTGTGTTGAAACGATGCTTAGCGATGTTTCATTGCTCGTTCTGCTTCACGGTCTGCCTCTTTTCGTTTTAGGTCTTCTCGCTTATCAACCTTTGTTTTTCCTCGTACAATAGCTATTTTTACCTTTATTAAACCGTGTGCATTATACATTGAAAGTGGCACTACTGTCAAACCTTTTTTTGACTCTGCTTCAGAGAGCATTACTATTTCTCGTTTTGTTAAGAGTAGTCTGCGAGGACGTTCTGTATCATAGCTTTTTGGCGTATTTGCTACTTGGTATGGTGGTATTGTCATACCAGAAATAAACGCTTCACCGCCACGAACAACAACACGAGAACCATCCATAGAGCCAAGTTTCGCTCTTATTGATTTTACTTCTGTGCCTAGTAGTTCTATACCAGCTTCAAAAGTGTCTATGTTTTCATATTTTAATCCCGCCTTTTTGTACTTTATGAGTGTCATGTATGGATTATAGCGCGTAGATATCATAATGTGCACGTTCCATTTATTGCAGCTCTCGTGTATAGTTTCCTTACAATGCCTACACCGCGATTAAAGAAAACACGCCGACCGTCTAACGGTGGTAAAAATAACAAAAACAAGAACAAAAAGAAGAAAAGAACATTTGCTTCTTTGTTTGGAATGTCGTTTGCAGGAAACTTCTTGTCTACAATTGTTATATTCATTTTGTTAATGAGTTTATATACTTTTATATCTTCGTCAGCATCAAAACCTAAAGAAATCTCGCTTTCTCAAGTAGCACAAGATGTTACAGCACAAAAAGTTAAATCTATAGAAGTGTCTGGGGACACTCTGGATTTGTCATACATAGATGGAATAAAAAAAGTATCGCGCAAAGGTCCTTCTTCTGGATTGCCAGAGATACTAGCAACATATGGTGTGAAGCCAGATGTTATTTCTAAGGTTGCAATTACCGTAAAAGGAGAATCTAGATGGCACTTCTGGTTGCTAACACTTGCTCCTATATTGTTGCCAATACTTTTCTTTGGTTTCTTGTTTTGGTTTCTTTCGCGCCAAGTTAAAGGAGCTGGCATGCAAGCATTCTCGTTTGGTCAATCAAAAGCCCGTGTTACGGACCCCGCAGATACAAAGCAACGTGTGACTTTTGCAGACGTTGCTGGTGCTAGAGAAGCAAAAGATGAACTTATGGAGATTGTAGACTTTTTGAAAAACCCAAAAAAGTTTATAGATATAGGCGCTCGTATTCCAAAAGGAATACTTCTAATGGGTGCCCCTGGAACAGGTAAGACACTTCTTGCTCGTGCTGTAGCTGGTGAAGCTGCTGTACCATTTTATTCAATATCTGGTTCAGAGTTTGTTGAGATGTTTGTTGGTGTTGGTGCCTCTCGTGTACGTGATTTGTTTCAAACTGCAAAACGTACAGCGCCATCTATCATTTTTATAGACGAAATTGATGCTGTTGGTCGTGTGCGAGGCACGGGTGTTGGTGGAGGAAATGACGAAAGAGAACAAACGTTAAACCAGATACTTGTTGAAATGGATGGTTTTGAACCAACTGAAAAGGTAATAATCATGGCAGCAAGTAACAGGCCTGACGTACTTGACCCAGCACTACTTCGTCCAGGGCGTTTTGACAGACGTGTTGTTATAGACCTGCCAGACAGACGTGACCGTGAAGGAATACTTAAAATCCACGCGAGAAAGAAACCTTTAGGCCCAGATGTAGACGTGTCTGTTGTGGCAGAACGTACGCCTGGTTTCTCAGGTGCAGAATTGTACTCACTTATGAATGAGAGTGCTATCTTGGCTGCGCGTGAAAATCGTAAAGAGATAACTCAATATGACTTGATTCGTTCAATAGAGAAAGTAATGCTTGGTCCAGAAAGAAAAAGTCATATGCTTTCTGTAAAAGAAAAGAAAGTCACTGCGTATCATGAGGCTGGTCATGCGATTATATCTTCTGTACTTAAATATGCTGACCCTGTACATAAAATATCTATAATAAGTCGTGGAAGAGCGGCTGGATATACTCTTAAACTTCCTTTTGAAGACAAAAAACTACAAAGTAAAAAAGAGTTTTTAGATGATATAGCTTCGACGCTTGGAGGGTATGTTGCAGAGAAAATGATTTTTGATGATGTTACTACAGGTCCAAGCAATGACCTTTCCGTAGTTACTGCACTTGCT
This sequence comes from uncultured Candidatus Saccharibacteria bacterium, assembly GCA_964473795.1. Classification (GTDB taxonomy): domain Bacteria; phylum Patescibacteriota; class Minisyncoccia; order Phycocordibacterales; family Phycocordibacteraceae; genus C7867-001. The sequence goes on along the minus strand of CAYYQT010000016.1, from coordinate 856 downwards.
CACGATATGGTCTCTCGCTATGGAATGAGTGGTGCTATTGGCCCAGTAGCTTTTAAGTCTGATACAAATACACCGCAAGGAGGTGCGTCGTATTCGCAAGACATAGCTGCAAAAATAGACGCGGAGGTTTCCTCTATAATAGAAAACGCAAAAGAAAGAGCTTATAAGGTTCTTGAGGATCATCGAAACGCACTAGATGCAACTGCAAAGAGGCTGGTTGAAGTTGAAACACTTGAAAGAAAAGAGTTTGAAGAAATACTTATTGCAAATGGTATTACACCAAAAACAAAAGACACTGAAGATAGTGAAAGCGTCTAGTTGTAGTAGAAAGAGTGCAAAATATATATAATTAAAAAACCACGCAATTTGCGTGGTTTTGGTATATAAAAATTATTTTTTTGTAAAATAGCACTTTTAGTATTGGAATGGGTAACTATAAAGTAGTACTACGTTATCCATAAGTAGTTTATAATAAATAATATATGGAAGGGGTACCTCAATTAAAAACACCAGAAGAAGAGCTTGCGTATTTACGTGCTCAGGTAGCTGAAAAAGAACTTCAACTTCAGCAGTCAAATGTAGAAAATGCTGACGGTAGTTTGTCTAGCATAAGTCGTGAACAGATAACTCACGAAACATTAAAGACTCATTACTCAATTCCTCAGACAGAAACACATTCTGAACAGTATAGGTTGAATGACAATGAGGTAAAAGAAATTGCCCTAGATCTTGACCCAGACAATAACGACGACACAATGGAAGAGCTTCGAGAAATAATGGAATCTCGTGGAATTAAAAATGCATTTGCTGTTGTTGAAAAACTTAACAATCCTCACATAGGAGACGATTTCCATAG
>CAYYQT010000015.1:0-9770 GCA_964473795.1 uncultured Candidatus Saccharibacteria bacterium | reverse complement strand
GGACGTATTATGTGCGGTACAGAAAGCACTATTGTATTAAAGTTTGCAATAACAGGACCTCCGCCAACAGAGCTGACACTAAAGTCACTAAAACCAGACTCACTCAAGAGCCGCTCAAGAGCTTCGCTTGTATAACGAAAATAGTCATGCGGATCAGGATGATACCCAACCCAAAACGGCACAAAACCAATTAATCTTCCTGTTTTTGGGTTTAAGATTCGCGATATCTCGTTTAAAAGAAATTTATGATTATACACATGCTCAAGCACATTACATGCGATAACAGTATCTATGGAGCCGTCACTGTATGGCAGTGTGTCTGTTTCAAAATCAATTCCAGACATAGACCCGTCAATCGGTTCTATGTAAATCTCACCATCTTTCTTAAAAAATTTAAAATAGTCTGGATTACGTCCACCCCCAACATCTACAACTTTTCCACGAAGTGTTTCGTGCGAAAGTGCTTCATTCATAAATATACGCGCGATACTTTGTCCTTGATACAATTTATGCAGTATGTGAAAAAAGTTTTGATACATAGAATTATTTATGTGATTATTTGATAATTTTTTCTAAGACAAAGAAATGATGGTATGGACTACCTGATGGGATAAAGTCTCTAATAATCTTTCCATGACGAGTAAGTTTGTTGCGGATAATAGAAACAGGGTACCCGCGCTTTCCAACTTCCCAAAAATACTCACCATTAAAATGATGCTCTGCATGAAATGGCATCTTTATCGCAAAATGCAAAAGTGGCAAAAAAGGTATTTTTAATGAGAAAGAAAACATTGGACCAAAGTGAGGAATACTTATCACGACATACTTTTTTGCAATACGACAAAGCTCGCCTACAGAATCATCAAATCTTTCAAAAGGTAAATGTTCCAATACTTCAAATGCACATACAGTATCGTACGTTTCTTTAGCTAACGGTAAGTCCATAATGTTTCCTACAATATCCGGATGTAAATCTTCAGCGACATCAACCGATGTGTATGCTATATCAGTATTGTTTTTTATAAAACTACCAAAAATTTGGTCACCAACACCTACCTCAAGTATAGATGAGGGATTATGTGATAATACTTCCTTAAGTTGCCAATAATAACTAACAAAACGCCCTTCAAAAGCATACTTACTAAAGTTGTAATGTGATTTATTTACTTGCGGTAAATTATTCATTGTTTTGAATGGAAAGAAGAGTCTCTGGAGTAACTACGTGTGTCATAGCATCTGGATAGTATTTAAGGAATATCTTAAATGACACATCCGTGCTTGTAAGTTTTGCTTCGTATGCCTCGATCATATTGTCTCCCACACGAATGAAATCAATCTCTCTTTTGTCCCGCGTACGCCAAAAGTACGTACGCGGAGGAAACGGTACAAGAGTATCTTTCTTTAGAAACTCTGAGAATACAAAGGACTCAAACCTTACTCCGTTTGCCATACTTCCAACACGACTTAAACCCTCTGCTGAGAATGTATTTCGTACCCCAGCATCTACAAAATAAACTTTGTATGCTTTTTTAAGCTCATTTGAATGGTTGCGCGAAAAAGAATATACACGCTTAATAACAAATGCTTGCTCTAAAAGCCTGAGATAGTTCTCTACGGTCTTTGTTGCAATCCCACTTTCTCTTGCTAAATCATTGGTAGATACCGTTCCGCCAACGCGCGAAGCAAGATGTACTACCAAATCTTCAAATGCTTTCGGATTACGAAGTGCTTCAAAAGTAAATACATCTTTATATAAATAATTAGTGGCGATACGTTTTACTTCCATCTCTTTCTCTTCCCCACTGCTTGCAGCGACAACTGCCGGGTATGAGCCATAACGAAGCAGGTCATCAAACCGTTCGCGAGTAAGTGGAAATACAGAACTCACTTCGTTCAACGATAGTGGGTAGAGCATAAATTCATCTGCACGCCCAGTTAGTGGCTCGCGTATTTTGTTTGCCAAATCAAACGCACTTGAACCTGTGGCGATTATTTTTATATCAGGATAAGTGTCATGAAATATCTTAAGTATCTTCCCGATATTTTCGATGGTCTGCGCTTCATCAAACACTACCAATTTGCGGTTGCCGATGAGTGAAAGCAACGGTTCTGGGTTTCCAAGCACAAAATGCCGACGAACTTCAGAAAGCTCGCAGTTAAAGTAACTATCTTCAAAATTAAGATGTTTAAGAATACGTTTGGCAAGAGTGGTTTTTCCAGCTTGTCTAGGACCAAGAATAACTAAGATACCCTTTTTATCTATGGATTTGAGAATTTTGTCTTCTATATCGCGGTGAAAGATAGCCATATATTGCAGATTATAACAAATTACTACTATAGTATCAATTTGTCGAAAACTAATTATGCGAGATTATTTGTGGCAAGTTTTATTGGCTTGATGTGAGCACTTCCACTATTGTAGCAATCGTGTGAGGGAGCGCGAAGCGCTCCCTCACAGTGTGTGTGATCTCACTTACATCAGAAGTGAGCGCGAGTACAAGAGCATTTACTATTTTTTCTGGAGTTGCTTCAGTTATAAATAATCCCTGCACTAACGATAGCAAGTCACGAAACGCAATATTTGTTGTAACAACAGGCATACCAGTTGCAATAGCTTCAAGTACTGCCTTGTCCATACTGCCAGTTGTGCTGAGATTTAGAAAAACATTGTGAGTAGCAAGCAAACTAGGAACATCTTTATGTACTACAGCGCCGAGAAACTTTACTTTTTTTGCATATAGACTATCAGATACCGCACTGCGTACTTGTTTTTCATATTCTACATCTGCGCTTGTGGCAGGTGCTCCAACAATAGTGAAAGTGAAATCCTGACCTTGTTCGAAAAGTACGTCAAGCGCAGAAAGCATTTCCATAATGCGTTTTGTTGCAGAGAGACGTCCTACAGTCAGGATACGCAGAACAGGGCGCGCCGTAGACGCGACCTGTTCTGCGCCCTGGCTTATGGCGAATTGTGCCATATCTATTCCATGCCCTACTATTTTTAGTTTTTTAGTTTTAATACGAAAGCTTTCAGGTGAAGCGGTAAACACAATGTGTGAAAAAAGTACTGCAATACGTAATTTCCAGTCTACATTTTTATGTGTGTACCAAAGCGATATACGCTTACCAAGTAGTCGCCAGAGCTTTCCACCGAGTACAATGTACTCTGGATTCATATGTACAAAAACACTGTCATAGTTATGACGCAAGCGCCAGACTAGCGCCAGGAAACGAAAAGTATAGGCGATACGCACAACACAGCGCCGAGCGCAGCTCGGCGCTGTGTTGTACTCTTTCCCAAGCGAGTACACTTTCACGTTTGACTGAAAGTCATGCTTCCCTTCTCGCAGACATATAATTTCTACACTTTCTACGTGTTTTGCAAACTCCTCCACCCAGCGTACAAAAAACCCAAGCACAGGGTCGTCAGCGTCTATAACCTGAGTAACTATTAACAGTTTCATTTTTATATTATATATAAAAAACTAAGAGTATGGAACATACCAATACTCTTTAGTTGTTTTGTTATTTTTTCTTTTTTTTGAGACTATCGTTAAACTCAACGACACGGTTTGCGTTTTCTTTTTTAACACAAACCAATGAATAGTCTGGGTCTAACCATAACGCGTTAATTATTCCGCATATTGTTCTTGCGTCATAATTAACAAAAAGATTATGCCAAGACCTGTGTGCCTTTCTGGACACCTTTGAAATATTCTCTGAATCATTCTTTCCGCCCAAAGAACAAGGTTTCCTATGATGTCGTTCGGCATTGTGATTATTTTTACCCACACTGCTTCTCCTTTAAATCAATTCCAAACGGATTATAACAACAATAAACCAAAATAGACACAAAAAATACCAACTAGACTAGTCTGCTAGAAAGTCTTTAATTAGACTTAAGTAGCGTTATATTTTTCTTTACCTGCACACATAAAACTACATATCTTTTGTGAGGCAGACAACTGCGCAAACAGTTTAAACAACACTATCTGTTATCACCATTACCAGAAATCTTATTTCTTTGCTTTCGTGATTGAATTTTTTCGATATTTTGAGCGGCAACATCAGACAAAGACAGGTCTAGCTCCGTAGTAAGTTGCGAGAGATACCACAACACATCTCCTAGTTCTTTAGATATTTCCTGCTTTTTTTCACTACTTATTTTTCCTTCATCATCACGGATTATTTTTTTTATTTTATCAGCCACCTCTCCTGCTTCACCAGTCAATCCAAGCGTTGGATAAACAAAATTATTTCCAATGTCTGGATACATTGCTGTTTCTCTTGATTTTTCTTGGTATTCTTCAAAATTCATTTTTGTTTAAAATTATTTAACAATACTTTTTCTTATAAGAATAATAACACCTGAAACAAAAGGTTTATACAGTGGATAATTATTCTTGCAATCACCACATCCAATCCATTTTGTTTACTTTCCTAATTATTGCATTCACACACCACGAACAAAGTACTGTCACGGTACCCAAAAAGACCGATACGTAGTGGCGTTTGTAATATGTGTTTCAGCAACAGTAATCATGACATTGTTCGAAAAGTACACCGTGTGCAGAAATCGTTTCTATAATACGATTTCTTGCAGAGAGACGTCCTACTATACAAATGTGACAAAAAAGATGTACTTTTTTATTTTGAAATATAATTTATATATTATATTTCATGCTCTATTTCACATAATCGTTCATACTTTTTTCGTCGCTGTCTTTGACCAAAACCTCCCGCTTTTATACCATGTGCACCAATACCATAAGCAAAGTCTGCTATAAAAGTATCATCTGTCTCACCAGATCTATGAGAACAAATTGTATACAGACCCTTAGAGTGTGTTTTCAAGACTGCTTCCATAGCCTCAGACACAGTACCTATTTGGTTTGGTTTGATAAGTACAGCATTTATTAAACCGTTTGATATAGCATTCTCAATTCTTTCAGTATTTGTAACGACTAAATCATCACCAATTATAAGAACCTTGTCGCCAAGCGAAGATGTAATTGAAACAAAACCATCAATATCATCTTCTGCAAAAGGATCTTCTATTGCATGAAATGGAAACTTATTTACTAGTGATTCATATAGTTTCTGCAGATCATGTGTCGTATACTTTTTATCAAGTAACTCATACATACCAGTCTCACTTCTCATACCGTTTGCTGCAGCGTCTATAGCTATTGAACCATTAAATTTATCATTAATTAGATTAGAAAGTATTTCAAACGGACGCTCTATAGTTTTAAATATTGGAGAATACCCTCCTTCATCTCCAATTAATAAGTCATTTGTTTCTTTTTGCAATACCTTACCAAGTGCTTCAAACATACCCTCTGCTGTTTTTACAGATTCTGTTACTGTTTTTTCTTTAACTACAAACAAGTACTCCTGTATTGGTAATCGAAAGTTTGCATGCTCACCACCATTCATAACATTTACGAATAAATGTGGCGCTGATGGTGTAGTTCCATATTCATTAGCAAGATAACGCCAAAGTGGAATATTTTCTTTTTGTGCAAAAAGTCGTGAGACTGCAATTGAAACAGCCAAAATTGCATTTGCACCGAGTCGTGACTTATCCTGTGTACCGTCTAACCCGATAAGAAATTTGTCAATTTCTTTTATAGATTTGAAATTGTATTCTGAAATAGCGTTAAAGATTTCACCTTCAAGCGAGGCACACACACTAGCAACACCCCCGTCAGCATCGCGTAACTCTTTTGCCTCGTGAGAACCAGTACTTTTACCTGATGGTACAGACGCAACAGCCTCCAGAGAATCTGTACGAACTATAATTTCTACTGTAGGACGATTACGACTATCTAAAATAGACTTGGCGTGTATTTCTTTTATACGCATACTATTTAGTGATTTCTGTAGATGAATTATAATCTAGATTTTTATCAAGATTTTCTTCAAGTTTTGTTACGTTTATCATTGTTTTTATAACAACATCTGGATTAAGCGACATACTCTCAATTCCATGCTGAACAAGAAATTCTGCAAAATCAGGAAGATCTGAAGGACCTTGACCACAAATACCTAGATATTTTTTATTATTATGAGATTTTGTAATTACAGTTCTAATCAATTCTTTAACAGCAGTATTGTTTTCATTTCCAACGTCATTTATCAACTCTGAGTCACGATCTAAACCAAGAGTTAGTTGTGTAAGGTCGTTAGAACCTATAGACATACCATCAAAACGACTATAAAATTCGTCCGCAAGTATAACATTGGATGGTATCTCACACATCATATATATAGGTGTTGATTTGTCTCCATTTACCGCTAATGACGTAGGTATCACACCGTTTAACTTTATTTGCTCCAAAACTTTGTCCGCCTCTTCTATAGTTCTACAAAAAGGAACCATAGGTATTACGTTATCAAGACCCATTGATTCGCGTACTATTTTAATTGCTTCAACTTCAAGCGCAAATGCTTTTTTGAATTTTGGATCATAGTATCTTGACGCTCCACGCCAGCCAATCATAGGGTTCTCTTCTTTTGGTTCAAAAGAATCACCACCAATTAAAGACCTGTATTCATTTGATTTGAAATCGGAAAATCTAACTATTACAGGACGCGGATAAAAAGCTGCTGCAATTTTTGCAATTCCATAAGAAAGGTTGTCGCGATAAAAATCAACTGGATCATCCCAACCAATCATCTTTTTTAAAATTGTTGCACGTGTTTTGTGTGGTAATTTGTCAAAATTAAGAAGTGCTAATGGGTGTATACCTATACTAGATGTAATTATAAATTCTTCACGAGCAAGTCCTACACCAGAAACAGGTAAAAATGAGTGCGCGAAGGCCATATCTGGAGTAGCGACATTTACCATTACTTTAGTTTTAGGTTTTGGTATTTTATCTATATCATGTTCATTTACTTCAAAATCTGCCGCGCCAGTATATACCGAACCACTACTACCTATGGTATCTATTGTTACTATATCCCCCGTTTTAATTAAATGAGTTGCCAATTTTGTTCCAACTATTGCCGGTACACCTAGTTCACGAGACACAATAGCAGCGTGTGATGTTCTACCACCTCTGTCTGTTATTATTGCTGACGCCAAACGCATTATCGGCTCCCAATCTGGATCAGTCATGCCAGTTACAAGTATCTCCCCTTTTTTAAAATTCTTTATGTTTTTAGTGTCAAGTATTACTTTAGCTGCACCAGTTGCTATATTTGAACCTACAGAAATTCCTTTAACAATAACAGCTCCGTGCGATTTCATTTTAAACTCTTTTAGTTTTGTAAAATCACGTGATGACTGCACTGTTTCTGGGCGTGCTTGTACCATATATAGCTCATTTGTTTCTCCATCTTTTGCCCATTCCATATCCATTGGAGACCATTTCCCAGATAATTTAGAATAATGTTTTTCAACAATCATTCCCCATTTTGCAAGCGTAAGTATTTCATCATTAGAAAGAACGAAAGAATTTTGTTCTTCTTTAGATACTGGTACAACTTTAGTTTCTTGTATTCCTAACATTTTTTTTCCTCCATAAATCATTTTTTTTATTTTTGTTCCAGGTTTTTTCTCAATTATTGAATTAGGAGCAGACTCAAGTGTTTTTTTGTATACAAGATATTCGTCTGGAATTACATGTCCTTGCACTATCATTTCACCAAGTCCCCACGTTGCATTTATAACAACAACATCGCGAAAACCAGATTCTGTATCAACAGTAAACATAACTCCAGAAGCACCTTTATCAGAACGAACCATTTTCTGTATACCAGCAGATAACGCAACATCCATATGCCCATACCCTTTATCTATGCGATATGAAATTGCCCTGTCTGTAAAAAGAGATGCCATTGTCCATTTAACAGCTTTTAGAACATTTTCTTTCCCTCTTATTCCCAAATAACTTTCCTGCTGTCCAGCAAAAGAAGCACCAGGTAGATCTTCTGCTGTTGCACTTGAGCGGACAGCAACATCTATATTTTTTCCATAACGTTTTTCCATTTCACTATATGCATTCGTAATTTCATCAGTTAAATCTTTAGGAAATTTTGCACGATAAAATGCATTTCGTACTTTCTTTCCACGTTTTTCCATATCAGACAAATCATCTCTCCTTATTCCACTCAGTGTTTTTTCAACAAAAGAATCTAGTTCCGTTTCCTTTAGGAAATAACGATAGGCGTTTGCAGTAGTTGCAAATCCAGATGGTATACGTATACCATCTGCTGTTAAATTTTTAATCATTTCACCTAATGAAGCATTTTTTCCTCCAACTTCAGGAACGTTCTTCATTGTTATATCCTCAAACCATAAAATATGCTGTGCCATAAAATAAATTATTCTGTAATAGAAGTTAGTCCTATAATTAAGTCTGAAACATTTGATCCTGTATAACCTGTTACTAGAGCATCTCCAGTTTGGAAAAAGAAATCGTACGACTCGTGGTTATTGAGATACCTACTAAGTTCAACAGACTGTTCTTTCGCGTGCTCTTTCGTAATATTATCACATACAGCACCAGCATAATCTGTATTATCATGCCCATCAGAGGAAAACGTAACAATAATTTGATTATCATCAATTCTACTTAGTGCAGACATTGCTAATTCTAAATTTCTACCACCTCTTCCAAAACTGTTACCAAGCGTAACTGTAGACTCCCCTCCAAAAAAAAGTGCTGTACCTTTTTTTGAAACTGACAATTCTTCAGTTACCATTTTTGCAACATCACTAGCCTCACCAGAAAAACAATTTGTAATTATTTTTGATGTATAACCAATTGATTCCGCAAAATTTGCCATTGCATTAAGCGCGGTATCATTTGTAACAAGAAGTGTATTGTATGTATTTTCAAAATAAAGATTATCCTTTGGTGTTTCCAACAACGTAACATTTTTTAAAGAAATAATTTTGTATTTTTCAATAATTTTCTTTGCATCTTCTATCGTAGACATATCTTTAACCGTCGGACCAGAAGCAATGATTGACAGGTCATTTTTAGGAACATCAGAAAAAATCAGGCTGATTACCTTTGCTGGATATGCAAATCGTGACAACCATCCACCTCGAGCATATGAAAGATGTTTACGTATAGTATTTAATTCTGTAATTGACGCGCCAGCATTTGTAAGTTCATCAAACACGTCTGATTCTATTAAACAGGTTGAAGTTTCATTAGGTAAACACAACAATGTAGAACCACCTCCAGATACAAGAGCTATTACAATATCATCTGCATTAAGCTTTTTAAGCGCATCTACAAGATGTTTGGTGGCATCAATGTTTTTTTCCGATGGTTTGGGGTGCGTTCCTAAATAACATTCTATTTTCTTAAGTGGTAAACAATGTGCTGTATCTGAAACATCAACGATAACCCCTCCGGCTATACGTTCTCCAAGTATATTTTCAAGTGCGTTAGCACCAGAAACAGCACACTTTCCAGCACCAACAATCCAAATTTTCTGATCACTTCGTAATGTAAAAGTATTTTCCCCAACAGTTAAAATGTCATCGTTTATACTTACAGATTGATACAAAATATTTTTTGTATCAATAGATTTATAACCAACTTCTGCAATAGATAATGCGTCTTTTCTTAAGTCTGTAGTAGCCAATGCACCTATATTTTTTATAATTGAATCCATACGTGAATCATACCAACATAAACTCAAATTCAACAACCATACTTGTTAATTATTTTACATCTATTCAAAAAAAATTCCACCGTTCGCCGAGGCGAACATACAAAAACCGCCTAATCGGCAGTTTTTGT
>CAYYQT010000014.1:0-13952 GCA_964473795.1 uncultured Candidatus Saccharibacteria bacterium | reverse complement strand
AGCCAGAGCGCGGGATTGATGCTAAAAATATCATTTTTTTATTTTATAATTGCTATTGTGTGATACCGTCCAGCAGCAACAGAACTCCATGTTGTGAGTGTTCCTACTTGAATTGGGGAGGATTTGTATACAACTGTTCCGTCTCCAAGCTGTCCGTAATAATTGTAACCCCACGCCCAGAGTGTTCCGTCTGTTTTTGTGGCTATTGTGTATGAATCACCACAAGCAACAGAGCTCCATGTGGTGAGTGTACCTACTTGAATTGGTGAGGATTTGTTTACTATTGTTCCATCTCCGAGCTCTCCTTTACCGTTATCACCCCACGCCCAGAGTGTTCCGTCTGTTTTGATTGCTGTTGTGTGATAAGTACCACCAGCAACAGAGCTCCACGTAGTGAGTGTACCTACTTGGATTGGAGAGGATTTTGACACGACTGTTCCATCTCCGAGCTGTCCTTTTCCATTGTAACCCCACGCCCAGAGTGTTCCGTCTGTTTTTAGTGCTACTGTATGAGCATAACCAGCAGCAACAGAGCTCCATGTTGTGAGTGCGCCAACTTGAACTGGTGAGGATTTGTATACAACTGTTCCGTCTCCGAGCTGTCCGTAATAATTGTAACCAAATGTCCAGAGTGTTCCGTCTGTTTTGATTGCTGTTGTGTGATAAGTACCACCAGCAACAGAGCTCCACGTAGTGAGTGTACCTACTTGGATTGGAGAGGATTTTGACACGACTGTTCCATCTCCGAGCTGTCCTTTTCCATTGTAACCCCACGCCCAGAGTGTTCCGTCTGTTTTTAGTGCTACTGTATGAGCATAACCAGCAACAGAGCTCCAGGTTGTGAGTGCACCAACCTGAACTGGTGATGATTTGTCTACTACCGTACCGTCTCCGAGCTGTCCAAAAGTATTGTAACCAAATGTCCAGAGCGTTCCGTCTGTTTTGAGTGCTGCTGTATGCTCATACCCGCCGGAAACAGCTGTCCAAGTCGTGAGTGTTCCTACTTGAATTGGTGAGGATTTGTTTACTACCGTTCCGTCGCCGAGCTGTCCTTTATTATCACGACCCCACGCCCACAAACCAGTTGGTACTGGAGCAGCAGGCGCAGACATCATACCTCTAAATGCTATCCCTACAGGCATATGTGAGTTTGGTTAGGTTTGGAAGAACAAACTACATTGTCTTTTGTAAAAGACAATGTAGTTTGTTTGGTTTGTGTTGTGTGGTTAGTTAGACAACTGAGTGTAGGTAATGTGTGTGTGTGTAACATAACGGTTATTTGATGTCTTTAGTATATACCTGTTTAGTTTGTTGTGTTGTGTGGGTGGTGGCTAGGGTGGGGATAAGTGTTTTTGAGTTGGGTGGTGTGGTTTGTATGGGTTGTGTATTACCGCTCAAATACACGATTTTCTACACTTTTTAAAATACAGTGGACTACCCGTAGCTTATACAGAACAAAAGCGCTGTCGAAGACAGCGCTTTTGTTCTAGCTGTGTTTAGTTTATGTTCTACCCCATTGTGAGCCCTGCGATGAAACCATACCAAGTTGTTCCACCATCAGTAGTTACAAAAGTAACAACGTCTACACCAGCAGCAGCAGTTGTTAGTGTTGGAGCTGTTGCGCTTGGCCACTTTACAGACGTTGGCCATGTAGCAAGTCTTGAGCCAGTCGCGTCTTGTATCAAAATAAGCGTAAAACTACCACCAGTCCCAGACACGGGAGGATTAGAAAAAGTGAAAGTACAATTACCAGTCATTGTTATCTGAAGTGTGTTACCAAGCGTTAAGTCAACGGTATAAGCAGTACCACTACTTGCTGCTACAAGAGTTTCTCCATAGTCTTTGAATACAGGTCTTTCTAAAAGATTGTCTGCCATGTCTATTCGTCTTGCTGATATACGCATTGTCATAGGTATCTTGGTATTTCTTTATAAATTACAACAAACTTTATTTGAACCCGTCCTTATCTACAATAAGAATCTCTTCTCCACCGTGTGTGTAGAGCTTCATTTCTTTATTTGTCTCTACAACACGGAAGTTCTTGAATTCTTTTTTTGTAATTGGGTAATCTTGCGAGAACAATTGTATCTTTGGTCCTATTACCTTCCCGAGTACAAACGAAAACAAACCAACACCGACTATAGTTAACATTTGTCTACGCTTTTTGTTATGCACCAGTGTTACGTCTCCTTTTTCGTTAAAATCATTCATAATCTTATACGGTTAAGTATACAACATAAGTACTTTTTTATTTAGACTTATGCACTTCTTTTACCTCAACAGCGGTAACATCTTTCACTTCACCTTCTGCTTTGTTAATCTCGTTTTCGATTTCAAGCTTTCCTTTTTTAAATTCGCCAGAAAAACGTCCAAGCGAACGAGCGAGCTCGATTATCTTTTTGTTTCCAAATAGCAATATACCAACAGCAAGTAATATAATTATTATCTCAGGTACTCCTAATCCAAACATATTATTTTCATATTATATTTATAATAAACCAACGCGACGTGCATAAAACATGATGTATGTACTAATCTGTTTATAACTGTCTTTTTTTCGTTAGTCGTTGACTAACGAAAAGACCAACGCCATAAAGTCCAGCCATAGGTGCTGAAAGCAACATCATAGTTACCCCACTTCCGTCTGGTGTAATTATAGCAGACACAATCAAGAAAACTATTATTGCGTACCTCCATTGTGACTTCCAAAAATCATATGTAACTATTCCAAAACGAGTCAAAAGAACCATAACTATCGGAAGCAAAAACAAAAGCCCAGATGCTATCGAAAAAGCAAGCACTAGATTAACAAACTCATTTACTGTAAAAAATGGCACAGCACCCATACTTCCAGTGTATGAATACAAAATACTAAAGGTAGGTTTAATCATCACAACATATGAAAAAACCACACCCAATGCAAAAAGTATCGCCGTAGGTAGCGCGAACGCGAAAACAGCAATACGCTCATGTTTATGTAACGCTGGAGAAAAGTATTTTAACAATCTAAATATAAGCACTGGAAATGTAAAAATGAAAGCTAAAAATACCGCTATTTTTGTTTGTGCAATAAAAGCTGTTAGAGGGTTTGTTACCATTAGAGTCACACCATTTGGTACAAGATCATAAACCATTCTGTCGAAAAACTGCACTGAAAAAGACTCTCTTGAAAGCATAGGCACTGAAAAAGTGTACCCAAATATAGTTATATTATGTATTCCAAATGCAAAGAAAAATATAGTAAACACAAGAAGTAATAACAGCCATTCTGTAAAATTACCAACAAACATCTTTGCTTCTACAAAGTAATCATTTTTCTTTAGGATAGATAACATGGTGTATCAAACAACTATACACTACCCGTTCTAAAAGTTTTATTAGTACTGGTCAAAGACAAGTATTGCCGTTCCTGTTGTGTCATATACAGCTATTGCTGTTGTTGTTCCAGCAACTTGGTCAAGCTTATATCCGTTTCCAAAATAGAAACCATTTTCTGCCAAAATGTTTCCACCATTCGCCATTGTAACGGCTGGACAGGAGCTTCCTTCACACACACGAAGGTTCGCACCTGTTGTTCCACCGGTTTGTGTTAGATAAACGCTCGTTGCAGATGTGTTTGGGTTAAGGTCAACTGTTAAGTCTCCAGTTGTTGGTGCAACTTGGAAGTTTGTATACACACTACTTGTTTGTGACAAACGAAGCTGCGGGTTACCAACATCAAGAACATCGAGTCTTCTGCCAGCGCCACCTGTTGTTCCTACGCCAACACCTCCGTCTTGATTAACACCTCCAACATAAAATGCTGGTGTTGTTGAGCCAGAATTTGAAACAACAAGAGATGGGTTTGTTGTGTTCATTTCAACGGACAATTGACCCCAAGGACTTGTTGTTCCAACACCTAAACTTCCACCGGACGTAACAGTTAACGCAGATGATGGAGAGAGCGTCGTACCATTTGCTGCGTAGTATGGGATTTGTCCAGTCGTTCCAGTACCGATACTTGCACCACTTGACGGAGTTGATGTTGCTATTACTTTACCACTAGAGTCAACAGCTAAGAACGTTCCTGCTGGGGTTGCGAGTGATTTAAGGTTAAGTGTTCCTGCATATAAACTCGTTGATGATGCGTATGTACTAGATAGTGAAGTTGTCGTTGCGTTTGCAAAAGTTTGTAGGGCTGTCCATGTGTTTGGGTTTGCTGTGTTAAGAGCAATAGTTGCAGCGGCACTCTCCGTACCTGAATTTGCAATTGTCAAACCACCAGCGTCAGCAATGGTTGCAACATAATTACCCGTAGTATCTGTACCCAAAGCAATAAGGTTTGCTAGTGTAGCAGCTCCAGTACCTCCGCTAGCTATTGATAGTGTTCCTCCTAGAGTAAGTGTTCCAGCGGATGTTATTGGAGATCCTGTAAATGTAAGACCAGTTGTACCACCAGATGCTGCGATACTTGTAACAGTTCCCGTTCCACTTGTGCCAAGTGGAGTTGATGTTGCTATTACATTTCCGTTAGGGTCAACAGCCAAGTACGAACCAGAAGATGTAGCAAGTGATGTAACTGTTAGTTTTTTAAGACTTGCGTCGTTAGCTGACACCGAGCTTGCGTTTTTTATAACACCGTCTGCAAAAACACCACCCTTAAAATCGCCATTATGAACAATTAAGTTTGAAATGTCCTGAATCAAACTAACTTGTTGTATCGTGCGCATAGTTACTCCCTGCTGTTTCTGTATTGGAGTAATGAGCTTTTGAACATCACCAAGAATACCGCTACGCATTCCAGATACTGTTGCATTTAGGTCGTTTTTCGAAATACCCTTAACAACAACATTTCTTGTTATTTTTTGAATTACAGGTTGGCGCGTTATGTATATTTTCTTAACTATAATTTGAGGTTGCGTTGAACTGGATACTAAAATTTTAGTATCACTAACGGAACCAGAACCGTTTTGTGCAACACCAGATACAGACCTTTGTTGAGTAACCGTGCTTGTTGCTGTTTGTTGTGCGACACCTTGTACGCTATTTGTATTTGGAACACTAACAGAGCTTGGGTTAATTAATGAGTTTACGAAATCCACAACAGATTCGTATACAGTTGCCGTTATACTTCCTGCAGAAGACAGTGCTCCAACAAAACCAGCTTGTGCATATTTAGGAGACGAGATAGAGGCACTGCTTATTATAACAAGTGCCAATAAAGAGAACGCTATGTGTTTTATTGTTGGTATTCGCATGTTTTTTAAAATTGTATTTATATTTTCTGAAATCTACTTTTTATACAAATTATTGTAACCCACGAACAGTGTATGTCATATACCACAACAAAGGATAACTTTGACTGTCGAAATAGTTATTGTAATTACAACTACAATTTTGTGTTACACAAAGACAATAGGAAGAACTTTTTGTCGAATTGACGAAAAACATACATACTGGTATTATTTGGAAATCTTGGGATGTCCGCATTGCGGGCATTTCTTGTTATAGTAGACACATACCTACACATACATATCCTATATACTTATGATTGACCTAAAAACAATTAACTCAGTTCTCGGAGAATTCGAAGAACGTGGTATCTCAAAAGAAACCATGATTGAAGCTATTGAAACAGCAATGGCAACAGCTTATAAAAAGGAGTACGGCAAAAGAAACCAAGTAGTTCGCGCCGTATTAGACCTAAACTCAGGCACCGTTTCATTTGAACAAACGAAAACTGTAGTTGACGACTCTACTGTTCGTTTTCAAACAGACACAGACGAACCTGAAACATCAAAGACAAAAAGTAAAGACAGCAAAGAAACTTCTGAAGAAGTTGAAGTCTTGCCTCGTTTTGATTCAGAAAAACACATTTTGCTAGAAGATGCCAAACTAATGAAGCGTAACGTTGAACTAAACGAAGATGTTGTGTTTCCTCTTGAGCCACAAGACGATTTTGGACGAATTGCAGCGCAAACAGCAAAACAAGTAATTATCCAGAAAATAAGAGAGGCAGAAAAACTATCAATACTAGAAGAATTCGCAAGTAAGAAAAACGAAATCGTATCAGGTATTGTTCAGCGTGTAGAACGTGGTTCGTTATATATAGACCTTGGACGTACAACAGGAATAATCCCATACGAGGAACAGATTCCAGGAGAAAGATATCGCCCAGGAGAAAGAATTCGTGCATATCTATACAACGTAGACGAAGGTTTCAGAGGGGTTTACTTACGTCTTTCACGTTCTCATCCTCGTTTTGTTGTAAAACTATTCGAAATGGAAGTACCAGAACTAGCGTCTGGAAGTATAGAAATAAAAGCGCTTGCGCGCGAAGCGGGTAGTAGAACAAAGCTAGCTGTAATATCTCTAGACCCAAGCATCGACCCCGTTGGTTCTCTAGTAGGGCAGCGCGGTGTGCGAGTGTCTACCGTTATGGGAGAACTCGGAGGTGAAAGAATTGATATTGTAGAATGGTCAGAAGATACAATAACCTACATCAAAGAAGCTATCTCACCAGCAACAGCAATTGATGTTGAACTAGAACCAGAAGAACATCGTGCGACAGTAACTGTTAGTGAAGACCAACAATCACTCGCAATAGGTCGCGGGGGTCAAAACGTACGTCTAACAGCAAAACTCACCGGTTGGAATATAGACATTATGTCTGCGGGCGGTTCAGAAGTTGCGCAAACAGACGGAAAATCTGTCGATATGACACCAGAAGAACAAAAAGACCCAGCTGAAGAAGCGGGTATCATGCCAACAGAATCAGAGGAAATAATTACAGAAGAGGTAAAGAAAGAAATAACAGAACTCCCAGCAGAAGAAGAGCTTGTAGAAAACGAAGGTAACTCAATCGTAGATACAGAAGAATCACGAGACAAAGTTGCAGACGATGAATAAAACTAACACAATTTATAAAAGAATATGAACTTAATGCACGACATTCCAGCAGGAACAAAAGATGAGATGACGGTTATCGTTGAAATACCACGCGGATCAAAGAACAAATACGAAATAGACAAAAAAACAGGGTTAATAGCGCTAGACCGTGTAATGCACACATCACAAGACTACCCTTTTGACTATGGATTTGTACCGCAAACACTATGGGACGATGGTGATGCGTTAGACGTGATACTTCTAACAACATACCCACTAGCTCCTGGTATTTTAGTTCGCGCACGACCTGTTGGAATCATGCATATGACAGACTGTGGAGACAACGATGACAAAATAATCGCTGTACCATCAGATGACCCGCGTTTTTCAGAAGTTAAGGACATAGAAGACGTAAACAAGCACACACTGAAAGAAATACACCACTTCTTTACTACATACAAACAACTACAAGACAAGGAGGTTGAAGTTGATGGTTTTGAAGGAAAAGAAGTAGCACAAGCATCTTTTGAACGTGCATCTAAAATGTACCTAGGCAAAGACTAAAGAATTCCAAATAATTTAACAAAACATAGGTAACATATTGTCGACAAAGCAGAAAAGTCTCTCATGTTAACATGAGAGACTTTTCTGCTTTTGATATATAAAAATAAATAACTACCCGACAATTACACACTAATAAAAACTTAATCACTACTATCATTTCTAACACTAAAACCTACTTTTAGGTTTTAGTGTTTCTAAAACCTAAAATAATATCATATTAAGTTATCATAAACATATAAATATATGACTACTCTATCAACACCTATAGACAAAATACTAGAAGAATTTATTGATGATATGATTATGTCAAAAAAAGCTGACAACAAAACACAGGTTGTTAGAAAGGCATTATATAAAATGCGTGAGGATGAGGCGTTCAAAGACTTGAGTGAAGCACGTGCGGATGTTGCACAAGGTAAGGTATATAAAGGTAACCTGCGAGAACTTGTTAAGGCACTATGATAGAGATTTTTTACTCTAAGAAATTCTTAAAAATGTTTAAAGTGCTAGACGCTGACCTAAAAGACAGAGTTGAAGAAAAAATCACACAATTTAGAGACATAAAAAACACCAGACTCTTGAGTTTCACAAATTAAAAGGAAGTCTAAAAGATTTATACGCTTTTCCCGTTGATAGAAAACATAGAATAATGTTTGAACATCTAGGTTCCAAAAAAGAAGTCGTTCTTCTTATTATTGGTGGCCATGACGTGTATTGAAAACAATAAACAGAACAAACACTGAGCACACCGACTACGCTTTGCGTAGTCGGTGTGCTCAGTTTATACTGAAAGAAATTATGCAAGATGAAAACAAAGAATCAATACAAACAACAACTCCAAAACAACAATCATGGGGCGCACTAATAGCGATTTTCGTTGTACTTGCAATGATTATAACTGGTGCTTTCTACGCATGGGGAAAACGTATTTCAACAGAAAAACCAACCCAAACCACAAACACTATCGTAAATACTAATAAATAGTTTTTGTTATAACTTGTGCTTGAGACAAAACGCAGATAGTATACTTTCATTATGATGAACAACAACACAAAACAAGAACGGTCATCTTTCATGGTTCCTATGGTGGTTGAGAAATCACAATTTGGAGAAAGAGCCTATGATATATATTCAAGACTCTTAAAAGAGCGGGTTATTTTCCTAAGCGGAGAAATAATGGACGAAAGCGCAAACCTAATAATCGCGCAATTACTATTCCTTGAAGCAGAAGACCCTAAGAAAGACATTTATCTATACATAAACTCACCTGGAGGATCAGTAACTGCTGGACTGGCGATACTAGATACTATGAACCATGTTAAACCTCATGTCTCAACAGTATGCGTAGGTATAGCGGCTTCAGCTGCGGCAGTATTGCTTGCAAATGGACAGAAAGGAAAAAGATTTGCACTTCCAAACTCTGAAATAATGATTCACCAACCGTGGGGCGGAGCGCAAGGACAAGCAGCAGACATAGAGATTACAGCAAAACACATACTTGCAACTCGCGACAGACTAAACAAGATTTTGGCAAAAGCAACAGGACAAACTGTAGAAAAAGTACAAAAAGATGTGGACCGTGACTACTTTATGACCTCTGATGAAGCTAAAAAATACGGAGTCGTCGACCAAGTCTATAAAGCAAAGAAATAAACAGTAGAACAAACACAAAAGACCATTACCAAAACAACGGTAATGGTCTTTTGCTACTCATCTATTTGCATGCTAGAGTGCACGCACCGTTACAAAACGGCTAATATACGTTCATAATTCGTACGTACGGCCTCTACAAAAAAATATCGTAAGTGGTGGAAGTCGTACAAACTAATACCACCATGTCGTTTAAATTTATTTTTATACTATTAGCATTGTCCGGAGCAACAGGAATAGCGCTTGGGTATGTTTTACGTTGGCTTATAGCACTTGGACAAAGAGGTTCTCTTGAAATAGAAATCAAGCAACAAATGCTTGAAACAAAAGAGAAAATATCACGATTACTTTCAGATGCAAAAAATAGAGCAGCTGAAATAGAGCAAGAACGTTTAAAAATAGTTCGTGAGCATGAAGAAAAACTAACAAAAACCGAAGAACGCTTAACTAAAAAAGAAGCGTTTCTTGATGAACGAGAACACAATATAGCCGATGAATCAGAAAGTGTTCGAAACAAAGAACATTCGGCTGCAAGACTTGCCAGAGAATCTCAGGCGCTTATAGAAGAAAGACGTAGTACTCTTGCACGTGTAGCGCATTTATCACAAGAATCAGCTCGTGAACAGTTAATACAGGATATTGAAAAATCTCACGAGGAAACACTTCTTGCGAGACTTCAAAAACTTGAGATGCACGGGAAAGAGCGATTTGAAGACGCTGCGCGAAACATACTAGCTGCTGCAATACACAGAGTTGGGAACGCCGTTAACACAGAGGTTATGTCACTTTCAGTACAAATACCATCAGAAGAAGATAAAGGTAAAATAATAGGAAAAGAAGGACGAAATATAAAAGCATTTGAACGTGTTACAGGTGTAGACGTTATTATAGACGATGCTCCAGACCGAATAACACTTTCCTCTTTTGACCCACTTCGCAGACACATAGCTAAAATAGCGCTCGAACAATTAATTGCTGACGGACGCATACAACCTGCAAAAATAGAATCTATTGTTGAACGCGTGAAGAAAGAAATGTCAGTTACAATACGAAAAGAAGGAGAAAGAGCGGCATATGAAGCTGGTGTAGTCGGACTTGATGCAAAACTGGTTGCTCTACTAGGGCGTCTACACTTTAGAACTAGTTATGGGCAAAATATTCTACAACACTCGATAGAAATGGCTCACATATCTGGGATACTTGCCGAGGAATTAGGTGCAGACACTACAGTCGCACGAACAGGAGCGTTGTTACACGACATAGGTAAGGCAGTTGATCACGAAGTGCAAGGAACGCATGTTGAGATTGGAAAAAGGATACTCGAAAAATTTGGAATTGATAAAAAAGCAATTCAAGCAATGCAATCACACCACGAAGAGTACCCATACGAATCACTAGAATCAATAATCGTACAGGTCGCAGATGCAATATCTGCAGGAAGACCAGGAGCAAGGCGAGACACAATAGAGCGTTATATTAAACGACTCAGCGAGCTTGAACATCTAGCCTCAAACTTCAAAGGTGTTGAAAAAGTGTACGCTGTACAGGCTGGTAGAGAAATACGCGTGTTCGTAAACCCAGGGAAAATATCGGATCTTGCAATGCACCACTTAGCACGTGACATAGCAAATCAAATACAAGAAGAGCTTAAATACCCTGGAGAAATAAAGGTAAATATCATACGTGAAAACAGAGTTGTAGAATTTGCACGTTAAAAGTTACGTTAGTTTTTAATTTAAAAACTAACGTAACTTTTAACACACTAAAGTGTCAAAAAATCATAGTATAAAACTTCTTATTGTAAAGTACTTGCAAGAAACCGTTTATTTCCTATACTTCTTTGCATACCCCTCACGTTGAGGTATTAACCATAGTAGATTCCTATGAATAAAGCTGACATTGTAGATAAGGTTCATGAGGTGCTAGGTTCAACAAAAGCAGATGCAGATCGTGCAGTTGAAACTATCATTAGTTCAATTACAGAAACACTAAAAGGAGGCGAGGAAGTTTCAATCGCCGGACTAGGTATCTTTTCCGCAAAGGTACGCCCTGCACGCGTAGGACGTAACCCACGGACAGGAGAGCCTGTTCAGATTCAAGCTATGCGCGTTCCTAAGTTTCGTGCCGCAAAAGCATTGAAAGACGCTGTTAAATAATTCATTTAACAAACAAAACAAATACAGCCAGAACTACGTTCTGGCTGTATTTGTTTTGTAAGCACATCAGCTATGCACAAGAAACTACTAGGGTGCAGTAAGTCACGTATTACACATTGAATACCTAAACTTATTATTTTAATTTTGAGATATATACCAGAAACACACAATTTGTTAATATTGGAAATAAATAACCAAAGTCACAAAGTTTTTCAAACACATCTTTTATGAGTTATATTGAGTTTAAGTATATATGTGTGGCGTTGTTGGATATGTAGGTAAAAAAAATGCAACACCTTTTCTTCTGAAGGGGCTTTATGCGCTTGAGTATCGTGGATATGACTCCGCCGGTATGTATGTCGCAGGCAGCGGAGTTATAAAACGTTCTGGTAAGGTAAACAAACTAGACTCCGCACTACCAAAAGATTTTTATGGTAAGGCTGGTATTGCTCACACACGATGGGCGACACACGGCACCCCAAGCGTACGCAACGCACATCCACACACAGATACCGCACAAACTGTTTTTGTTGTACATAATGGAATTATTGAAAACTACGCCGAGCTACGCGAGACACTCATAAGCGATGGTGTAGTTTTCTCTTCTGACACAGACACAGAAGTACTGGCGCAGCTTATTGGCAAATATCTTCGTAATGATATAGCTCTTGAAGACGCACTCGTGCGCGCACTTAAAGACATACGTGGAACATATGGGCTAATAGTCATGTCTGCAAACGAACCAGAGAAAATAGTCGCCGCACGATTTGGCAGTCCGCTCATGCTTGGTATTGGAAAAAATGAACACTATGTTGCGTCAGACGCTTCCGCCCTTCTTCCTTATACGAAAAAAGTTGTCTATCTCGAAGACGGAGAAATTGCTGTTATAACAAATAAAAACTACACAGTACACAACTTATCAAAAGGGTCCGTTCATAAAAAAGTAGAGACAATAGAGATTGACACGCAATCTGTACAAAAACAAGGATACAAACATTTTATGCTCAAGGAAATGATGGAAATTCCCGAAGTCATAGAGAATTCTTTGCGTGGCAGACTTATACAAAAAGACGGAACTGTTGTACTTGGAGGTTTGAGCGCTGTTACACAACGACTTAAAGACACCAGGCGAATTATAATTACAGGTTGTGGAAGTGCGTACTATGCTGGACTTATTGGAGAGCATCTTATAGAAGAGTTAGCGAATATCCCAGTAGAAGTGGAGATTGCGTCAGAGCTGCGTTACCGCCCGTTTACCGCTGACCCAGAACACTCTGTTCTAATTGCTATCTCACAATCTGGAGAAACGGCAGACACACTTGAAGCAATCCGCCTCGCAAAGAAACACGGAATGTTCACTCTTGGTGTCGTAAATGTCGTAGGCTCAACAATCGCTCGCGAGACCGATGCTGGTGTGTACAACCATGCCGGCCCTGAAATAGGGGTTGCATCTACGAAAGCATTCATATCCCAAATGGTTGTACTGACGCTAATAGCACTTTCACTTGGTCAAACTCGCGGATTACAAGCAACCAAAAGCAAGAAACTTGCCAAAGCGCTAAAAGAGCTACCAAAACACGCACGCACAATACTCTCGCACCATACAGATATAAAGAAAATAGCTAAAAAATACTCAAACATAAACAACGCGTTTTATATTGGACGAAAATACCAGTGCCCTATTGCATACGAAGGCGCATTAAAACTTAAAGAAATCGCATATGTACATTCCGAAGGGTACGGTGCAGGAGAAATGAAACACGGACCACTAGCGCTTATTGATAAATCATTTCCAACCATAGCGATTGCTCCAAAAGACTCACTATACGAAAAGACACGTTCAAACATAGAAGAAATACGCACACGGAAAGGAAAGATTATTGCTATTACAACTGATGACAACAAAGACCTTGTACGTATAGTAAATGAAATAATCTACATTCCACAAACACACGAATCACTCCTTCCTATACTAACAACGCTACCGTTACAACTTTTCGCTTATTACATGGCGCTCGAGCGCAAACTACCAATCGACACACCGCGCAATCTCGCAAAATCCGTCACCGTTGAGTAATATCCAACAAACCTACAATTACACGGTCACACACCACTCATTTGGTTTTGTATACCTACCTTAGTACAGGGTTTTACACGAATTTATATCTTTTTAAAAAGAAAGGCTACTGTAGATACAATTTCTACAGTAGCCAAGTAATTTACCTAAACAAATAAGACCGCACCACCCAACTTAACCAATGATAATGGACGCAACATACCACAGAAACACCACTGCGGCAATGGGCATTGCAACTAATAGAGTCGCACCCAAGGCCCAGTCTTCAAACTCTTCGACAGACTTAAAACATATATTATACAATGTTATAAGCCCGAAAATAACAAAAAACAGCATGGGGTGGACCATAACTACGTACTCCCTTGTTTGTAGCTATACAATATGTCAAATATTGTATAGCTTGAAAAACCCCTAAAATAGATTTTAGTCCTAATTTAGGAAAAAGCAACACTTACAGATACTCGTCAATAAAAAATATTAAACACATACCACTACTAACATTATTACAGAGTATATATTAGTTTTGTATACCTACCTTAGTACGTGTTTTTTGATTTTATCTTTTTGTGCGGGATAGGGGAATCGGACTCCTGCTCTCAGTTTGGAAAACTGATGTTCTACCATTAAACTAATCCCGC
>CAYYQT010000013.1:0-16194 GCA_964473795.1 uncultured Candidatus Saccharibacteria bacterium | reverse complement strand
TCGCCCAAGACGTGCAACAGATATTCCCAAATATTGTTTCCACAACCTCTGCGACCGTACTTACGCCAGGCGGTACACTGAGTTTGAACTACATCGGACTTATTTCTCCTATCGTCGCTTCAATCAAAGATTTGGCAACACAAGTAAGTAGTCTTGCTAAAAGTATTACTACAGAAGTAATAACCGCTACGACAGGACGGTTTACAGATATCTCTGCAAAAAAGATATCAACAAAAAAACTCTGTATCGGTAACACTTGCGTAACTGAAGCAGAGCTTAAAGCTCTTTTGAAAAAAAACAATCAGACCGCAACAGTGTCAGTCGCGCAAACAGGTGGGGCAAGTGATGTTGTCAATTCTAAAGGTTCAAACAGTGGTGGAAGTGTAGGAAATAATACTGTTTCGTCTGGTAGCTCTGCAAACGCAAGCACAACAACAGTAACCACCACACAAGTAAAAGATATTGCACCACCTACAACACCGACCAATCTCACAGCAACATCAACGTCGCAAACGTCGATATTACTAAACTGGGACGCCTCAACAGATAACAAAGCAGTAGCAGGTTACAAAATATACAAAGACAGCACGTTCCTAGCTACAACAACAAATACTACATACACAGACTTTAAACTGGCAACATCCACGCTCTACTTATATACAGTCTCCGCATACGATAGTGCAGGTAATAAAAGCGCAACATCGACTCGAGTATCGTTAACAATAAAACCAAAAGATATTACACCGCTCGCATCTACACCTACGACAATAACTTCAGATACAACTACAACTACAACTACAACTGCAACTACATCTGCAGCTGTAACCACACTCACCCTCACGTCTACAACCACAACTCCAGACGCATCATCGAGTTAGTGTGTCTAGAATATTAAAAATGAATGTCTAATTACAATACGAACATCATGACTTTACGAAAAAAACAAACACAAAAAGACACAGATCCAGTTGTTGACATACCACGTGCTCGTTTTGATGATATATACGAGGATCATTCTAAGCACGAACATGTCGGTCAGGATGACTCTCGTAGTCATGGTTTTTTATGGAACATTGTTACAAATAACAAACGTTCGTTTGCGTTAGTGTTGATTGTTATTGTTGTTCCTTTGAGTTCTGCTTTTTATTTCCACTGGTTTAACATTGGACTTTCAAAACAAGAGATACAACAGCGTCAAATTGCTTCTGTGGTGTCTTCAATCGGCAAACTTATGATTGTACCAAAAGGAACTCCTGTTTTAGCTACTGTAAAAGACGTCTCAAAATTAAAGAAACAGCAGACTTTCTTTAGGAATGCGCAAAATGGAGATAATTTAGTAATTTTTCCACAGAGCGGACGTGCGGTTATTTATTCGCCATCAAGAAACTTGATAGTAAACGTTGGACCTGTTAAGTACCCAAAAACTCCAAATACTGTAAGCAATTCGTCGCGTAGCTCAGGTAGTGTTACTGGTCTACAAAAAACAAACTCGGCTGTGACAGTTGCAAATAGTGGAAAAATTACAGTTGACGTTCGTAATGGTAGTGAAAAAACTGGACTAGCTACTGCTGTTGCAAAAAATATAGAAAAAAAGTCATTATATTCAGTTATAAAAATAGATGACGCAAGTAAGCATGATTACAAAAAAAGTTTTGTCGTAGATATCACAAAAAAAAGTAGTGAATCATCGTCTATAAACTCTCTTGCGAAAAGTTTGCGTGCGACTGTTATTTCTGAGTTGCCTTATGGAGAAAAACCGTCCAACGCTGACGTCGTAATTATACTGGGATCATCATAGATGAATAACACTTAAATTATGAAATTAAACCGAATAATAATACCAATAATTATAAGCTTACTCGTTTTGCCTATTGTTAGTTTTGCTTCTGAAACAAACGGTACTATCAGTTCTGTAAACAAATATGCGTGGAGTAATCAAGCTGGTTGGGTTAATTTTAAAACCACAAATGGAGATGTTAAAATCTCCGATTCAGGTATTACAGGTTACGTGTGGAATAGTAATTACGGCTGGATAAATATGTCACCAACAAGCAGTGGTGTAAAAATTGCACCAAATGGTTCTATGACTGGTTACGCGTGGGGTGAAAACATAGGTTGGGTTAATTTTTCTGGAGTTTCAATAAACTCATCAGGTAAGTTTGTTGGTAGTGCTGTTGGAAAAGTTATAGGTACTCTTACTTTTGACTGTAGTAATTGTAATGTATCAACAGACTATCGCCCGAAAAATTTTAGGGCATCAACACAAACGCAATCAAACAGTTATACAGGTGCTTTATCGCCAGTAATAATACAAACACCAGTTACTCAAACAAATGTAACTGGTGTTAAGCCGCCGCAGTTTATACGTCCTATAAGAAATTTAAATAAAAAACCCTCTACAAATAACACGTCTAAAAACAACATACCAAAAAACGTTAAAGATAACGTTCTACCTGCTCAGTTGTTTGATATACGTTTGTTGCTAGACAGCTCATCTGTTACTAAATCTGAAAATATAGTAACTCGTGTTACTTTTGTGAGTTTCGGAAGAGTGCCAACACCAGTTAGTTTGCTTTTCTCAGTCATAGATAAAAATGGAAAAACAGTATGGAAAAACAGTGCGTCTACTACAGTACAAACAGAGGGTGTATATACAAAACGTCTCCCTGTGTTAAACCTTGCGGTAGGAAACTATAAGTTAAAATTGCATACAAAATATAGCAAAACAGTTGAAGATGATTTTAGTGTTCCTTTCCAGATAATTTCAGAGAAGGAATCATTTAATTGGTTAACATGGTCTATAGGTATACTTGTTGTTTTGATTTTCTTGATTTTTGTAATTAAATCAATTCGCGACAAAATAACTCGCGACGGAGTTGTAAAAGGTTTAAAAATACCATAAGTATGATAAGCAAAACATGATTACAAAACGTCATCATTTGTTGATAGCTATAATAGTTCTGATTGTATTTTCTGCATCTGTTACTCTCGTTGTTGTTTCTGTTAGGTACCGTGAAAATTACAACTTAACTAATGTAGTAAATGTAAACTCCATAATTGGGCGGTTGAGGTCTGTGTTTACAACAATAAATGATTTCCCTGGGAGTGTTGGTAGAGATATGGTTTTCTTGCGAACAATATCTAGTCTATCTGCATTTTATGGTGATTCGTCTAACAAGTCGTGGAGGCAATTACATCAAGACATGCAAGGTTTTATTGACGGAAACGAAGCATATGATGAAATTGTTGTTTATAAAGAAGGTTGTGTTCTAACTGTTCGTCGTGTTAGTCAGGATGACGGAAACACTTTTTGTGGCGCTTTCGACAGTGAGTTGCAAAATGTAGTGTCTCATGTAAAAGGTCTTTCTTTCGGGGGTGTTTATGTATCTAAACTGATTGACTATCCAAGGGTTGTAAACGGAAAAAAGTCTACAATACCATCAATAATATACGGTACTAAAGTGTTGGTTCCTAACAGTAAAAATGGAGTGTTGATTGCTGTGATAAATGCTAACTACTTTCTTAAAGACATACGTAACTTACAAAGACCTGGCGGAAAGGTTTTCTTGTTAAATATAGACGGTTCGTATATTGCGAATTCTGATAAAACAAAAGAAAAATTAAATGGAAGTAGTACTAATTTTTATACTGATTATCCTCTAGTCCAGAAAAATATACTTTCAAATTTTCATGTACGTAAATTTGAAACAAAGAATAGGGTATTTACATTTATGCATATTATTCCAACAACAAATAATTTTGCATTGTATGACAGCATGCCTAATGAACTTAAAAAACAAAATAGTAATTCGTATTGGGTTATGGCTTCTGTTTCTGGTAAAAATGGGTCTGGCGTATGGTGGTTAAGTGAGTCATACGTAACTGATGTAATGGTGATATTGATTATGCATATTCTTGTTATTGTGGCGTTGTATATAGCTATATTTCCAACAAAAACGTTAAAAGATTTGTTTGATAGTGAGTCTTTAGTAGAAAAACAAAATAACTAATTATGTCATCAACTATACAAATGACAGAAAAATATATAGACCCGTTTCGTGTAGCACTTTTTCTACTGATGGTTCTTCTTGCAACAGTAGTCTACACATATGTATTAATTGAATTGTTTGGTATGTCAGAGTTTGCGTCTATGTCGCAAACCAATGTCGCAGATGTTTTAATTTTAGGTGCGTCTTCCACTATTGCATTTATTGTGTGGAAAAGATTTGAGAAATCTAAAGCAAAAACTGTTCTTTTGTTTGGTGTTATGTTTCAAAGTTTGATTATGATAGGTGTGATTACAATAAATAATTATATTTCTATATATCCAATAGTCAGTGCACCATTTCAAGACTTGTATTGGATTGGTTGGGTTGTTGGAATTATAGTGCAACCTGTTGTTGCTCTTGGTGTTGTTTTGTCGGTTAAGAAAAAACTTATATGACAATAATTACAACGTGGTACGCGCTAATTTTAATTGCAAATGCAATTCTTGTTTTATGGATTGTAAGTAATGCGATTATAGACAGTGGAAAAATACGCCCGTTTTTGTCGCTTATAGTATTTGTAATAGCTTTGAGCGGCATGTCAGCTCTTGTTTACTATGACTTTATGTTAACTATTTGGAAAAATATATTTACGTACCTTTTTGCGATTGGGTATTTCTGGATTCTTGTAGATATTGTCATTAATTTAAACAAAAAGTCATGATATTTTTTAATCCAATTATTCTAGCTAGTGAATTCATAACACATACGATTGTTATTGTGCTAATTGGTATTGAAATAGTTGTATATGTACACAATCGTGGATTTAAAGGTGTAGACGACCGTAGTAAGCGAGACGCGTTTAATTGGGTTGTTACAATAACGGCGCTGGGCGCTTTGTGGCTTTTGGCTGAGGTGTTTGGAATCTTTGGAATATCGTACTTTATTTTTGTTCGTTTTCTTATTATTGCTGTGATAATAGCTGTTGTTATATATCATAGTTTTTTATCATTTCGACACCATACGATAGTATCTAATTCATCAGCTATATGGTTCTCTGTGTTTGCGAGTATTTTCATTTTATCAGATATAGTTTACGTGTATTTGCCAACACCGATTACAGCTGTTTTTTACGCTGTATCTAGGATTGCGGCGATATTGGCGTACTATTTCTTCTTGATGTCTTATTTGGTAAAAATTAATCATGAAAACTAGCAGAATATACATAACAACATTTATATTTTCTATAGTTGGTACTTTTGCAGTATTTTCAGTTTTAGTTCCAGCTACAGCACACGCTCTTAGTTTGGACGCAATTATAAGTGACCAATCAACTCAGGTTGCTGGTGGCGACAGGTTGTATTTTGAGGTAGATATAAAATACCCAGAAAATACAATAAGACAAGATTTGCGTCTTGAATATCAAATTAAAGAAAATGGAAGGGTTATAGAAACTGAAAAAGTATTAAGGGCTGTAGAAACACAAGCATCATTTCTTGATTATATTGTTGTGTCAAAAAATACAAAAGGTGGTATTCATGAGCTTAATGTCATAGTTAAGGATTACAAAGGAGATATTAATGAGTCGGTATCTGCTACATTTAATGTAACGAAAGGTATGGACGAAATTACAAAATACTTTTTTATAATACTTGCTGTAATTCTGTTTGTCGCATTGCTTGTGATTGTGCAGATATTTGTGATATCTAGGCGTGAGCATTAATTATTGTTTGTGTCTGAGTGTTGAAAACAATCCTGTACTTAGTTAGTGTGTATATTAAGAACTATGTGGAAAAACAAAAAACGTATTTATTTAGATTTTGCATCTGCAGCACCTGTTTCTGGTGTTGCTATATCAGCATTTGAAAAAGCCATGCCTTTTTATGGTAATCCGTCATCACCACACGAAGAAGGTCGTGTTGCTCGCGAGATTTTAGAAAAATCACGAGCAGTGATAGCTGGTATCGTTGAGGTTAAACCAGACGATATAATATTTACATCTGGAGCTACTGAGGCAAATTCTATTGCAATTCTAGGACATGTGTCTGCACTTGTTCGTTCGGGACGTTCTGTAAAAGATATACATATACTATATGCACCAACATCACATTCATCTGTAGTAAGTACCATGAAAAAGTTAGGTAATGACGGGGTGACCATAGAAGAATTACCAATAACAAAAGACTGGCAAGTAGATATTGCAAAACTAAAGAGAATGATGCGTCCAGAAACAGCACTTATTTCTATGGATTCTGTGTGTGGAGAGACTGGTACTATTTGGAATACACGAGATGTCAGAAATGTTTTAGAAAAAAGTATATTCAAATATAGCAAGGCATTACTTCACATAGATGCAAGTCAGGCGGCTCTTATCGCGCCTGTAACGCGTTCGCATTTTGGTGCGGACATGTTTGTATTTGATGCACAAAAAATAGGTGGCGTTCGTGGTGTTGGTATGTTGGTTGCTCACAGAACAATACCTCTAATATCTATTATAAATGGTGGTGGGCAAGAAAGAGGTATTCGTCATGGGACTGAGCCTGTTGCTCTTATTTCAGCATTTGCAGCAGCATTTGCAGATGGTGTAAAAAATAGAGATAACTTTAACGAACATGCACTTGGTTTAAGAAATACACTAATTGAGTTATTAAAAAATGTACCAGACTGTATTGTAAATAATGGTAAAAACTTTGTGTCACATATTTTGAACATCTCAATAGTAGGGCGTGATACTGACTATTTAGTTGCCTTACTTAGTGAAGATGGTTTTGATGTTTCAACGAAAAGTGCGTGTGAGACAAATGAAATTGGTTCAAGGGTGATTTTGAAACTTACTTCTGATGAAAGTTTTGCTGCTTCAACACTGCGTATTTCGTGGGGGTCTGAAATAAAAAACAAAGATATTGTTTTGTTTGTAAAAACACTCAAAAAAGCTGTTGAACTTGTTGATATAAACAAAAAATAAATACCATTTGAAATTAATGATTTTTATTAATTTCAGATGGTATTATATGTCTAATGGAGGGGATACCAAAAACAAACAACACTAAAGAAACAGATGTCCGTAGTGAAAAAATCAAACTGTATGAAGACAAGTACATACCGAAATGGTTGAAAACTCAAAATAAGGTTAATTTGATTATATCTGCCGGGCTTGAACGTTTCTTCGCAAACAAAGCTGAAGTAAATGGATTAGAAAAATTACCCAAAAAAGGACCTTTCATCGTTATTTCAAATCATTTTAATGTAGACGAATTAATGATAACTCTTGGTATCTTAAAAAACTATGATGCTCATGTTGTTGCTTCTAAAAAAATGCACGGCGAGCATCCGTTACGAAAGATTTTATTAAAAAGCCTTCGTGGAATTACAACTCCTGATACGCTAGCTAATTTGTCTGATAAAGAGAAAGAAGAATTAATTGGGCGCATTCCAGATAATTTTATAAAACAAAAATATAAAGACATTGTTGAAGATGAACAAAAAGGCACTATTGATAAAACAGGGTTGTTGAATTTTGTACGTTCGTCGGTCGCGCTACTTTCTCGCGGAGATGTTCTTGTAATATATCCAGAAGGTTTATGGTTGTATGATGGAGAGAATGACGAGCCTAGAGGTAAGTTTATGTACAAAGGGTATGGAGGCTTTGATGTTGTTGCGAGACAGTATAAAAAATTGACTGGACAAGATGTTCCAATTGTTCCTATCGCTGTATATGATGAAGAAAACAAAAGGACTGTAGACATCAATAACCCTGTTGTCTTGGGTGGTGATAAAAATACAGATGAAGTTGATTTTTGTATGCGTAAAATATCTGAGATGCTTCCACAATCGCAGCGTGGATATTATAAGTAGAATGTTCTAATTGTAGTGTTATATACGAATATAATTTAGTATAGTTGTTTCTTGACTATAACGCTTAATAATTGTACATTGTTACTAGTAAATGGTGCGTAAGTTTATCATGCAATGTATACTATAAAAATATGGACATCGAAGAACTTACAAAATCACAATTGCTTCTACTCACACTACTTGTGACTTTCGTTACGTCTATAGCGACGGGTATTTTGACCGTGTCTATGCTTGACCAAGCACCCCCTGTTGTTACTCAAACTGTAAACAGAATTGTAGAACGTACTGTAAAAACAGTAGCGCCTGCATTGCCAGCATCTGTTGTTAAAACAATAACTCAAGCACCAGCTCCATCAAACGAAGACCTAGTAACAAGTGCTCTTGCCGCACAAGACTCGCGTACTGTTCTTTTGTATAAAGTTAACTTGAGCACAACGACTCCTGCTATCGCTGTTGGAACATATTTATCTACTGCGCGCGCCGTTGTAACTGTGTCAAATAAAAATATGCTAAAACAGGCAATGATAGAGTTTCCAGATGGTTCTACAAAACCAGTTACTCTCGTTCGCATTGTTGACGGATTGGCGCTGTATGGTTTTTCAGACAGTGCAAAATTACCAAAGACACAAATGCCAAAACTAATACATAAATCAAGTTTGAAACTAGGTGAGACAGTACTTGCAATACGTGGAGATGGTAGTGCAACTACTGGTATAATTTCACAAATAAATAAAGACACTATTAAAACAACGCTTCCTACTGTCGGCGCTGGTGTTGGTGTTGTAGATATGAGCGGTAGCCTCGTTGGTATTTCTGCGCATGACACAAACAATGTTTTGATAAGTGCCGCTTCTGTTACATCGATACTTGAAGCTACATCTACTATTGCAGCACAAGACACGTCAACAACACCTGCGACATCAGTCTCCACAACAACAAAGCAGGCAAACGGGGTGTCCTCTAAATAATCATTTAATATGCCACCATTTCAAAATTTTACATCAAAAGCAAAAGAAGCGGTTCGTAAGGCTCACGAGCTTGCTATAGAACGTGCTCAAAATCATGTAAATCCACTGCATTTGCTTGCAGCGCTTGTTTTGCAAGAAGAAAGTCTTGTGTTCTCTGTATTAGACCGTATGGATATAGACACAATGCTTCTTTCTGACACTATTTTAGAGATGCTCGAAGCTCCTGAAGAGTCATCTGTTATGTCTACTTCATACCAGATTTACCTTACGCCAGAGTTGGCTCAAGGACTTGAAGCTTCTGGAAAAATAGCAGCAAGAATGAACGATCCTTTTGTTGGAACTGAGCATTTGTTTCTTGCAATACTTGAACACCCTGGACCTTCTGTAGATATACTGGCTCGTTTCCATATAGATAAGGATACTGTTGAGATAGTCTTGAAAGAATTAAAGACAACAAAAGACGGTTCTATCGGAGAACCAAAACGTTTTCGTGCACTTGCAAAATATACACGCAATTTAACCTCTGAAGCATCGGATAATAAACTTGACCCTGTAATAGGTCGTGACCAAGAGATTGGTCGTGTTATACAAATCCTTTCTCGGCGAACAAAAAACAACCCTGTTTTTATTGGTGAAGCTGGAGTAGGTAAAACAGCTCTTGCAGAAGGTTTGGCGTCTCGCATGGCTGTTGGAGATGTCCCTGAATCACTAAAAGGTAAAGAGCTCTTGTCTCTTGACCTCGGGCTTATGATTGCTGGCACAAAGTATAGAGGAGAGTTTGAAGAACGAATGAAAACAGTAATGAAAGAAGTTGAAAGGGCAGAAGGAAATATAATTTTGTTTATAGACGAGTTACATACGCTTGTTGGGGCTGGTGCTGCAGAGGGTGCAATGGACGCCAGTAACATGCTTAAGCCAGTACTTGCTCGTGGCGGTATTCGTATAATAGGAGCAACAACACTTAAGGAATATCAAAAATATATAGAAAAAGACACAGCACTCACAAGACGTTTCCAGTCTATTTTTGTACAAGAGCCAAACATAGAGGATGCTGTGGCTATTTTGCGTGGA
This sequence comes from uncultured Candidatus Saccharibacteria bacterium, assembly GCA_964473795.1. Taxonomy (GTDB): domain Bacteria; phylum Patescibacteriota; class Minisyncoccia; order Phycocordibacterales; family Phycocordibacteraceae; genus C7867-001. The sequence goes on along the minus strand of CAYYQT010000013.1, from coordinate 6,314 downwards.
TTGCGAGACAAATATGAGCTTTTCCATGGTGTGCGCATTACAGATGGTGCACTAGTTTCTGCTGTTGAGCTATCTGCTCGTTACATTAGTGACAGGTTTTTACCAGATAAAGCTATCGACCTTATCGATGAAGCTGCTTCTGGTTTACGCATAGCTTTAGAAAATAAACCACCACTGTTGGAAGAGACTGACAGGAAAATAATGCGTTTAGAGATAGAACGACAAGCATTACAGAAAGATGGCAAAGGTGAGCACGCAAAAGAAATTAAAGAACGTATTAAATCTATAGGAAAAGAAATCGCAGACCTAAAAGAAAAGACAAGAGAACTTGAGCTTAAATGGAAAAATGAAAAAGAAGTTCTTATTGGAATTAGAGAAGCAAAAGAAAAACTAGAGTCTCTTAAAATACAGTCAGATAATGCAGAGGTTACTGCTGATCTTGCCACTGCTGCTGAAATAAGATATGGACAAATACCAGCAATACAAAAGAGTCTAGAACAAAAATTAAAACGACTTAAAACACTTCAGAAATCAAGACGTATTTTAAATGAAGAAGTGTCAGAACAGAACATTGCATCTGTTGTGTCGAAGTGGACTGGTATTCCAGTATCTAAAATGCTAGAAGAAGAGGCCGTAAAACTTGCACGAATGGAAGAGGAACTAAGAGCTACAATTATAGGACAAAGAGAGGCCGTGAAGAAGGTAACAGACGCTGTAAAACGTTCTAGGGTTGGAATTAGTGATCCTAACAAACCAATAGGCTCTTTCTTGTTTCTTGGACCAACTGGTGTTGGAAAAACAGAGTTGTCAAAAAAACTTGCTGAGTTTATGTTTAATGATCCAGATTCACTTGTTCGTGTGGATATGAGTGAGTTCATGGAGCGTCATTCTGTAGCAAAACTTGTCGGAGCCCCTCCTGGATATGTTGGACACGAAGAGTCAGGAACACTAACCGAAAGAATTCGTCACAGACCATATGCTGTTGTTCTTTTTGACGAAATAGAAAAAGCACATCCAGAAGTGTTTAACATACTTCTTCAGGTTCTTGATAGTGGTCATTTAACTGATGGTAAAGGACGTAAGGTTAATTTCAAAAATACTATTGTGATTTTGACTAGCAACATTGGCGCTGAGTTTATTGACCGTATGGCAAATATAGGTTTTGGACACGCTGATGCAACAAAGACCACAGAGTATGAACAAGTTAAAGATAAAGTAACTGTCTCTTTGAAAGAACATTTCAGACCAGAGTTTCTAAATAGATTAGATGATATCGTAATGTTCGATATCTTAAGTAAGGCTGCTCTAGCTGATATTGTCGACAAACAAGTTATAGAAGTCATCAATCGTTTGTCAGAAAAACAAATCACACTTTCTATTAATTCTTCGGTTAGAGCATGGCTAGCAGAAAAAGGCTATAACCCTCAATATGGAGCTCGTCCACTTAAACGTGTAATTCAAGACTATATACTCACACCGATAGCTTCTATCATGGTTGATCGTGGTGTTATGGAGGGTGGTTCTGTGTCTGTGACTATTAAAGAAAATAAACCGTCGTTTGATATTAAAAAAACAGCTAAACGTTCAAGACTAAGTACAAAAAAACGCACACAAACGGCTGCTGCAGCTTAGTTTACCGTGTTACATACAGTTTAGCTGTATGTGTAGTATTTCCGTTTGTTAGTTGCGTTTATATGCTTTTTCTGTTAGATTTTCTACATGTCACAGTCACACATAATAAAACTTCGCTCCACACAATCTTCATATGTGTATCATACGCGTAAAAATCGCAAGCAAGTTGAGCGAAAAATTGAACTTAAAAAGTACGACCCGATTACACGTAAGCACGAGATTTTCAAAGAAGCAAAGAAATAACAAAAAATACCCGTATGGGTATTTTTTGTTTAATTAGGTTGTGATGATATAATGTTATGTATATGAATATGAAAAAAAATGTAGGTACAATAGATCGCGTAATTAAAGTAATTTTAGGATTAGTAATTTTTGCTCTAGGTTATTGGTATCAGACATGGTGGGGTCTGATAGGTATAATTCCTTTTGTTACAGGTATCCTAGGTTCGTGTGCTATTTACTCAATGTTTGGTATTTCAACAAACAAAAAAGCAGACAAAACAACAGAAACAGTTGATACAGTTCAAGAAGTATCAGAAGAAGTTAAATAAACTTTCACATTTAACATTAAACAAAAAATACCCGTATGGGTATTTTTTGTTTAATTAAGAGTGGTTTTTTAAAGTGCTTGTTTGTTGTTGGTTGTAAACCTTATACTTTATTTTTCTATAAATAAGTTTTTACATTTATATATAAAACGATGAAATTGGCGGGCCCACCAGGACTCGAACCTGGGACGGTGGTTTTGGAGACCACTGTTTTAGCCACTAAACTATGGGCCCGTTCCTGTTAAGATAGCAGATGCAGACGTGTGAGCAAGTTTTTTATATCTGATTAAACAATAATGCTACAATATAACCATTATGTTTAGAGTTTCGCGATTAAGTTATTTGACGACAGTTATTGCATCTATTGCGTATTTGTTGACGCCAGCATTGTCTTTTGCTGCTAGTTTAGCTACGCCAATAGTGCCGCAAGAAACATGTCCACTTGGATATGGCGCGTTTTTTGTTGTTATACAAAACGTTACAAATGATGCTGTAATACTCGCAAGTGTTTTCATTGTTCTGTTAATAGCATATGCTGGTTTTCTGTTTGTCACGAGCCCAGCATCACCAAGTAGTGTTTCGAAAGGACGTGCAGTACTTTTGTCAGCAGTTATTGGTTTTGTAATAATAATATCAGCATGGTTGATTGTGAATGAGTTTGTAATGGTACTTACAACAGGAAATTTACAATCAATTACAAATATACTTACTCCACCAAGTAACACAGGTTACTGTCTTAACTAAACCAAACAATCCTTCTAAGTAATAAATGTTTTTTCCAATTTACGAAGCCATGCTTTTTGTCTTCGTGCGTACTGCCAGAGTTTAGATGAGATAGTTTGAAATAATTCTTCTTCTGCTATTTCTCCACGTAGATATTTTCCTATAATACGATACTCAAGACCTAGTTCGTCTAGTCGTTTATCACCTACATATTCTTGTATTTTTTTTACCTCGTCTATTAGTCCATTGTCCAGTGTGTTTTTAAGTCGGTTGTTTATCAGTGTGCGTAGTTCATTTGTTTTAGATTCTAGTATTATCCATTCGGTATTATATTTTATATTTTGACTTGTACGTTCTGGAACTTTTCCTAGCGCTGTTACTATCTCTATTGCACGCACAAGTCGACGTCTATTTTTAGGGTCTAGCTCTAGCGCTCGTCGTTGGTCAGTTTTTGTTATTTTTTTATATAGTTCTTCGGTCGATATTTTTTCTAATTTATCACGTAGATTTTGATTAATTGGTGTTGATTCTGGCAATCCGTTAAGTAGCGCGTCAAAATAGAAATGTGTACCACCAGCAAGTATTGGTAGTTTGCCTCGTGAATGTATGTCTGTTATTAACTTGTCTGCGTCACGTACAAAATCACTTGCGCTGTATGTGATTTTTGGGTCGCATATGTCAATTAAATGATGTTTTATACCACGCATTTCTTTTTCTGAGATTTTTTCTGTGCCTATATTTAGAAACTTGTAAACTTGTCTGGAGTCAACAGAAATGACCTCACCATTACGGGATATTGCTTCATCAATAGCTCTGTTTGTTTTGCCAGATGCAGTTGGTCCTACAATGCACAGTATCGGTATTTTTGTATACATTATTGCGATGCTATCATATGAGCAGTTTATTACTAATTATATTTATTATATGAAAGAAGAATATTGTAAAAAGTGTGCAGGTTCTCACGATGTTGATAAAGACTGTTCGCAAATAATCACAGAGGAATATGTATCTTTTGTTCGGGTTGGACAACAGGTACCAAACTTTGAGTTTGAGATATTCCAAAACGGAGAAGTTAAAACAATGAGTTTTTCTGATCTACTTGGAAAATGGATTGTTGTTGTTTTTTATCCAGCAGATTTTACCTTTGTTTGTCCTACGGAACTCGAAGAACTTGCGCAGTTGTATCCAAAGTTCAAAGAGGTTGATGCCGAGATAATCTCATTCTCTACAGACACTGTGTTTGTACACAAGGCATGGCACGATGTTTCTGAGGGTATTCGTACTATTAAATACCCAATGGGAGCAGATCCATCTGGAAAGATTTCATATGCATTTGGTACTTTGGTTGAAGGTGGAGACTTGAGTTTCACTCCAGACGAAGGATTGTCGTTGCGCGGTACGTTTATAATTGACCCAGACGGAGTGTTGCATGGTATGGAAATAAACGACAACAGTCTTGGTCGTTCGAGTAAAGAAACTCTCAGAAAGCTACAAGCAGCACAATATGTAGATACACATGAAGGGAAAGTGTGCCCAGCTTCTTGGGAGCCTGGAGATGATGATTTAACTCCTGGAATGGACTTGGTAGGAAAGCTTTAGTTTATACAAACGTTTTTTCACAAAAAATACACCATCTGGTGTATTTTTTTGGAACAATCTATTATGACAAAAACCAATTTAGGAGTCATTATGTTCTGTCTCCAAATTTATACTATTTAGTTCGTACGTACTCATTTGACTGATATAAGAGTTATTTTAGTTATGTTTAATTAGATAAGGTAAATTTCAAACAAAACTCATATCAGTAGCGCATAAATTTTGTAATTAGGTAGTTATTTTTTTATAATTCTGTTTTTAAATTAAGGTTTTTGTGCAAAAACGTTTTATTTTGATACAATATAAAATATCTTTATATAAAGTTTGTATTTGGTTAAAATTTTATTAATATCATGTTAAAAAAAGAAAAAACACAAAAAGGGATAAGTTTACTTACATTAAGTACGTCCGTTAGGTTTTTTGGATGGGGTCTTGGCGAGGTGTTTGTTCCAGTTTTTTTGTTAATGTTCTCGACGAACTTTTTAGAAACTGGTTTGTTAGCATCTGTTTATAGTGTTATGTTTTTGGTTTCAATCCCTATCGCTGGGCATCTTGCAGACAATATTAAAATCAAAAAAATGATTTTAGTAGGAATGGCAATGTATGCTTTTATAGGTCTTGGATATTTTCTTGCGGGACTTACTGGTGCAATTATTTTTATAATTTTAGCAAGAGGTTTGAATGGAATAGCGTATTCGCTTGATCAAGTTGGTAGAGAATTTTATTTTATAAGACATTCTCACAAAAATGATATATCAAGAACCTTTGGTAAATTTGATGTCATTACAATTTTCTGGTGGATGATTGCTGTAATAATTGGACTTTTACTTGTTAAGTTTATGTCTGTACCAATTTATTGGTTGTTGTTTTTTGTTATACCTTCTTCAATAGTTTCTTTCTTTATTGTTTTAAAATTAAATGAAAAAGAGAAGAAGTTTAGGCAAAAAGTAACTATATTAAAGGCGTATTCAAGCTTATTTAAAGACATGAGAAAGTTTGATATTGGTTTAAAAATTTTACTTTTATTAACTTTTGTAATGGGTATCCTAAGTTCAATAATTTATTTCTTTGTTCCAATTTCTGCGTATATTAATGGTGGTAGTTTAATTAATTCAGGAATTTTGGCGTTAGTATTTACAATTCCAGTACTCTTTGGAAAATTTCTTGGAAAAATAGCTGATAAAAAAAGAGGTAGGATTTACCCAGTGGGTTTCTTTTTTCTGGTTCTGGTTTTGGTAAGTTTGATTTTTGCAACGAATTATTTGTTATTGTCGATACTAATGTTTGTTGCTAGTACAATATTTGAATTAGTATCGTTAGCAAACAGGGGTGTGTTAGCTAGATTTGCAGATAGAGCTCATTTAGGAGAAATCGATGGTTCACTAAATGGAATTGCTGCATTAGGTACTATTGTTGGACCTCCTATGTTTGGGTTTTTGTTAGACTCAGTTGGTAAAACGGACTCTTATCTTGTGATTGTTTCTATTGCGGTAATTGCTTTGTTTATAAGTTTCTTTGGGGTGAAAAAGCTGTCTAAATAAAATAAAACTTTCACAGGTTACAATGCCAGCTCTATGGTTTAGGGTCGGTATTTTTTTTGCGAAAGAAAAGGTGGTATAACAAAGGTAATAATATTTGTTTAAACAAATATTATGAAGATATAAAACTTCAGTCTCTCGGGTTTATATACCGCACGATAATAGTGTGAAGTTGATTTATTTGGCAACCTTAAATATAAGGCTTAGTAATTATGCTCAAGTAATGTGGTTTAAGAAAAAGAAATGTTTTTGTATAAAAAATGTTATAAAAGTGTAA
>CAYYQT010000012.1:4847-20591 GCA_964473795.1 uncultured Candidatus Saccharibacteria bacterium | reverse complement strand
TATTTTGGTGCCGCAGGCGGGAATTGAACCCGCACGCTGTTGCCAGCAAGGGATTTTGAGTCCCTCGTGTCTACCAATTCCACCACCGCGGCATGTGGATTGTTGCTATAATGTCAACAATTCACATCTTATGTCTTTTATTCATACTTCGCAATCGTGCAGCTATATAAAGGCATGATATAATCAAACAAATGCAAGAACCAACAAAGTACGATTCAATCTTTTGGATTGAAACAGAAAAAACACACCCTAACCCGTACCAGCCGCGACGTGAGTTTGATGAATCTCGTCTTAAAGCTTTGGCTGAGTCAATACGTCAGTATGGAGTGTTACAGCCTATTGTTGTTACACGTATTGAAAAATCAAAAGAAGACGGTGGTATTTCTGCAGAATACGAGCTTATAGCAGGGGAGCGTAGATTGCGAGCCTCTAAACTTATAGGTCTTAAACAAATACCTGCTGTAATTCGCGCACAGGAAGATGGAAGGGTTAAGCTTGAGTTGGCGATAATAGAGAACCTGCAAAGAGAAGATTTAAATGCTATTGATAGAGCAACAGCGTTAGCGCAATTGGCTAAAGAGTTTGGTATTTCTCATTCTGAAATAGGAGCAAAGGTTGGAAGAAGTCGCGAATACGTTTCTAATAGTATTCGTCTTTTGCAATTGCCAGAAGCAATACAGAAATCTGTAATCAACAAAGAGCTATCAGAAGGTCATGCACGTGCATTGCTCATGCTTTCTGATAGACCAGAAGAAAGAGACACGTTGTTCAGAGATATTCTTTTGAGAAAGACGTCTGTTAGAGTCACCGAACAGCTTGCTCGTCGTATAGCAACAGACAAAATACGAAAACATAACAAAACTGCCGAAATGATGGATTTGGAAAAGTCACTAACAGAAACACTTGGTACACGTGTTGTGATAGAAAACAGGCCAAACAAAACAGGACGATTATTGATTGAGTTTTTCTCAGCAGAAGACTTAACACATATAGCTGATGTATTTGCTACAAGAGATATGTCAAAAGAGTATTTGCATGTAGAAAAAGAAGAGAAATCAGAAGATGCTGTGTTAGAAAATAGTGTTGACGTAAAAGTAGATAATTCTTCACAAGAAGATGTTGCAAAAGAAGAAAACAACACATTGAAAGATACTGTAAACACAAGTAACGAACCTGTAAGTGAAAATGAAACGCAAATAGTCGGTGATACTATAGACAAAACACTCTCAACAGAAACTGATTCACAAGAAAAAGTATTAGAACAAAAAAATGATGTAGTTGATTCTGAAAATACTGAACTTGTTGTTAATGAGGGCGAAACTACGGATGTTGCTCCAAAAGTAGAGGACAAGCCACAAGAAAACGTCGTTAGTGAATACAATAAAGAAGACCAAGAAGACGGATTGTATTCTGTACGTGATTTTACAGTTTAATTTTTAAAGAGAACTATTTTTGTTTTTTGTGCGTTTGTTTAGTTTTACTACGAGATTTAAATAAAGGTCGTGACGCTTTTTTATCTTCAGACAGAGCTACTTTAATTTGTTTTCTTGCTAGTGAAGTTATGGCATAGTCTAACCATTTTGCGGTAGGGTGCGCAGAGTTTCTCGTTACAGCTTCTACCATATCGCCATTTTGTAAATTTGTATCAAATGATACTAGTTTGCCGTTAACTTTTGCTCCTTGTACGTGATTTCCGATATCGCTATGTATTGCATATGCAAAATCCAATGGTGTGGAGTTTATAGGTAGGTCAATAACATCTCCTTGTGGTGTAAATACAAATACTCTGTGTGAGAAAAAGTCTTCTTTTAGTCCTGTTATAAACTCGTCTGTTCCAGCTATTACTGCGTGATCATCTGCTAGTTCTGTTAGCCAGTTTGGTACTGATGGTGGTGTACTTGTTTTTTTTGGAGAGTTGTCTATATTCTTTTTTGAAAATTTTAAAAGTGTAGGAATTAAGCTTCGAACCCAAGAAAAAGAAAAACGTTCAGACACATCTTTTGCGGCCTCCTTACCAAGTGCTTTGTATGACATATGTGATGCTATACCAAACTGAGAATGTCTATGCATTTCTTCTGTTCGTATTTGAACTTCAACTATTCCAGCATCACTAGTTACAACAGTCGTGTGCAAGGATCTATATCCATTTGGTTTTGGAAATGCTATATAATCTTTGAAATTACCAGGTAATGGTTTCCATAGGGTGTGAACAACACCAAGAACCCTGTAGCAGTCGTCTACAGTGTGTACAATAGCTCTTAACGCGGCTATATCGTGTATTTCAGTAATATCATCGTTCTTTCGTTTTAGTTTTTGATGAAGACTCCATAAACCTTTGATACGTATATCTGTACGAAAATCTGTAAAGCCTTTTTTAACAAGCTCTCGCTGTAATTGCTTTTTAACCTTTACAAGCCCTTCGTCTGTTTCTTTTCTTTTTAATTTACGTACTTCAAGTGTGTGTTGGTATGCGTCTGGGTCTATGTATGGGAATGCAAGGTCTTCCAAATCACATTTTAGTTTACCCATACCAAGCCTGTCTGCAATAGATGAATATATTTCTACAGTTTCGAGCGCTATTCGTTTTCTTTTATGTTCTGGTAGGTGTTCAAGTGTTGTCATGTTGTGATACCTATCCGCAAGTTTTATAACAAGTACACGTACATCTGAAGATGTGGCAACAAGTAGTCTACGTAAAGACTCAGCGTGTCTCTCGGCACCTCTGTATTTATGTTTACCTAGTTTTGTCACGCTTTGAACCAAGAAAAGTATCTCATTACCAAACTCTTTTTTAACCTGCTCTTCAGTTGTCTCTGTGTCTTCTATAACATCATGAAGCAAACCAGTTGCTATTGTTTGTGCATCTAAACCCATTTCAGCTAATTGTTTTGCTACCGCTGCTGGGTGTATAAAATACGGTTCTCCAGAGTAACGCACATGTCCTGTGTGTGCTTTCTGTGCAAATGCATATGCCTTTTTTATAAGCTCCTCATCTTCTTGTGAGGGCTCTCTCATTTCTGCCAAAATTTCCTTTATGGAAACCATTATTCTAATAGTTTACGGTATTAAACATTACGTGCAAATGTAAAAATAAACAACGAATATATAATTTGTATATTCGTTGTTTATTTTAGTGCTTCATCGACAATCTAAAATCTGTTTATTTTACAAACTCAGAAGCTTCTTCTGGCGTCATTGTATCTGTGTTTACGTCTTCAGGTAGGTATATACGACGAAGTCCTTTTTTAAGAAATATACCTTGTTTTGATTTGTATAATGTAATCATTCTACCTGTTTTTGGGTGCAATCCTACGTCACGCAAAGCTTCTGAGCCTCTTGGTGGTGGTTTAGGTATCGCAAACAATTCAACTGCTCTTTTTAGTGTAACCGTGTATGGGTCATCATCTTTTTTAAGAGAACGAAACTCTCCGTTATGAGCAATGTATGGCCCGAAGCGTCCTGTATTTGCCATTACCATTAAGTTTGTTTCTGGGTGCAATCCAAGCTCTCTCGGAAGTGACAGGTATTTCAACGCATCTTCAAGTGTAACTTCAGACGGTTCTTTGTCAGACGGTATGCTTGCACGTTTAGATGGTATTTTCTTTTTCTTTGGTTTCTTTGTTGTTTTGGAAGTTTTTCGCGAAACTTTTTTCTTTGGTTTTTCTGTATTTGTTTCTTCTTTTGGTTCTGGTAATAGCATCTCTACGTAAGGACCAAAACGTCCTGTTTTTATAAAAATAGGTTGACCAGTTTTTGGGTCATTTCCAATAGGTTCGTCTGGTTTAATTTCAGAACCATTTTCTTGTCGTGCTCCTGTACAGTCTGGATAATTTTTACAGCTTAAAAATATACCACCACGTCCAAGTTTGTACTCCATTGGTCCAGAACATATCGGGCAAGGGAACTCTAAAGGACCATCTCCAAGTGAAGTTGCCTTTGGTAAGTCTTCTTTTTCTGATATTGCTTTTTGGAATGGACCATAGAAAGTAGAAAGTGTTTTTTCATACGTTCGTTCACCACGCGCTATTTCGTCTAACTTGTCTTCCATATCTGCTGTGAACGAATCACTTATGTATGATGCAAAGTGTTCTTCTAACCATCCAGAAACAACCATACCAGTTGCTGTTGGTATAAGAGAACGTTGTTGTTTTTCCACATAACCTCTACTTTGAATTGTTCGTATTATAGATGCATATGTTGATGGACGTCCTATTTCGCGTTTTTCTAATTCTTTTATTAGTCCAGCTTCTGTATATCGTTTTGGTGGTTCTGTATGCTTTTCTGTTTCAAGTATAGAAACAAGTTTTAATTCGTCATCTTTCAAGATTTTTGGTAATTCTACATCTTCTCCTCTTGCTGCTGTGTCCATGGCTAACCAGCCTGCAAAAATTACTCGAGAACCGTTTGTTGAAAATACAGAAATGTCTACATTTGCACTTGAGATTATATTTGTTCGTTCTATTTTTGCGCTTGTCATTTGTGATGACAGTGTTCGCGCTCTTATTAATTCATACAAATTATGTTCGTCTGGAGTTTTTCCAGCACTTGAAATGACTGGGTTTGTTGGACGAACTGCCTCGTGAGCTTCTTGAGCGTTTTTACTTTTTGTTTTATATACACGAGCCTCAGCAAATTCTTTTCCAAATTCAGATTCTATAGCAGTAATCATTGCTGTAACAGATTCTTTAGATAGGTTTACAGAGTCTGTACGCATGTATGTGATATGTCCTGCTTCGTATAGTTTTTGGGCTGCTTGCATTGTTCTTGAAGGAGAAAATCCTAGACGCGTAGATGCAACTTGCTGCATCGTAGATGTTGTAAAAGGTGCTTTTGGTACTCGTTCTTCTATTCTGGTTGTTACCTTGCTTGCACTCCACAATGCTTCTTTACCTTTATTAACAATTAGTAACGCTTCCTCTTTTGTTTTTGGCTCTTCTTTACAATGTGCTGGAAACTCTACCCCTTTATGAGAAAAAATTGCATCAATTACAAAATAAGTTTCAGATATAAACGCTTTAATTTCGCGTTCACGCTGAGCTAGTATTCTGAGCGCTGGTGACTGAACTCTTCCTGCGGAAAGTCCGTAGCGTACTTTTTTCCATATAAGTCCAGACAAATCATATCCAACAAGTCTATCAAGAACGCGTCTAGCTTCTTGTGCGTATCTTAAATCTTGGTCTATGACTCTTGGGTGTTTCAACGCTTCCTCAACAGCTTTTTTTGTTATTTCATGAAAAACGACACGCTTTGGATTTTTTAATCCTGTTGTCTGAGCTATGTGCCATGCAATAGCTTCTCCTTCTCTATCGGGGTCAGTTGCAAGATAAACATCGCTAGTTCTTTCTTCCGCTTTTTTAATACGTTCTATAACCTCGCGTTTTTCTGCTGGTACTACATATTTCGGCTTAAAACCGTTTTCTATATCAACAGCATCTTTGTTTGATTTTGGTAAATCACGAACATGGCCAACAGAAGCAATAACCTCGTATTCCTTCCCAAGGTATTTTCCTATTGTTTTTGCTTTTGTCGGTGATTCGACGATAAGTAGTTTCTTAGTCACGATATCACTCATACCTCGTAACACCCCATGTCGTCAAGTGGACAAGATTGTGATTTTGTTTTTTTGGTTTGTTTATGAGTATCTCCATAAACCAAATTCTTCTTTTATAGCGCCACGTAATTCAAGAGATACTAACGAAGTAAGTACCTCGTTTGTTTGTAATTTAGTCGTTCTTATAAGGTCGTCTCGACTCAGTGGTTTTTGTAATTGTGAGTATATTATTTGTTCTGTTGTAGATAGTCCTGTGATTATCGGCTTCTTGTCATTTGAATCATTTGGAGGTATTCCTAGTGATTCAAGTATATGAAGTGGGTCTGTGGTTAACGTTGCTCCCAAACGCAAGAAAAGATTTGCTCCAAAACCGTGTTCGTCTCCTATTCTGTGTGGTACGCAAAGTAATTCGCGATTATATTCACTCGTAAGTCTTGCTGTTATGAGTGTGCCTGAGCGTTCACCAGCTTCTATTATAAGAACAGCATCAGACATACCGACCATTATTCTGTTCCTTGAAGGGAAGTCGTGCGGATGTGCTTTGTAGTTTGGTTCGTGCTCAGAAAGTAATGCCCCACCGCTTTCAAGTATTTCTTCAGAAAGCGGAGCATTTGTCCGCGGTCCTATTATATCTTTCGCAAGTCCAGAGCCAGGTATTGCTATTGTGTGTAGTCCTGCATTAAGTGCGGCTCTATGTGCTGCTGCATCTGTACCAAGCGCAAGTCCTGAAATAATAGATATAGGATAACCAGAAAGTCCTTGTATAAGTTTTGCTGTTGCTTCTTTTCCGTACCTAGTTATGTCTCTAGAACCAACAACAGTAAGGTACTTTGTTTCTATTTTTGGCATTGTTCCTCGCAACCATAATTCTTTTGGTGGTTGCGGTATTTCCTTTAATGATTGCGGGTATTCACTGTCGCCTAGTTGTAGTTTGTAGTTTTGCATATTATGCTGCATATATCATTACATATGCTTGATATTAAATTTATTCGAGAGAACCCAGATCTTGTTAAAGCCGGAGCCTTAAAAAAACATATTAAGGTTGATATTGACCGTCTTATTACTCTTGATGAAGAACGCCGTACTACACGCCAGTCGCTTGACGAAAGACGAGCTGAACAAAAGCGTATGAGTAATACAATAGCACTAGCAAAGGGTGACGAAAGAGAAAAGTACATAGAAGGGATGCGTCACTTAAAAGATGGAATGGTTAGTGTTGAAGAAAAATATAAAAAAATTATGGAAAAGTGGCAAGCACTAATGCTGCAAGTTCCAAACATTCCAGATATATCTGTTCCGAACGGTGAAGATGATTCTGATAATAAAGAGGTCAAAACGTGGGGTGAGCCAACAGAGTTTGATTTTGCTCCAAAAGACCATGTTGAGTTGATGACAAAGTTAGGTATGGTTGACCTAGAACGCGGAGCAAAGGTTGCGGGTTTTCGTGGTTACTTTTTGAAAAATGACGGAGTCATGCTTGCTAACGCGGTTTGGCAGCTTGCGTTAAAGCATTTTACAGAAAAAGGTTTTTCTCCAATGTTTGTTCCATCACTTGTGCGACGTGAGACTTTTCTTGGTACTGGATATTTGCCGCAAGGAGAAGACGATTTATACAAAACACAAGACGGCGATTTCTTGGCTGGTACTGCTGAAGTTGCAACAATGGGTTACTACATGGACGAAACAATAGACATATCAAAATTGCCAGTACAATTCCTGTCATTTTCCACAAGTTTCAGACGAGAGGCAGGCGCGCACGGTAAGGATGTCCGTGGTTTGATACGTGTTCATGAGTTTTTCAAATGGGAACAAGTTGTTTTGTGTAAAGCAGAACATGGAGAGTCTGTGCGTATTCACGAATGGATAAATAGAAATACAGAAGAGTTTATAGAGCTACTAGATATTCCATATCATACGGTTGTTAATTGTGGTGGCGACCTTGGTCTTGGACAGGTTAAGAAATATGACATTGAGCTTTGGGTTCCTGCAGAAAAAACATTTCGTGAAATTAGTTCAGCGTCATATTTCCATGATTTCCAAACACGTAGGTTAAACATTCGTTATAGAGACGGGAATGGAGATATGAAATTTGCACACTCACTTAACTCAACAGCAATTCCAACACCTAGGATACTTGTGTCTATTGTTGAAAACTATCAGCAAGCAGACGGAACAATACGTGTTCCAAAAGCTCTAATTCCTTATATGGGCAAGGAAGTAATAGAGCATGGAAAAAACTAAACATACTGTTGCAGTTCAAAAGCTGCGTTCATCAAAACCATCTGAATCTAAAGTTCGTTTGGCTGAGCGTCGCAAAAAAACACAAATACGTATTTTTGGTATTTTAGTTATTTTTGTATTTTTTATAGTTGGACTTTTGTTTGTTGGTTTGTGGAATAAAAGTGTTCGAGTATCTAATATACAGATAACAACGAATGATACGTCATTAATACCGCAAATTAAAAGTGCGATATCTGGGTCTAACTTTTTGTTTGTACCAAACAATTCGATTTTCTTTTTAGACAAGGAAAAGGTTAGGAAAACAGTATTAGATTTGCGTCCAAATGTTGCAGCTGTATCTATTGCGCGTACTGGTTTTGAATCGATATCAGTTACACCAAACATGCGTACACCACTTGCTAGATGGTGCGGTACAGCTGCGAGTAGTACATCTAAAGATTCAATCGATTTGGATGTTACAAAAGCTAGAGGGTGTTATTTGTTTGATAGCACAGGGTTTATTTACACTCCAGATTTGTACGTACTAAACGCATCAAGTTCTGAGGAAACACTATCTACAAGTACGCCGTTAGTTCCTTTTCATGTATATGCTGCAATAACAAGCACATCGTCACCGTTTATGAGTACTGTCATACAAATCAACAAACTGTCTGGAGTGTTTGATTTTGCACGAGAGATTGGTACTTTTGGTTCACCAGTCCAGTCAATAGTCATAAGAGGTGATGAAGTGGATTTATTTTTGAAAGACAAAACACGCGTTACTTATGTGATAGGTACTGAACAAAAATCATACTACCTACTTAAAGCTACTAAAAACAAAATTTCAATTGATAATGGTTCATTATTGTATGCAGATTTGCGCTTTGCTGGAAAGGTTTATTTCATGCCTGTTGCTGGCAAAAAATAATTTTCATTAAAAGTAACTAGGACTTGTGCTGTTTGTATGAGAGTAAATACAGTGCTAATGTTTTTTTGATGACATCGTTTTGGAACACTCTTAATAAACCGTTTTTTGCATCTGCTCCAATGAAGGACGTTACAGACGTTGCGTACAGAAAGCTGATGGCACAAGTTGGAAAGCCTGATGTAGTTTGGACAGAGTTTGTGGCAGCTGATGGTTTATATCATACGCGTGAAATTGCAAAAATTAAGGATAATGAAAATCCGCTCATGCGAGATTTGTTGTTTTCTGAAATTGAACGTCCTGTGGTTGCACAGATTTTTAGCAGCAAGCCAGATATGATTGTTTATGCTTCTGAGTTAGTAGCCAATCTTGGTTTTGATGGTGTAGATATAAATATGGGATGTCCTGACCGTTCTGTTGAAAAACAGGGTGCTGGCGCAGCTTTAATGAAAGACACAAAGCTTGCTGTAGAAATTATTAAATCAGCAAAAGATGGAGTTGCTCGGTCTGGACATGTTATACCAGTGTCTGTAAAAACTAGAATTGGTTACTCTAAAGAATCAATTGATGACTTGATACCAGAGTTGCTGTCTGCAGAACCAGCGGCTCTCACGGTGCACTTGCGAACTCGTAAAGAGATGTCTGATGTTCCTGCGCACTGGGAAATGATGGGTCGCATTGTTGATATTCGCAACAACATGAATTCTAAAACTTTGATTATAGGAAATGGTGATGTGGTTGACTTGCAAGACGCAATACAAAAAGCTAGTGATACTGGTGTTGATGGTGTAATGCTTGGCCGTGCAATTTTTGGAAATCCATGGGTATTTGCAGGAAAGTCTAGTAAGGATATTTCACAAAACGAAAAACTGGCAGCGCTTATTTCGCTAGCATATTCGTTTGAAGAAATAACACCTCATAAACATTTTCATATTTTGAAAAAACACATAAAAGCTTTTGTGTCTGGTTTTGACGGGGCTGCTGAGTTTCGGTCAAAATTAATGGAGGCAGAAAACGCAAAACAGTTGTCGGAAATAGCAAAAGCAAACGAAAATACTCTACTTACCGATTAAGCTTGTATGCTGGTATAATACTAAACACAATGGCACACCAAACATTATACAGAACGCACAGACCTAAAACTTTTGCAGATGTAGAAGGTCAGTTACAAGTAACAGAACCTCTTTCAAAACAAATACAAGAAAATAAAATAGGGCATGCTTATTTGTTTTCTGGTTCTCGCGGTCTTGGTAAAACAAGCGTAGCGCGTATTTTTGCTAGAGAAATAGGTTGTGATGAAAAAGACCTGTATGAAATAGATGCGGCAAGTAACAATAGCGTAGACGATATACGAGCACTTGCAGATGGTGTCTATACACTTCCTTTTGTGTCTCCATACAAAGTTTATATACTTGATGAAGTTCATATGCTTTCAAAAGCTGCATGGAATGCTTTTCTTAAAACACTCGAAGAGCCGCCATCTCACGTGTTGTTTGTGCTTGCTACTACTGAAATAGAAAAAGTACCAGATACGGTGCAGTCGCGTTGTCAGATTTTTGAATTCAAAAAACCACAACGAGCAGCACTTTCAAACGTAGTTACGTCAATAGCAAAAAAAGAAGGGTACACAATACAAAAAGACGCTGCAGATTTAGTTGCTATGCTTGCAGACGGTTCTTATAGAGACGCTCTTTCAGTGTTGCAACGTGTCCTAACAACTGCTGTGGACAAAAAGCTTTCTTTAGATGCGGTTGAGTCGGCAACTGGCGCTCCAAAACGCGCTCTTATACACGAACTGGTGAAATCGCTTGCCACAGGTTCGCGTGAAGACGCACTAAGTGTAATAGAAAAAACATATAAAAGTGGCGCAGACATGACTTTGTTTCTAACACTACTTACGGAATCTTTACGTACAACACTTCTTCTAAGATATGCGCCTGAGTTACGTTCTACATTAGAAGAAGAGAGTGGCGCTGATGAATATAAAGAGTTAGTACAATATGCTAAAAGTGATAATAAACCTGGGATAACAAAGTCTACATTACTTGCTTTCTTAAATGCTTCAGACAAAATGCGCTTTACTCCTGTTCCATCTCTTCCGTTAGAGCTTGCCGTGCTTGAGCTTATGGATAGTGAGTGAGTGTATGTCAAAAAAAACTTTTTACTTAGTACGTCATGGAGAAACAATTGGAAATTATAAGAAAACTCACCAAGAGTTTTCTGTTGCTCTCACAAAACTTGGTTGTAAACAAGCACAAGACACTGCACAAAAACTATCAAAGCTACATATAGATATTGTAATCACGAGTGATGCACAACGTGCAAAAGAAACAGCTGGTTATATAGTCAGTGCTACAGGTACCGACCAAATCACAAACAAATTGTTTAGAGAGCTTAGACGCCCAAGTAGTGTGGTTGGTAAACATCATTTTGGTTTTGTTTCTGCTGTTAGCTCTGTGTTGATGTTTATACATGCCGCAGACAAAAATTGGCACTATTTAGATGGAGAAAATGTTTACGAGTTTCGCAAACGTACACAACAAGCTTTTGAATATCTTACAAAACTAGAAGCACAATCAATAGTTGTCGTGTCGCACAGAGGAGTAATCAACGCAATCAAGTATTACTCAAAATATGATTTTAAGGGTTCTGTATATGTGTTTGCGCTGTATGCTGTGCTTGGACACTTAAAAAACGGAAGTATAACAAGCGTTATGTATGATGCAGAAATACACAAAAACTATAGTATAAATGGCATATAATAGTGTGTAGAATGTACATAAACACGTTTATTTATTTGGTATGTATTCCCAATAAATAAATTCATGGTATTGTTTCATTTATTGGGGGATCGTCTAATGGTAGGACGACGGGTTTTGGTCTCGTTAATCTAGGTTCGAGTCCTAGTCTCCCAGCATATTTTCTAATTCGGATTTTCTTTGAAAAAAGTTCGGATTTTAGCCAAGAGTCTCAGTCAATATCAAGGAAATCTGTAGTTTTTAAATATTTTATACTTGGCGTTTTGTGATGGTTTAAAAATGAGTGATTAAAAAAACATAAAATCAAAGTTTAGTTAAACGGGTTGTTAAATAATTTTTGTATATTTTGAGTGCGTGTTTTACAGTTTGGGTACTTGCATTTGGGTGTGTGGAAAGTATTCTATAAGTATAATGAACTTAGACAAGCTTACAGAAAAATCGCGACATATTCTTGAAGAAGCAATTCAAGAGGCGTACGAATATAAGCATCAGAATGTAGACCAGCTACACGTTTTGAAATCCTTGATTACAACATCAGATACTATAATCACACCGTTACTTACAGCTCTTAATATAAGTAGTGATGATTTACTTCGTGATATAGATAGTGAATTACAAAAACTTCCGAAACTTGCAACGTCAACAAATCCTCAGTTAACTCCTGCAGTTGCGAGTATTTTTAGACGTGCAGAAAAAGAAGCAGCAACAATGAATGACCAGTACGTAAGTGTAGAGCATATATTGCTTGCACTTGGTTCTGACGATGGTATTGCAACTAGTATTCTTACAAAATATAATCTTCTACCGTCACATATTACAAGCAAAATTAAAGAACTTCGTGGACCTATGAATGTTACAGATCAGAATCCAGAATCTAAGAAAAATGTGCTTGAAAAATATGGAGAGGATTATACAGAGCTCGCGCAAGAGGGAAAACTAGACCCTGTTATTGGTAGAGATGAAGAAATACGTCGTGTTATGCAGGTATTGTCACGTCGTACAAAAAACAATCCTGTGTTGTTGGGTGAGCCTGGTGTTGGTAAGACTGCGATAGTTGAAGGTCTTGCACAGCGCATCGTTGCTGGTGATGTACCAGAGTCTTTGAAAGGCAAGCGTTTACTTGGTTTGGAAATAGGTTCGCTACTTGCTGGGGCAAAATTTCGCGGAGAGTTTGAAGAGCGTTTGAAGGAGGTTTTGAAAGCAGTCGAAAAAGAAAACGGTAAAATAATTTTATTTGTTGACGAGCTGCATACTCTCGTTGGTGCTGGTGGAGGAGAGGGTTCTGTTGACGCTGGGAACATGCTTAAACCATTACTTGCACGGGGTAAGCTAAAACTAGTAGGTGCAACTACTCTAAATGAGTACAGGCAACATGTAGAAAAAGATGCAGCACTTGAAAGACGTTTCCAGCCTGTTTATGTCGACGAACCTAACGCAGAGGCAACTCTTGCGATACTTCGTGGGTTAAAAGAAAAATATGAGATTCACCATAGTGTTGAAATAACTGACCCTGCTCTTGTTGCTGCGGTGCGTTTGTCTAATAGGTATATAAGCAGTCGAAAATCTCCAGACAAAGCAATTGACCTTATAGATGAAGCAACGTCAATGATTAAAATGCAGATGGAAAGTATGCCTGCAGATTTAGATAGGAAAAAACGACAGATAACACAGTTCGAGATTGAACTACAGGCACTCAAGCATGAAAAAGATACTAAAAGCAAAGAGCGAAAAAAAGATATAGAGCAAAGGCTCGCTTCAATAAAAGAAGAGTTTAACGCACAGAAGTCACGCTGGGAACAAGAGCGCGAGATTGTTCAGTCACTTAGGGATTTTGCAAAACAAATTGATGATTTAAAAATAGAAGAAGAACGCGCCGAAAGAGTTGGTGAGTACGAGGTTGCTGCAAAAATAAAATACGAACAAATTCCAAACCTCGAAGGTAGTTCTGCTGAAGCAAGAAAAAAACTAGAATCAATACCAAGCGATGAACGTCTGATTAAAGAGGAAGTAACGGAAGAAGACATTGCGCAGGTTGTTGCTAGGTGGACTGGTGTGCCTGTTAATAGACTGTTAGAAGCCGAGGCAGATAGACTTTTGCATTTGGAGGATGAGATTCATAAACGTGTGGTTGGACAAGACGAGGCCGTAACAAGCGTTGCTCGCGCAATTCGTCGTTCACGTGCTGGATTAAAAGCTGGTAATAGACCTATAGGTTCATTTCTTTTTCTAGGTCCTACTGGTGTTGGTAAAACAGAATTAGCAAAGGCTCTTGCTGTGTCTATGTTCGACGATGAAAAGGCAATGATAAGGATTGATATGAGTGAGTATATGGAACGGTTTGCAATAAGTCGTTTGGTTGGTGCACCACCAGGATATGTTGGGTATGAAGAAGGAGGGCAGTTAACAGAGCCTGTTCGTCGTAGGCCGTATGCTGTCATTCTTTTTGATGAGGTTGAAAAAGCACATCATGATTTCTTTAATATACTTTTACAAGTATTAGATGACGGCAGAATTACAGATAGTCAGGGTCATACGGTGGATTTTAGTAACGCAATCATCATATTGACTTCAAATCTTGGAGGTGAGTTTATGTTAGATATAAAAGACATCAAGGAAAGAAAAGAAAAGGTAATGGAGGTAGTACAAAAAACATTCAGACCTGAGTTTTTGAATAGAATTGATGACATTGTGTTGTTCGATGCAATAGATGAAAAAATGCTAACGCAAATTATAGATGTTCAGCTTGCAAATGTATTTGCGTTGATAAAAGAAGAAAAAGACATAACAGTATCAGTTAGCGAAGCTGCAAAGAAACAGCTAATCAAAAAAGGTTTTGATCCTGTATATGGCGTACGTCCATTGAAACGTGTAATACAGACATATGTTCTAGACTTATTAGCAGAAGAAATTATATCTGGAAAATTGACAGAGCATAATTCTGTAACAATAGATTTCAAAAAAGATATTTTTTCTGTTAATTATGTGTCAACAAAAAAAGTACAAAGTAACGAGTAGTACAAAAATGCATTCATACCAACATAGAGAAAACTAACACCTATTCTACGTGTGTGTTCGGGTTATACTATAAATAGTTACACGCAACATGAACAACTCTTTTCAGTCAGCTACATATACACAGTCAGAACGTGTGAGAGTACCTATGCAAAGTGGTAATTTGCTATTAGACTTTTTGTTTTGGTATTTTGTTGTTGCTCCAAAAAACATAGTTAAAATAACTGGAGATTTTTTAGTTGCAAATATAAATTATTTTTCAATGCGATTACATTTCCGTACGTTGTTTGCGTATTGGCATCGAGACTTTGAAGTATATGAAGGCGGTGTAGATATCGGTAAGTATTTCAGTATGGTTGTAGTAAACACAATGTCGCGGCTAGTTGGTTCTTTAATTCGTTCGTTAACTATTCTTTTAGGGCTTTTGGTTGAATCTATAATAGGACTGTTTGGGGCTGTTACCTTTGTTCTTTGGTTTTCATTACCTTTTATATTTTTCTTTGCGTTTTATAACGAGCCAGTTATTTCTTTCTCATTTCCTCACGTATTTATACAGCTACCAGACATAATGTCCTTTTTCCGTCATGGTGTACTTTAATCCAAAAACAACACATGTGTATCGCGCAGTTTTGATAGGTAAAATCTTACCTAAGAAAATACTTAAACCACTAATTATTACCGGTGTCATTGGTACGTTAGTATTGTTTGTTCTGTGGGTTACTGGTTATGGGGTGGCGTATGTGTGGCATGCGTTAATTACGGTTTCTTTTGCAACGTATGTTTTGTGGGTATATACGATTTTCTTTGAAACGTATTTGGATATGGTTCCGCCACCACCAAAAAATGACGAGAACTTAGCTGATTTTCTAGATTATCAAGCTATGACAGTAGCAACATCTTTTTCATCTGGTGATATATCGAATATTTTATTACCAATGCTAAATATAAAAGGTTTTTCTTTTGTTATTTCTAGAATTGGTATTTCAAAACATGAATTTGAAAAACTCCTTAGTGCTTATTTACACGCACATCCAAGTACCGCAACAAACATAGAGTTAGTACAGTTTCTAACTGATTGTTTAGCAGATAAAAAAACTAAACAGGAGGTGGTAACTTTTTTGACATGGCGTGATTTGTTTTTGAGTTTGAGCACACGTTCTGAATTTTTGAAAAAACTTATATTTGATTTACGTATAGAAACAGAAGACGTTGCATTGGTTTTAGATTGGCAAGAACAAAACTATAAACAGAAAGAAAGTATTGCTCATTTTTGGAGT
>CAYYQT010000012.1:1743-4747 GCA_964473795.1 uncultured Candidatus Saccharibacteria bacterium | reverse complement strand
TTTAGGCTTGTTTTGTTAGATGCCGTACGTGCTGGAAACGTAATTTTATTTATAGAAAACATACATACTTTATTTGACTCGTCCCAAGCTGCTGGCGTAATAGACGCATCAGAGATTTTGCTTCCATTTTTAATGTCAGCTAACGTACAGGTTGTTGGCACTACAACGCCTTCTGATTATCACAAAACAATTGCAAATGACTCTGGATTGTCGCAAGCACTAGAGAAGATAAGTATTGAGGAACCGTCAAAAGAAAATGTTTATAAAATACTTAGAGATATAGTTCCGCATATTGAAGCTTATAATGGTGTTTGGGTACTGTTTCAGGCGATACGTGGTGTTGTTGAGCTTTCAGATAGATATATTAAAAATGTACCGTTTCCAGAGAAAGCAATAGATTTATTACAAGAGTCAGCTGTATACACAACAGCAAAAAGACACTCTAGTGTAGTTGAAATTACAGATGTTGAAGCTGTTTTAGAAAGTAGAACAGGAGTGCCTGTTGGCGTGTCTACGGCAGACGAACGACAAAAACTACTTTCTCTTGAAGAAGACCTACACAAACAAGTTATAGGACAAGACGATGCAATAACAGCAATTGCAAACGCGATGCGTCGAGCAAGGTCTGGAATATCATCTGATAAAAAACCAATAGGTGGTTTCTTGTTCATAGGACCAACGGGTGTTGGAAAGACAGAAACAGCCAAAGCACTTTCAGAAATATATTTTGGTTCAGAAGATAAAATGATTCGTTTTGACATGTCCGAGTATCAAAACGAATCATCTATAAACAGATTAATAGGGTATGGTAACGTGGGCGGGCTGTTAACAACACAAATAATAGATAATCCTTTTTCGCTTATTTTGTTAGATGAGATAGAAAAAGCTCACCCAAAGATTTTAGATCTATTCTTACAGGTTTTAGACGATGGACGACTAACAGACTCTACTGGGAAGACGGCTGATTTTACAAATTCAATAATAATTGCAACGTCAAACGCTGGAGCAGAGATAATTAGAGAGTCAGAATCTAAAGGACAGGGTGTAATAGAAAAAAGTCTAGTATTAGATAATCTGCAAAAGCGTGGCATTTTCAGACCTGAGTTTTTGAACCGTTTTGACGCGATTGTAATGTTTAAGCCAATTACAGAAAATCAAGAAAAACAAATAGCAATGTTAATGCTTGAAAAATTAAATAAAAGATTAAAAGAAAAAGGTGTATCTGTAACAATAGAAGACCAAGCATTACAGAAAATACTATCAATGGGTTTTAGTAGTGAGTATGGCGCTAGGCCGTTGCGACGTGTACTGCAAGATACGGTAGAAAATATAGTTTCAAAAAAAATGCTTTCTGGTGAAATAGAACGTGGAAATACGTTCGTTCTAACAGAAGACATGTTATAAAATCGTATTATGAAAAATGAAAAAATAACTGGTCTTGTATGTAGTTCTTTCGATCTTCTGCATGCTGGTCATATGCTTATGTTGAAGGATGCAAAAGGACATTGCCACAAACTTGTAGTTGGACTACAAATAGACCCGTCTGTAACGGACGCTTCATATAGAGGAAAAAAGAAACAAACTCCAATACTTTCAATAGATGAGCGTAGAATTATTTTAGACGGGATTAAGTATATTGATGAAGTGTTTGAATACGAAACAGAAGAAGATTTGTACGAAATTATAAAAAGTTTAGAACCACACTTGCGCATACTTGGTAGTGACTGGGAGGGTAAACACGCAACAGCCCAAGAGTTTGCTGACGGTATCTACTATCACAAAAGAAATCATGATTATTCAACAACAAGAATAAAAGAACGAATTACAGAAAGATTAAACAGTATATAATCATTTTTATATAAAAGGTTGCTATATCTTAAAAATATGTTATTGTGAAAAAAAATAACATATTATGAAAAATTTCAAAAAAACAAAAGGGTTTAGTAAAAAGACGTTTGGTACACGAGCAAGCTTTGCTGCAAAGAAAGGTTTTTTCTCTAAAGGTGGTTCTAACGAACGGTCAAATGAAAAATATGAAGCTGTTTGCAATGAGTGTCATAAAACATGTGAAGTACCTTTTCGTCCAAATGGTAAAAAACCTGTTTATTGTAGTAACTGTTTCAAAGGGAAAGAAGACGTATCGCGAACGTACAGTTCGTCTCGTGAGTCTGGTAACAAGTCTCGTCCAAGTTTTAGAAGTGAAGAGTCAGGAGATAATGACAATCTAAAAAGACAGTTTACAATACTTAACACAAAGTTAGATAAACTAATAAATGTAATAGAAACACAAAACAGACTAATGTCTTCCTCTAAAAAATAGATTAAAATAGTTTTTAATTAAATTGAAAAAAGCCGGGAACGATGTTCCCGGCTTTTTTCAAAACATATTGATTATTTTCTGTGCGACAGCCTGGCTTTGCTGTATTGACGGATGCATCCTCAACAAGGAAACGGCAAGTGTCCGCACTTCAAGGTTCTCGGACTTTGAAAACGCGACAACTTGTCTATGTCTTAATTGAGCTCCGTAGTATCTCAATAGAGACAAAACTGCGTTTTCTTGTATATTTTTATTGTCGAATTTGGCGAGTATTTCCAACTCACTAAACGACAACTTATTTTTACGTACTTTTTTAATCAACGTGGTTGCACATACTGATACGCGCGAGCTCTTGTGTTTTGTGAGCGGATACAGCTCGACGTAGCGTATCCTATGTTCTTTCACATCTTCGAGCAACCTTGCTGCCAGATGTCTTATTTCATCATTTCTCGCTCCGTGTAAGCGAATTAACACTCTATAATCTATAGAGTAAGCAGGAATTGCGTTCAGTGCTAAATATACACTGTCGTGAACGCGTTTTAATTCTGCGTTTAGGAGTGATATAACCATTTCGGTACTTACTTTTCCATAAAATACCTTTAGCAGAAGTCTTCTGGCACAATCTACAATCTTCTGATTGCTTGAGCCAAGACTTCCGCAGAGCGCGCGGTAACTAAAATTAGCTTC
>CAYYQT010000012.1:0-1643 GCA_964473795.1 uncultured Candidatus Saccharibacteria bacterium | reverse complement strand
TAAGTCATACGGCATTGTTTTAATTATTGTAGTTTATTTCTCGCTACAATATCCCAAAAGGGTTGTAGCGGCGCTTTGAATACTCCAAATTTTACTTTTTGAAAGATTGCAAATGGTTTTGCAATCAATCTTTTTGGAGCATGCGGCTTTCATGAGGGTGTCAGCCTCGTGTTTGGCGTGTCCCTTGTTTGAAACTAAAAGCCCTATAATTGTGTGGGCATCAACTCCACTCCCAAACCGTTTAACGAATTGGGCGGCGTCGTTGTGTCGCAATAATGGTTGTATTGAAGTTAACGCAACCATTATTTTGTCTTTCAGCATGTATTCGGAGAAATGTTCTAAGCAAATCCTCCATGCCACCTTTCTTTTTGACGGAATTGGATGAGACAAAACTGGTTTAACCAGTTTTTCTCTTATGAACCTTGAGGACTTTTTCCCCAAGATCATAGACACTCCGTCGATAACCTTTGAATTTCTTGAGTCAAGGAGCTCAAGAAATTCAAACGCTTCGTAAACGTCTGGTTTAATTTTTTGTGAAAACATGACAAGTGTTGCCATGTTTTCTTGTGAAATATTTTCAATGCTTTCTTTTTTCATTCTTTTGCCCCTAAAAAACAATGTCTGCATATGTTTGTAATACAAAATACAGCGCACGTCAACTTTTTGTTATTGTAAACATACAACAAAAAGTACTTAACTGTGTATTGTTTAACTTACGACAACAGTATAAATGCAGCAAATATCAACGATATAGCTATTCTATAAATACCAAACGTTGTAAACGAGTGTTTGTGTACGTATGACAAGAACCATTTTACTATTGGCATCGCAACCGCAAAAGCAACTATAAATCCTATAGATAGTGTGAGCCATTCATAAGGAGTAAACACTACGCCTGTTTTAAGTAAATCTAGCCCAGTTGCTGCTGCCATTGTTGGTACAGCAAGTAAAAATGAGAATTCTACTATAGTTGTTCGAGCTATACCAAGTGACATACCACCTAGAATTGTCGCACCACTTCTGGACACTCCTGGAATAATAGCTATCGCTTGGAAAAAACCAATAGCTATAGCTTGTTTGTACGTGATAGGTGCCGTCTCATCTGCAATGTCTTCTTTCTTTCCATACCAGTGTTCAAAAAGTATAAATATAATTCCACCAACAAAAAGAGACACTATTACTATAAAATCATTTCCAAGTAAATATGTTTTGAGAATATGATAAAAAATAAGCCCTATGACAGCTGTTGGAACAAATGCCGCAAAAAGTTTTTTTAATAATTCAAAATTCAAAAACGAGCGCCAATAAAGAACAAATACAGCAAGTATTGCTCCTAATTGTATCGCTATTTCAAAAGTTTTAGTAAATCCATTCTGTGTTATCCCGAGGACATATGATGCAAGTATCATATGTCCTGTAGAGGATATCGGTAGAAACTCTGTTATACCCTCGATAATTCCAAGTATAATGCTGTGTAATATTGTCATTGTGTTATGTTAGCACACCGCCAAAACGTACGTCTGTATTACATAAGTTGAAACAATCCATTATATAAAACTAAAAGGTAATTATTTGACGTGTTGCTAAGTTATCCCCAACCACACAACACAACAAACTAAACAGGTATATACTAAAGACATCAA
>CAYYQT010000011.1:0-24734 GCA_964473795.1 uncultured Candidatus Saccharibacteria bacterium | reverse complement strand
AAGAACAGTGAATGACGCTAGGTCTGCACCTATAATGATAGAGGTACCGTAATACACATGATTAGCGTCTTTGACATAATCGCCACTAAGAACAGTGAATGACTCTGGGTCTGCATTAGGGATTATATAGCCACCGTAGTACACGTATTTGTTATTTCGTGAGTATGATGTAAATACAGTAGAAGTAGCGCTATCGTAAGATGAGATCTCAAAACCTATAGATGTACTTGCTAGTCTTGTTACGCTTCCATTAGATTTAGTAAAGTAAACTCCAAAAGAATTAGTAGAGTACGCAGAGTGTTGTGCTTTAGACAAAGGCACCCATGTAAATGTTATTTTATGTACTTTAGTATTAGATTGAGTTGTTTTTAATTTATGTACAGAGCTGTTTGGTGTTAGTGAGAAGAATACTATGATTGGGATAATTATTATCAGCGCTAACACTGATACCCAAATGTACGTAAACCGAAACATATCTTTATCTTGCTACATTCAAGAATCTAACGCAACACTATTTATCTGATAGAAGGGGTCAAACCACTAAGTTGCTTTCTTGGACGAGAGTAGATTAAACTCTCAACCCCAACAATTTGTTGGTCTGTGATTTTGTCATATACCTAAATTATATATTAAGTGTTGCAGTTACTTCTTGAACTCAGGCACATGTTTAGTGCACCTAGATATTTGGTGGTGCGTACTTAATAGAGTGTGTGGAGAAGATGTAATATCTATGTGTCTTTATTATTAACTTATACTTAATTACGTTGAAGAAATTAATACTTATATCAACACTCGTGCTTTTCATGTTTGTTGGTGTGGAAGCTTTTCGTTTCGATTCCCTAGTTTGGGCGAAAACGATAAGCGCAGCTTACATTATGGTGAATTTATGTGTTGTAATGGTTCAGATTCACTTGGTTTATCGTGCAGCCCGATTTTATTTCAAAAGATTGTATCCGAAAACAAAAAAAGACTATATCTGGTATTCTTTCAACGAAATAATAACTATGTTTTTGGTGACGTCTGCTGGACAGGTTGTGTTCTTCATACAATTTTTGTGGTTTGCTAATTAACTATGTGTAACAACACAAGACTCCAAGTACGCATGTTGCGCTTGGGGTCTTTATATTTTATGTGATTAAACAAATATATAGTGCTTGTGGTACGTATATAAATTAACATTGACATGTGTATAGTTTGTGCTACTCTACTATATAGATCTGAATCAGTGTGATTCAGAAAAAAAAGGAGTGCTATAATGAAGGGTTTAGTTATTAAAAAGGTTATTTCATTTAGAACCGGCAGAAGAACGTCCGAGCAGGTTGCCGGCGAGGGGGTGTTCACACCTCCTGAGGGGTGGTCTGTTACGAAGGTGCGAAAGCACCTTCGTGTTTTTGTTGATGAGCGGGGGGTCGCTCGGGCGATTGTGAACACGATGTATGGGCAGGAATTGCTCATACTCGTGTAAGTAAAATCTGAAAATATAGAACCATAGCAAACGTGTTTTGCTATGGTTCTTTTTAGTATAGTATTCTCATTGATTGTTGTTTTTAATATGTATAAAGACTTTGAGTGAAGTATATATAGTGTTATAACTGTTTGTAGATCTGAATCAGTGTGATTCAGAAATGAAGAAAAGGAGATAAGTGATGTTTCGGATGTTTAGAGAACAACACCTCGCGGAAAGGGCCGCACGCGATCTGAAATGTGCCAGAGACGAAGACGAAGACGATACGGACGTCCGTATCGGTGAGATCAAAAGAGTTGCAATGCTGATTGGGCTCAATTCAATCGGTACTTCGGAGAAAGAGCTTGGAGAGCTCTTGAAAAAGTACCATAGAAGAACGGCAATAAAGGCTCTCTCTAATCTGCGAAGGGGGGTTGGAGTAACCGACATGAGCCTCATTAGGCTCATGGTCTACAATGGTAGTCTTGAACTTTCCGATATTGGCACTTCGGAGCAAGAACTCCAGGAGATTTTTGTGCTATATTACAAAAATATGGCTAAAGAAGCTCTTTTAAGGCTTCGAGGAGGTTGTGAAAATAAAAAAGATACAATTCGAGTGATCACTTTTATGACCTCTGTCGGTGTCTTCAAACTTGCCGACATTGGCACCTCGGAAGAGGAATTGCGTTCATTTTTGGACATCAACAATTCAAAAGATTAGTTGATAGTATGATTTATAAATAGGCGCATAGTACTTAGTTGTACGTGCGCCTATTAATTTATATAAAAACCACTAAATCAGAATTGTACTTTCTGATATTTCAGTCGTATGTGGTTAACTATAACTACTTTTGTATTTAGATACTTGATACACTAGAAGTAATCTATGATTGGTGAATATAAAAAAACTTTGTTAATGCTTTTGGTATTTGTTGTGGCTTTTGTGTTTGCTTCATTTGTAGCTAATAAATATGAATATATAATAAACGAAGTTATTCATGGGGCTGGTATATACGCACCGATTGGTTTTGTTGTGTTAACTGCGTTGTTTGTTGTGTTTATAATTCCGTTAGACATAGTGTTTCTGATACCTGTTGGTGTTAGTGTGTGGGGCGCTATCCCTACGGCACTTATGAGTATTACTGGTTGGATTATTGGTGCTGCAATTGCTTTTTGTGTGGCTCGTAATTTTGGTAGTAGTGTAGTAAGAAAAATTGTTGGATTAAAACACATAGAAGCACTTGAAAGACGTATACCAAAACATAATTTATTTTGGTTTGTTGTTTTATGGCGTATGGTTGTATCTGTGGATATGCTTAGTTATGCTCTCGGCTTAGTAAGCACAATATCTTTTCGTGATTATGTTCTTGCAACAGCTATCGGAGTAGCTCCCTTTGGTTTTTTCTTTGCGTATGCTGGTACTTTACCAGTGTGGTATCAGTCCGTTGTTTTGATAGTAATGGCAATCTCTATCGTATCAATACTATATATTTACAAACTTCCACAAAAAGAACCTTAATTTAAGTATATTTACGTTGTACACATAGTGTTTGGTAAGGTTATTGACTTTCTGTGGATAATACTCTTGCACTTATACACGTCTGCTGGTACAGTGCAAGTACCAGTAGCAGGATTGAGTGATGGGGGCGCTCTGGGCAGACATTTGAATTATTAGCGTCTACAAAATAAAGCGCGTGTGCGTCGCTGTCGTTGTTACAAGGCACGCGCTTTTTTAGACCGTTTGAAATATTACAGACATGCACAAAAAAGAAATCACACAAAAAACATTTGGTGCATTTAGAACCCCGAAAGTTGCGTTTCCAGACTTGGTTGCGCACCAACGAAATTCGTTTGATTGGTTAATTAAAAAAGGCCTTTCTGAACTCTTAAAAGAGTTTTCTCCAATATCTGATTATTCAGGTAAAAAATTCGAGCTTCGCTTCGATGGTTTTGAGCTTGGGGCTCCTAAACATGACGAAGAATACGCTCGAGAAAACATACGTACATATGAAGCTCCTCTTAAAGTTTCTGTACGTCTTATTAACAAGACTCTAGGTGTAGAAAAAGTTCAGGATATTTTCCTTGCAGATCTACCTATAATGACAGCGCACGGAAGTTTTATAGTTTCGGGTGTTGAACGTGTTATCGTACCGCAGCTTGCGCGTTCATTTGGTGCTTTCTTTGTATCAGATTTAATTAAAGGTAGAACTTGGTTCGGAGCTAAAATAATTCCAGCGCGTGGAGTGTGGATAGAGCTAGAGTCCGATGTTGACGGAGCTATTTACGTTAAAATTGATAGAAAAAAGAAATTCCCAGTAACAAACTTATTTACTATATTTGGAGCTGGTGTAGGAGAGGAAATACTTAAAAAATTCAAAGACAATGATGTAGCAACTGAAGCTATTAAAGCTACTCTTGCGCATGACACTACAACTACAGAAGAAGACGCTTTTGTAGAAGTGCACCGACGTATGCGCGACGGTGATTTGGCTACACCTGAAAATGCAAAAGAATATGTTAAGTCTCTTTTTGCATCAGACAGATATGACTTAAACCGTGTTGGTAGATACCGACTTAACCAACGTTTTGGTCTTTCTACAGAACCAAAAGACCTAACTGATAGGTCTCTAAACATAGACGACCTTGTTCGTGTTGTGTCAGAAATAGCTAGACTAAACGTTACTCCAGACGCAAGACCTGATGATATTGACCATCTTGGTTTTAGGCGAGTTCGTTTTGTTGGTGAGCTACTACAGTCGCGTATGCGTGTAGGTATGAGTCGTATGAAAAGAAATATACAAGACAGAATGTCGACAGTTGAAAGTGAAATTACACTTCCTGCAGCACTTGTAAACCCTCGCCCTTATCAAGCATCTATACGAGAGTTTTTCACTGCTAACCAGTTGTCACAATTCATGGATCAGCAGAACATTCTTTCAGAGCTTGAAAATATGCGTACTCTTTCCGCACTTGGTCCTGGAGGGCTTACTCGTGAGAGAGCTGGATTTGAAGTTCGTGATGTTCACCCATCTCATTATGGTCGTTTGTGTCCAATTCATACTCCTGAAGGTCAGAACATTGGGCTTATTTTGCGACTTGCAATACACGCGCGTGCAAACGAGTTTGGTGTTATAGAAACACCATATGTAACTGTCAAAAACGGCGTAGTTACAGATGACATTGTTTACCTAAACGCACTAGAAGAAGCTAATGAAGTAATAGCACACAGTGCGACACTACTAGATGAAAAAGGAAAAATTAAAAGTGATACTGTAGAAGCACGTCGTAACGGTGAGCCTGAAATTGTATCTCCAAGTGAGATCACTCTTATGGATTCATCTGCATACCAAATGTTCTCAGTTGCTCCTTCAATGATTCCTTTTGTTAGTCATGACGATGCAAACCGTGCGCTCATGGGTTCGAACATGCAAAAACAAGCTACTCCATGTCTAGTGCCTGAAGCACCGCTTGTTTCAACAGGAATTGAAGAGCATGCAGCTCGATGCACAGGGCGTCTAATAGTTGCAGAGGAAGATGGAGAGGTTACTTTTGTTGACGCAAGAAACATAACAATAACTCCAAAAACAGGTAAACCACATGAGTATAGACTACAAGGACTAACTCAAACGAACCAAAACTCAGGTTTTTCACAAAGACCTATCGTTAGACTTGGAGATAAGGTTAAAAAAGATGACGTTCTAGCAGACGCTTCATCTTCTGACCGTGGACAATTGGCTCTTGGTCAAAATGTACGGGTTGCCTTTATGAGTTGGTATGGAGCTAACTATGAAGATGCCATTATTATTTCTGAGAGACTTGTTGAAGAGTCTAAATTTACAACAATACATATAGAAGACTTCGAGTGTGCTGTTCGTGATACCAAACTAGGACCAGAAGTAACTACTCATGATATTCCAAATGTTGGTGAGCTACGACTCAAAAACCTAGACGAAGAAGGTATCGTTCGTATAGGAGCAGAAGTTAACACTGGAGATATTCTTGTTGGTAAAGTTACTCCAAAAGGAGAGACGCAGCTTACACCTGAGGAAAGACTCCTTCGTTCAATTTTTGGAGACAAAGCAAAAGATGTAAAAGACTCATCTCTACGTATGGGTGGAGGTAAAAAAGGGCGTGTTATAGGTGTACGCGTGTTTAGTCGTGAAAACGGTGACCAACTAGATAGTGGAATCATTAAAAAGATAATCATTAAAGTTGCACAAGCACGTAATGTCTCTGTTGGAGATAAACTCGCAGGACGTCATGGTAACAAAGGTGTTATCTCTAGGATTCTTCCTGTAGAAGACATGCCGTATGACAAAGATGGTAATCCTGTAGATGTAATTCTAACTCCTCTAGGTGTTCCTTCTCGTATGAACCTTGGTCAGATTCTGGAAATGCACTTAGGACTTGCTGCAAATACACTTGGATACCAAGCTGTTATTCCACCATTTTCTGGTGCTACATCTGATGAAGTCCGTAAAGAACTAGAAACAGCTGGTTTTGATGGTTCTGGAAAAATGCCATTGTTTGATGGACGTACAGGAGAATCATTCGCACAAACTATAGCCGTTGGATACATGTATATTTTGAAACTTCACCATATGGTAGAAGACAAGATTCATATGCGTTCTATTGGTCCGTACTCACTAATAACTCAACAGCCTCTTGGTGGAAAAGCACAAAACGGAGGTCAGAGATTTGGAGAGATGGAGGTATGGGCACTTCTTGGATACGGAGCAGCATATACGCTTCGAGAAATGCTCACTATTAAATCTGACGATATACAAGGACGATCTGCAGCGTTCGATGCAATAGTAAAAGATGACTACATTAGTCATACTGGTATTCCGGCATCGTTCTCAGTACTTACTAATCAAATCCGAGGTCTCGCACTTGATATCGAGCCTACGGATCTTCCGCCCGAAACGGACGCGTAATCTTTTTTAACGCTTATGCCAGCACAATTTCCAAAACGAAAATCGTTCGCACCACGCGCTGATTGGGACGCGCTTCGACTATCACTAGCATCACCTGAACGCATTCTTGCGTGGTCATCTGGAGAGGTCACAAAACCAGAAACAATTAACTACAGAACACAACGTTCTGAGAAACATGGTCTTTTTGACGAAAAAATATTTGGCCCTGAAAAAGACTATGAATGTTATTGCGGTAAATACAAAGGTATACGATACAAAGGTATTACTTGTGATAAATGTGGAGTAGAAATAACTCGTTCAATAGTCCGTCGTGAACGAATGGGTCACATCGAACTAGTTACACCTGTTGCTCACATTTGGTTCTTGCGTAGTGTTCCTAGTCGTATGGCTCTAGTACTTGGTATTTCAGGTGCTGATCTAGAAAAAGTAATTTATTTTGCAGGATACATCATAACTAAAGTTTCTGAAGATGCTAAAAAACGTCTAATTAACGAGCTTGATGTAGAGTACAAAAACAAACACGAACAAACTAAGACAGAATCTGCTCGTGATGAACTAAAAGAAAAAATGCTAAAAATGCGTGCCGAAATAGACAGTATTGTCGTTGGGCGTGTTCTTGATGAACTTACTTATCACAGATTCTCAGTAAAGTATGGTGCGTTGTTTGAGGCTCGTATTGGTGCAGAGGCAATTTACGATATCTTCCGTGCTCTTAATATGGAAGAGTTAAGAACTACATTGCAAACACGTTATGAGTCTGCTGGAGCTGCTGACCGTACAAAACTTGCAAAGCGTATCTCTCTTATTTCAAACATGATTGCGTCAAAGATTCGTCCTGAATGGATGTTCTTGGTTCGTATACCAATAATTCCACCAGCACTTAGGCCTATGGTTGCACTTGAGGGTGGTCGTCACGCAACAAGTGACGTAAACGATTTATATCGCCGTGTTATCAACCGAAACAATCGTCTTAAAAAACTTATAGATATTCAAGCTCCTGAAGTTATCTTGCGCAACGAGCGCCGTATTCTACAAGAAGCTGTAGATGCACTTTTGGACAATTCTATTCGAAAAGGTGGTGCTAGTGGTGGTGCGCTTACAGCGTCTCAACGTAGACCTCTTAAATCTCTTGCAGATTACCTTAAGGGTAAACAGGGTTACTTTAGACAAAACCTTCTAGGAAAACGAGTGGACTACTCTGGTCGTTCGGTTATTGTTGTTGGGCCAGATTTGGAGCTAGATGAGTGTGGACTTCCAAAACATATGGCTCTTGAATTGTTCAGACCATTTGTTATCGCAGGACTACTGAAGCGTGAACTCGCATTCAACATTCGTGGTGCTGGACGTCTTATCGAGGAGTCAGTATCAGAAGTATGGGAAATACTTGAAGATGTTATCGAAGGTAAACATGTTCTTTTAAACCGTGCTCCTACTCTTCACAGACAAGGTATACAGGCTTTCAGACCTAGATTGATTGAAGGAGATGCTATTCGCTTGCACCCTCTAGTATGTCCAGCCTTTAACGCTGACTTCGACGGTGACCAGATGGCTGTTCACGTACCTCTATCAGATGAGGCTCAGTGGGAAGCCGCTAACATGATGAGTGCAAATAAAAACATTCTAAAACCAGGGTCTGGAGAAGTTATCGTTATGGCGCAAAAACCTCTTGATATCGTTCTTGGTACTTATTGGCTAACTAAAGCTGTTGATAAGGTTAAGGGAGATGGTAAGTATTTTGCATCTCCAAACGCTGCAATTCTCGCGTATGAATACGGCGCAATAGACCTAAGAGCAAAAATAAATGTTCTACCAGTAGACGGTAAGGATAAATATAAAGAGTTTGATGGTTCTTTGTTTGAAACAACCGTTGGGCGACTATTCTTTAACACTGTTTTGCCATCAGACTATCCGTTCATAAACAAACCAGTAACTAAAAAAGTTCTCGGAGGAATAGTTAGTGACAGTATCATACGTTATGGAATTGATAGTATTCCTGGAATTGTTAACAAAGTTAAATTGTTCGGTTTCAAATATGCTACTAAGTCTGGTGTCTCATGGTCTCTTGGAGACGTAACTGTTCCTGAGGAGAAGAAAGAAATAGTTAAAAAAGCTCGTGCAAAAGCAATGAGTGTTGCTGAAGACTATAAAAACGGACTTCTAACAGAAGATGAAAAACATCGAATGACTATTGAGATATGGCACGGAGCTAAACAAGAGGTTGAAAAGGTGATTTCAGACAACCTTGACCCTATGGGTTCTGTTTCTGACATGGTTACATCTGGTGCTCGTGGTTCGTTAGGTAACCTTACGCAGATGGCTGGTATGAAAGGTCTTATTCAGAACGCTGCAGGTAACACGATTGAAGTTCCTATTATTTCGTCTATGTCAGAAGGTCTGAACCCTGTTGAGTATTTCATGTCAACTCACGGTTCACGAAAAGGACTTACAGATACAGCGTTAGGTACTGCACGTGCTGGTTATCTTACTCGTCGTCTGTTTGATGTTGCTCAAGATTCTATAATTACTGAACATGATTGTGGCACCAAACGAGGTGTATCTATAGGGCGAGTATCTGCTTCTGGTGTACAAATAAACTTCGCAAGTGCCGTTCATGGACGTCCACTAGCAGAAAATGCTGTAACTAAAGATGGTGAAGTGTTGTTCAAAAAGAAACACTTTATAACTCCAGAAGATGCTGCAACAATTGCTGGCTCAGATGTAGATATGGTTATAGTACGTTCTCCAATGTCATGTGAGACACGTTATGGTATTTGTCAGACTTGTTATGGAATGGACCTAACAACTCTAGAACAGGTTGACCTTGGTGAGGCTGTTGGAACAATTGCCGCACAAGCTATCGGTGAGCCTGGAACTCAGTTGACTATGCGTACCTTCCACGCTGGAGGAACTGCATCAGTTGGTGGAGATATTACACAAGGTTTGCCTCGTGTTGAGGAGTTGTTTGAAAAACGTTCTCCAAAAAACTCTGCTATTGTTTCAAAGACAGATGGTCTAGTAACAGCTGTAGAAACTCGCGACAAACAAAAAGTAATCATAGTTGCACCAGAAGCTGGACAAGGAAAGAAGGATGGTTCTCCTATTGAGTACACAGCATCATATCCTCGTGTTCCTTTCGTTAAAGTTGGGGACAGTGTGATTAGAGGTCAGGTTATAACAGACGGATCGGTTGATCTTGAAGATATCTTTACTTATGCTGGACGTGCTGCAACTCAGGAGTACATCATTTCTGAAATTAGCAAAATCTATGAACTTCAAGGGGCTACGGTATCGCGTAAGCATATAGAGGTTATTGTTAAACAAATGTTCTCTCGTGTGCGAATAGTTAACACTGGCGATTCTGATTATTCAGTTGGTGATGTGATTGAAGGTTGGGAATACACTCAAGCAATTGCAGTTGCTGAACAAGCAAACAATGCTGCGCCAACAGCAAAAGAGATTGTGCTTGGAATTAAAGAATCAGCATTGTCTAGACGAAGTTTCTTGTCTGCTGCATCATTTGAACAAACTACAAAGATTCTTATTAACGCAGCATTGAAAGGAAGTCTTGATCGTCTCCGTGGTCTAAAAGAAAACGTTATACTCGGACGTCTAATTCCTGCCGGTACTGGATTTGAAGGAAGTAAGAAGTTTGCTTCAATTGCAAAATTGCACGCTGATCGTGCAAAGACAGAGTCTGGAGCAGTTAATGAGTCTGCATCGTAAAATAATTATGTCTGGACGCAATACGGTTCAGGAAATAAAAGAGAAACTGTCTATAATTGATATTGTTCAACCGTACGTTAAATTAAAACGTGCAGGGCGTCATTGGAGTGGATTATCGCCATTCAATAAAGAAAAAACATCTTCGTTTTTTGTTTCTCCTGAACGTGGAACTTATTATTGTTTCTCTAGTAGTCAAGGTGGTGATATGTTTACGTTCATTGAAAAAATGGAAGGGGTTGATTTTAAGGGAGCTCTTAAAATCTTGGCAGAAAAAGCAGGTATTGAGGTACATTATGACGGAAGTGGTAATACAGATAGTACTCGTACAGACAGGCTGAGAGAAGCTATCGCTAGAGCTGAAGAGTTCTTCGTTAGTAATCTATCAAAAGATGGTGATGCTTATAAGTATGCAATTTCGCGTGGAATAACAGATCAAACAATAAGTGATTGGAGGATTGGTTTTGCGCAAGACGGCTGGCGTTCACTTCTTGAGTATCTTGGTTCAAAAGGGTTTTCGACAGAAGAGCTAGTTTCTGCTGGACTAATAAAAGAAGCTGATGGGAAGCCTGGTACTTTTTACGACCGTTTTCGTAATAGACTTATGTTTTCTATTCGAGATAATGCTGGACGAACAATAGCCTTTACAGGGCGCGCACTGTCATCTGAAGATAAAGCAAAATATCTTAACTCACCAGAAACAGATATCTTCAAAAAGTCTGAAAATATCTTTGGTATAAGTCGCGCAAAAGACGCGATACGTACTAGAGGTTTTGCGCTTCTTGTTGAAGGGCAGATAGACGTACTTCATTGTCATCAAGCGGGGTTCACAAATACAATAGCGCTTTCAGGAACAGCGTTATCTGAAAAGCATATATCTTTAGTAAAAAGATATGCAGATAACTTGTTGCTTGTTCTTGATAATGACAGAGCTGGTCTTGCTGCGACGTTTAGGTCTTCAATAATGGCTCTTGGTGCGGAAATGCACGTAAAAGTTGGTATGTTGCCAGACGGACAAGACCCAGCTGATCTTATATCAAAAGATTCAAAGATGTTCTCTGCTCGCATATCAGAAGCAAAATCTGTTGTTGAATTTTTCTTGTCAGTTTTGTCTATGAAAGAAAATGATACACATCGAATGGTTCGTTCTGTTGAGTCTACGGTACTTCCGCTTATATCTGCAATTAAAAGTCCGTTAGAAAAAGAGCATTTTGTTGGTCTTGTCGCAAGAGCGATAACATCAACACCAGATGCTGTAAGAGGCTCTCTTTCACGTATGGATTCTTACGGAAAAGTTACATCAAATATGTCTCAAAAAGAAGAAGTCAATGATAAAAAACATTCCGTTGTGGTCGCCCAAACAGAATCACTTTCTGCAATTGCAGCTAATTATCCAGATAGTGAGCTTGCTAAGCACATACAAAACGAGTACGCTCGAATAGTAGGAATACCGCTCCCAGAACCGTCTGAACGTGCCATGTTTGAGATTGGCATAGAGTATGACGAACTGCCAAAGGCAGATGCGGCAAACGACCTAATTAACGCATTAGAAAAGTCGGTCTTAAAAAAAGAATACGCAGATGCGCTTATAGACCTACGAAATGCACAAATTAGTGGAGATAAGAAAAAAGAATTAAAAGCAGAATCAAAATGCGACATTCTTCTTAAGAAGATATCAGCATGTCTGTAGTATTTCTAAATACATTATCAATTTTTAAACATATATATTATGACGACATCGAAGACAAAGAAAACGACAAAGAACACGAAGCGAACCGTTGCAAAAAAATCGGTGTCGCGTAATACATCAAAAACAAGTGTGACAAAATCTACAACAGTGAAAAAAGTTGCGGTTAAACAAACTAAAACTATCGCAACAAAGAAAACAACAAGGAAAACCAAAAAAGTGACACTAACTAAAGCCGATAAAGAAAAGCGCGCTGGGGTAATAGTATCAAAAGGTCGTGAACGTGGATACATAACATACAGTGAGATTTTGAAAGAGTTTCCACATATTGAAAATGACGTTTCTTTTTTGGAAGATTTATATGAAAAATTATCTGTTGCTGGTATTGATGTTCTTGAAGGTGGAATACTTGAAGATAATACAGATGCGTATCTTGCAACACGTAACATTAAACGTCGTGAGTCTGGAGCTTACGATTCTATTCAGATTTATTTGCGTGAGATAGGGCAGTATCCTCTTTTGGTTGCTTCTGAAGAACGAGAGCTTGCTCAACGAATAGAATCTGGAGATGATGAGGCTAGAAATATATTGGCACGGTCAAACCTTCGTTTGGTTGTATCTATTGCAAAAAAATATGCAGGGCGTTCTCCGGATTTAACGCTTCTAGACCTTGTTCAGGAAGGTAATCTTGGGCTTTTCAAAGCCGTTGATAAATTTGATTGGAAAAAGGGCTACAAGTTTTCCACGTATGCAACATGGTGGATAAGACAGGCTATAACACGTGCTCTTGCTGACCAGTCTCGTACAATACGTATACCAGTACATATGGTAGAAACAATTGCGAAGTATAAACAGATATCAAGAAGACTTGCTCAAGCTCTTGGTCGCGACCCTCACCCAGAAGAGATAGCCGTTGAAATGGGTGTTGAGCCTGAAAAAATATACCAGATTGAGAAAATCAATCAGGATACCTTATCTCTTGAAAATCCTGTAGGAGATGGAGATGACGAGCGGTCTACACTTGGAGATTTTATTGCAGATGACAAAGTTCCATCACCAATACAAGAATCATCAGAAAGAATTCTGTCAGCTCAAATGAAAGATATTCTTGGTGAGTTATCCATGAAAGAAAGGAAGATATTAGAATTGCGTCACGGATTGATTGACGGGATATATCATACTCTTGAAGAGGTTGGTAAAGAGTTTGGTGTTACTCGTGAACGTATTCGACAGATTGAGGCTAAGGCTCTTGAAAAAATTCGTGTTGATGAAAAGTCTCGTCACTTGAAGAGTTATTAATTTAGGAATATGATACCTTCGGAATCAATAAACGTGCATAAACAAGAGGATAAGCACATGGAAAAAATAGAAAAAGAATGGGAACGTACATCCGCTCGTATGGCAGAAATACGCAAGAATGGTGGGTTTTCTGTTTTAGCAGAAAAACATCAAAGTGAAGTCAAAGAGATGACCTCTCACACGGGAGACTGCGTTTTTTGTATGGACGGTAGAGTTGCTCCAAAGGAAAACGGAGTAGCAGTTGCTGGTTCGGGACTTCTCCTTAAGGATGACGATGAGGCAAAGGAGTTTTTTGTCTCAGAACTTCGTTCTCGTGGCGTCAAAAAAGTCTTTTTACATGAGGACTGTGGGGCTGTTGGTTTATATGCGAAAATAAAAAACATTTCGTTGGAACAGGCAGAAAAAGACGCTCAACAATGGGCAGAGGAACTCACCGAATTGCTCGGCGGAAATGAAAAGCCAAAGAAACTTCCAGTTGCTTTGGATTTTCACAATGAGCAATTGGTGTATATTACGTTTACAAACAACTTTTGCATTAAAAATGCGCCAGATTTCCCAACTGGATTTCAGGTAGATGCAAATGTAGTGTCTTTCGAGAACGTTCTTGCGCAAGTTAAGGTAGCTATAAACATAGCTTGCGGAAGTCACGGTTTTTGTGAGCGATTTACAAAAGACAGCCCGTTCACAATTGTCTTTGTAACAAAAGACAAAAATGAACTATCAGAAATGAAACGAAACAAAGATGTTTCCAGTCTCGTTTCTGAGATGGATGGGCGCGTTGTTGTTGACGGATTTGCTCTAACTTAGAGGATACAAAATTAAAAAAAGCGACTTCGGTCGCTTTTTGTTTTTGTCATAGAGCTCTATAAAAATACACAAAATAGTAACTATTTTGTGTATTTTTATAGAGCTCGTGTACACTGTATAAATGGTAGATATAAACTCAAAATTCGATTTACTTTTGAAGGGGCTTAATCCTGAACAGTTTAAAGCCGTAGATACTGTTGAAGGTCCTGTTATCGTACTTGCTGGTCCTGGTACTGGTAAAACACACATACTAACGTTAAGAATAGCCAATATTTTAAAAAAAACACAAGCTAATCCAAGCTCAATACTTGCCTTAACTTTTACAGAATCGGCAGTAAGAACAATGAAGAAAAGACTTGCGGATATTGTTGGTGATGAAACCGCAAGAAAGGTCACGATAGAAACATTCCATGGATTTGCTGAATTAGTGCGAAGAGAGTATCCAGAATCATTTGAAAGTGAAGTGGGTTATAGACTTATGGGTGATGTAGAAGAAAAGCTTCTTATGCGAGATGCTATTGATGGTGTGGATATAAACATGCTGCGACCATCTAAGGCTCCTTATACATACTTAAATGATTTATATTCACTTGTTGGCGTGTTGCGTCGTGAAAATATGTCGCTAGATGAGTATAGAGTGTGGGGAATTAACTCAGCAAAAGACCTTTTGTCTAATGAATCGTTATTGTATAAGAAAGGTAAGGATGTCGGGAAACTAACCAAAAAAGGTTTAGAAGAAGCTGGTCGTTTTGATAAGGTCAAAGAGGCTGTGCGTGTATTTGAAAAATATAATGAATTAAAAAGAGAACACATGGTTATTGATTTTTCTGATGTATTATCTGGTGTTGTTAATAAAATTGAAGAAAATGAGGTTTTACGTGGTG
The DNA here is from genome assembly GCA_964473795.1 of uncultured Candidatus Saccharibacteria bacterium. Taxonomy (GTDB): domain Bacteria; phylum Patescibacteriota; class Minisyncoccia; order Phycocordibacterales; family Phycocordibacteraceae; genus C7867-001. The sequence continues at coordinate 9,956 of CAYYQT010000011.1, read as the reverse complement.
ATTTGCAAGAACGATACCAATACGTACTTGCAGATGAACATCAAGATGCTAACGCTGTTCAACATAAATTGTTGGAGCTATTTGCGTATGACGATCATCCAAATTTGTTTGTCGTTGGAGATGAAAAACAAGCCGTGTATCGTTTCCAAGGGGCTGATTTAGGGTATGCAGATATTTTTACAAAGCTATTTCCTAGAGCTTCTGTGATTACATTAAAATCATCGTTTCGGTCTTATCAACACATACTTGATTCTGCGCATAGTATTGTAAAAGATATTTCAAACAATGAAGAATTAATATCAATCCGTTCTATCCTTGAAAAAGAATCTGAAAAACATGTTTCGCAGATTGTTGCAGATAATCCTTTATCAGAAAGGACAGCTGTTTCTATCGCTATTGAAAAATTAATAGATAGCGGTATTGCTCCACATGATATCGCGATTGTTACTCGTAAAAATGATACCTCTAATTTATTTGCGCAAGTACTAACCGCGCGTGGTATTTCTGTTGTTCGAGCTGGTAATATATTTCTAACAGAGAAACCAATTATGCGTACATTAATTGCATTAATGGAGTATGTCGCAAACCCAATAATGATTGGCAATCTCCGTGTCGCATTACTTGCTCCATGGTTTGACACCTCAACAGTGGAGATGCTCACTTTTTTACGTACAACAAGCGATAGAGATATTGTTAGTAGTTTAAATAAAGTATTCCCAGATATCAAAAAAATACTTGATGATTGTATTTCTCAAAGTCTGGTGCGTACTCCTGTAGAATCTTTTTCATATATTTTTGAAAAAACAGGTGCACGTGATTTTTTCTTATCTAATGCAGAGCATCTTGACGATGTACATTTAGTGCAGTCTCTTCTAATGCATTTAGAATCAGTTACATTACTAACTAAATCAACAACTTTTTCAAAAGCTTTTGAAGAACTTTCTAAAGCTAATGAACATGGACTTTCTCCTGTAAGAATGACAGTTACTGAGCGTGAGGGAGCTGTAACTGTTATAACTGCACATAAGGTAAAAGGGATGGAATTCAAATATGTCTTTGTAGTTGATTGTACAGAAAAAACTTGGGAAAAGTCTGGTAGGCGTTCATTTATACCATCACCGTTTGAACAGAAAACCTCAACAGAAGATGTTAAGAGGTTGTTTTACGTTGCACTAACTAGGGCTAAAAATCATGTGTATATATCTTACTCATTAGCCAGTTCGGACGGTCGTGATTTAACACCAATGAGTCTCATACCAAAAGATATACTTAATGAAGTTGTGGTTAGCGAACCGTTACCACTACTTCACACAATTGTGTCTCCAGCAAAAACAGTAAACGAGCTTGTAGAAAAATATCTTGAAAAAGAAGGTTTGTCTCCATCTGCGATAAATGAATACATAGAGTCACCAGCAACTTTTTTTGCACGTAGAGTTTTGAGAATTAAAGAACCACCAATTCCTGCTCTTGTGTATGGTAGTGCAATACATGCGGCGCTTGCAGCTGCTCTCTCTGGTGTTGATGACGACAATGTACGAACAGTCTTGGATAACGTATTTGAAAGATCACTTCTTGTTCGTGATGCTACGTTTCAGAAATTGCGCAGTGATGCTCTTGATTCTATAAACGCTTCATTACCAGACCTTAAGACTCTTGGTGAACCTGTGTATATAGAAAAAAGTTTTTCAATGGTTCGTAATGTTGATAATGCTCCAGTAACTGTGTCTGGAAAAATAGATACGGTATTTAAACAAGGTAATGTATTGTCAGTTACGGACTTTAAGACAGGGAAGACTGTATCTAATAAAAATAAATCATACACTAGGCAATTGTCATTATACGCAGCGATGCTTTCTAGTAATGGAGAGAATATACAAGAAGCTTTACTTCTCGGCGTATCTAGCGCTGGTATTAAAAAGGTATTGGTAGATATAAGTTTAGACATGCAAGAAGCTGACCTTGCTGATGTTGACACTGTCGTTAGGGAATTACGTTCTGGTAAATGGCATAAAGGTGTGGACTCTGAATATGATTCATTATTACGACTTATTGAATAATGTTATTTTTCTTTTGATGCGTAAATTGCAGTATCAATTACTTGTTTAATATACGAATACGGATATGCACCACTGACAATAACAGGTGCTGAATTAGGACTTAAAATCACTGTATATGGAGTTCCGTCTGCTCCTATTTCAAGAGCGTTTGATTTATCTGATAAAATACGTTTATTAATACTTCCGTTCATTATGCATTTTGCAACATCGTTAGGGTTTGCTCCTGCTTCTGAAATATATTGTCCAAGTTTAGTTTGGTTTACTGGTCGGTTTGAGAATACAATATTTGCAAACTTCCAAAATGCGTTATTACCAGCTGTGCTTGAAACACATTCAGCTGCTTGAGCCACTTTAAACGAATTGTTTGATGTTTTGGTTAGTGGTAGCTCTCTAAATATCCACGCAACATTACCTGTTGGTCCATAGTCGTTTATTATACGTCTAAGTGTTTTTTGAAAATCTGCGCAATAGTAACAATTAAAATCGGAATACTCTATTATTTTTACAGCAGCATTTGGGTTACCTAGTATGTGGTCTAGTGTACTAACAGGACGTATTGCTGATGTGTTTTTAATAGGTTTAACATTTGATGTTGTGTTCATGTATATTGCAAATGAAACAAGTAAACTACCAAGTATTATCGTTATTGGAATAATTGATTTCCTGTTCATGTCACGATAATAACATTTCTATATACCAAGAGTGTGAGTTAGCGATGGTTTATTTTCCATTTCTTCTAACCAGTTTGATGTGTCTAATTTAATATCACGAATATCTTTTAAGTCTCGGTATTTAAGTTTTTTATGTTTTAATGCGTAGTCATAAAGCTCTCTTGTTATACGAACGTCTTCAATACAGTACTTACTAACCTCATCATATCTTCCTTCTTCCCACCAGGTCATGGCATCCATACCGGCTCCGGATTTTCCACGACCAAGAGTTCCTTCAGAAACTAACTGTAGTCGGATTCGTTTGCCAAGAACTTTATGTATCTCTACAAGCAGATCAAGAGACCGTATTTTTGAAAAATCTCCAGGGTAGTATCTGTTAAGAATTGGTATGTCAAATGTATCTGAATTAAAACCAACAAGAACATCGGTACGTTCTATTATTGGCCATAATTTAGGAAGATCTTCTTTAAAATATGATGTGTATTCATCTGTGTCTGAATCATGTATTGCTACAACAGTAAGTTCCATTTCGGCTGGGTCAACTCTTCCTCGTACGGCAGATTCAGATATTGTTTCTATATCAAATGTTACTACCTTCATAAATTATTTAGTAAAAACATCTTTTGCTTGCGATATCTCAACCTCTTTTTCTGTTTTGTTTAATAAGTCTTTTATTCGTAGAACTCCTGATTTTAGTTCATCAGCACCGACTATTGTAAAATATTGTATTTTTCGTTTGTTTGCTTCACGCAACTGGTCACTAACAGATTTGTTTGAAATGTTTTTAAATACAGAAATGTTTTGGTTTCTGAGTTTTTGTGCGACATTTTCAACCTCACTTAACTCAATTTCATCATCACGAATTGTTCCAAGGAATAGGTCGGAAGAGTCTTTGTCTTTAATTGTTAGGTTGTGTGTTTCTAGGAAATCAGAGAGTGTTACATCTCCCATGCCAAAACCAACAGCAGAAATAGGGTCTTCGCCAAAAAGTGTCATTAGTTTGTCGTATCTTCCGCCACCAAATAAAGACCGTGAATTTTCTTTGTTTGTATCGTACACTTCAAAAACTATTCCAGTGTAATAATCAAAACCGCGTGTTATTTCTGGGTCAAAACTTACGTTGGTAATTCCTTGTTTTGACAGTTCGTTAATAATTTTTGTAAGAGTTTCTGTTTCTTTTTTAATATCAGGATTTTCGTTAGATTCTATTATTTCTAACGGGTCTGTTGCCGTAATTTTTTGCACTGAAGATGTAAAGTCTTCTTTAGGCATTTTTGACTTACGGTCAAGTATCTGTGTATATACCTTGGTCTCGTCATCATTTAGTCCAACTGATGAACATGCTAAGTTTAGTAATTTTCTTGAGCTTATACGAATAGTAAAATCAGAGTCTTCTGCTCCAAATGCCTTTAGTATTGCTGATACAATTGTCAGTGTTTCGATATCTGCTTGAGTGTTATTCACATTTCCAATTATGTCTACGTTTAATTGGTAGTGTTCTCGCAGTCTTCCTTTTTGTGGACGTTCGTATCTGAATACATTAGGAATAGAGAACCACCTTAGCGGAAATGTTAGATTGCGACGATTTCCCGCAATCATTCTTGCTAGTGTAGGTGTCATTTCTGGACGTATAGTCACACGTCTTTCACCTCTGTCTGTAAACGTGTATGTTTGTTCATTTACGATTTCTTCTGATGTTTTTGTTTCGTATAACTCAGAACGTTCAAGTGGAGATGCGTTGTATTCTTCATAGCCATATTTGTCTAGTGTGTTACGTATCGTTGTAAACATTGCCTGCATCTTTGCCCAATCTTTTGGTAAGAAATCTCGTACTCCTTTATATGAGTCTGTTGTGAGTTTTGATTTGTCCATATTATATATACAAAGTGTATCAGAAAATAAGAAAGAGTAGAATTATTTAGCTATTATAATTCTCGGACGATTATACATGTCGTAATATACATCAGCATCAAATCCAGCGTCTATGAACAGTTTTTTTGCCTCATTTGCATGTGATGTGTCAATTTCCGTCCAAACCATACCGTCTTTGTTCAAATGATTTTTTGCATTTTTTGCAATTATTCTAATTATATTTAATCCGTCTTCTCCTGCGTATAAAGCAGTACTTGGTTCGTAGTCAATAACACTATTTGGAAGACGTCTGTTCTTTGGTATATATGGAGGGTTTGTTGCAATTACATCAAACTTTTTATTTTTAAGTCCTGAAAATAAATCATTTGTTATTATTTCAGTTCTTGATATATCTAAATTATTTTCTGTGATATTTGCTAAAATTGTTTTTTCATAATTTGTGTCTATATCACTAAAAGTAATGTATGAATTTTTTAGCGATGAGAGAACAGAACATCCTATTGCTCCAGACCCAGAACACATATCTAGAACAGTTAGATTAACGTAGTCTTTTTTTTGTAATGTGGTAATCATTTTTTCTACCCACCATTCCGTTTCTGGTCTTGGTATTAAAGGTCTTGAATCAAGATTAATTTTTAGTCCTAAAAAAGGAATCCACCCAATAACATAACCAAGTGGTTCTCCTTTGGAAAGACGATTAATATCTTTTGCGTAGCCATCAGTCTTTATACCTTTGTATTTGTCACGCAATAACCATGAGGTATCTTGTGCTGTTACTGTACTCTGAACATTACTCATTGCAGTAGAATAACTGAAATACAATTATTGTGCCAATTTTTCATTATAAAAATAACAAACACCATCAGTGTTACTGACGGTGTTTGTTATAAGATAACTGGTTTAATAGCTACCTTCTTCTTGATTATTTCGTGGTGCGCGCTCGCTTTCTGGACGAGCGAAATCAACTTTTAACGTTCGTCCGCCAAAGTCTTTTCCATCCCAACGCTCAACAGCCGCTGTAGCTTCTTCTTCTGTTGACATTTCAACAAATCCGAAACCGCGTGGCCGATTATATGTTCGGTCTATAGGAAGACTAACTGACACAACTGTACCAGCTTCTTCAAAAGCTTTTCGAACATCTTCTTCTGATGATGCCCATGGAATTCCACCGACAAACAACTTTTTCTTGTTTTCTTGCATTGTGTGTATGTAGTGAACTTAATAACCTCGCTAAGCACTGAATACTTGTTGTGCCTGAAGTGCATCTTAAAGCTCAAGAACATTGCGAGTTATACCAAGATTGCCATACGTGTTCTGTTTATGCAATGGCATAGTGTGTATATTTAGACACACTATGTATGCACTACTCAAGCTCTACAAGTAACAAATAAACAATTTTAACTAAATAACAATATAAACACTAAGCAATACAAATAAATAAACATCACAGTATACACACCAATCAGAAGCTCCTTATTGTAATAATGTTACAATATTTGTATCGTTATTTAAATGAACCTGATGCTAAAATTTTCAGTACAATTAATAGTTAAATGTAATGGACATGTATAAGAAACTAATTGTTCTAACGCTTGTTATTTTAGTTGCCTCTATATCGCCTATTAGTAATCCTACAGTATTTGCCGGCGGTGGAGGCGGAGGCTCTTATGTAGTAACTCCACCCCCACCTCCTCCACCCCCACCACTACCACCTCCACCTCCACCTACAGCACAAACATTAATATTAATACCACCAGCAGCACAGGCTGGAACTAAGTTCTATAAGACTATTAATTACACACAGTCTGGCTGTAAGGCTACGTGTATATATTCTGTACCTGGAATATATAACAGTGTTGTGCCAAACGGAGCAACTACAGCAAAAGTTGTTGTTATAGGTGGAGGAGGAGGTGCTGGTAATAACCCTTGCGTTGGGCAAAAGTGTTGGGCAGGCGGAGGCGGAGGCGGAGCGGGTGGGTATGCTTCTGGTACGTATTCAGTTAAACCTGGAGACACAATATCTGTAACTGTTGGAGCTGGTGGAATAACAATTGTTAATGGTGGAAAAGGTGGAATAACTAAGTTTGGTAATTTTATATCTGCAACTGGAGGTTTTCTTGATTCAGCAAGCTCAAACGCCGGAGGAGCTGGTGGTATAGGAACAGGAGGAAGTATAAACAAAAGAGGTGCAGCAGGCGGTAGTGGGGCAAATGGTAGAAAGGGTCTTTACTACCTTGGTCCAGGTGGAGTGGGGTTTAGATATAATGGTAAATTACACGGAAGCGGTAGAGACGGAACTTATGAGGTTCCTGGAAGACGTAAAACAGGGAATCCTGCAAATGACGGTTTAGTTGCTGTTACTTATTCACCATATTCAAACGCTCCAAGTATTTGGAATAAACCAACTGATTTGGCGTATATAATTGTTAAATTATGGGGTGGAGGTGGAGGTGGTACAGCTTACTCTAAGTTTAATAGAATACTGTCTGGTGCAGGTGGTGGATATTCAGAGAAACTTATCAGGTCGTTTAGTTTGCCAAGTTCTGTTCCTGTAACAATTGGTTTGGGTGGAGATGGTGGGTCAACATCAGCTGCTAGTGTCGGTAGTTCAAGTTGGTTTGGTAGTAGTCTTGGCGCTGGCGGTGGAGGAACTAGTACTGGTTTCAAAATTGGATCAAATCAATATTTTATAGGGGCAAGTGGCGGTGGCGGTTTTGGTGGAGATACGAATACTTATGGTATGTATAGTAATATTGGAGCTGCTGGCGGTAAGTCCGCACCTGATACTTTCAGTGGTGGTTTTGGTGGAGGTGGGGTTTCGGGTAATTCAAATAAAAACGGCGGAGCTGGAGGTGTGCCTGGAGGAGGAGGTGCAGGTGGTAGGTCTGGAGGTAATGGCGGAGCTGGACAAGTGATAGTATTTGAATATACATCCACAACATGTCCGTTGCCTTGGGGTGGAACTATACCAAACGGCTCATCAGTAACTGCATACAAAGTCTCTTATGTTGAGCCACCTCAAACATGTTCTGCAGTTGCGCAAACACGCATTTGCGCAAATGGCACACTAAGTGGTAGTTACACAAACATTTCTTGTGTGGTAACACCACCAACCCTAACATTCACAGCAGCACCAACCAGAGTTAAGCTCAACGGACTAACAACACTAACCTACAACGCAACAAACGTTAACTCTTGCACAATACAAAAGAACGGCACAACACTCAAAACAATACAGTCAGACTCTACACGCACAGTCTCAGGCTCAACAACAGACTCTATAACAACCCAGTCTTACTACAAGATAACCTGTGCTAACAATGCTAGTACTAGTGCCGTTTCTGCTGTTCAAATAGTTAATGTTGGTTCGTTGTTTAATTTGTTCTAAAGTCAAGAATGTTAATATGTTATACTTCATGATACATAAAATATAATTATATATGGATAAAAAAATAACAATATACAGCACACCAACTTGTCATTTTTGCCAGTTGTCAAAAGATTTTTTTAAATCACATAATGTTGAATATACGGATTATGACGTTGCAACAGACTTAGAAAAACGTAAAGAAATGGTAGAAAGGAGTGGTCAAATGGGAGTTCCTGTCATATTTATAGATGATGAAATGATTGTTGGTTTTGACCAACAAAGGATAATGTCTCTGCTGGGAATTTCTTAAACTTATCTTGTTTTAACAAACAACAAAACACTCAATGAGTGTTTTGTTGTTTGTTTCGATATACTGTACGATACGATGTGTATAACCCTTCATAGTTCAATGGATAGAACAGTCCCGTCCTAAGGGATTGATGTGGGTTCGACTCCTGCTGAAGGGACAAAAATTACATAACGCATGATATAATTAATTACATAAGTAATATATATGGATGCTGATTTAAAAACTTTAGTAGAAGAAAGTCTACGTTTGTCAAAAGAAAACAACAAAATGCTGCGTTCTATGAGAAGGGCAGCAGTATTTGGTTTTTTTGTCCGTATAATTTTCTGGCTAACGATACTTGGTGTTCCTGTTTATCTGTACGTTGTGTACCTAGCTCCTGTAGTATCAAGCGTGTTTCCTAATGGTGCAACAAATGTAAACCCTGTTTTAAAGATGTTTGGGATACCATCTACAGATGTATTGCGTCAATCTATGCAAACATTATCTAACTTTTTTAATTCTGTTGCTAGTATTGCAAACAATGTTCCAAAATTAAAATAATATCAATCACGCTATCCTAAACGTTAAGTTGTAGTTGATAGTCTGTCTTGACAAGAGTGTCTTTATAGTGTTATAATTTGCTATAAATAGATTATCGTTACTATAAACGGTAATCTTAGTTTTTTGAAAAAATAAAGACAGGAGAGAAGAAATGAAGATGCAAAAATTAGCGCCGTTTCTACTGCTGTTTCTGGCAGCGTGCGCATCTGCGCGCGTAGGTGTACAGGGCGCGCAAACATCAACCAGCTGTCAAGAGAAAGGGATAACTCTTTCGCTTGATAAGCAGTCCACCGATGAAGGGTGGGCTGTAAAATATTTTGTTAGCGAAACAAACCTACCAAGTTTGTTTCGCGTCTGTGGCATCGTAAGTTCTGACGGTGCGCATGACGTCTATTTTGGCGTCCAGAAAAAAGGGGGTGAATATATCGATAAAGAAGTTATCGATTTTTACCTCAAAAAATACATGCGAGGCTGGAAAACAGTTTCGTATGTCGTCAAAAAAACAAAAAAAATCAACAAAAAAAATTTAAACATGCAGGTATACTACCTGTATGTTACTGGAAAGGCAGGAGGGCAGAGCAAATCCTATAACTTGGGATTTGCGTCAATAAAAACCCTCAAGGCTTCGGAGAGGACGTATTATATTACATCCTCTCCATTGAAAAAACTCCCGGACGGCGAGAAATCGTCCTGGAAAATCCTTGACCATTTTGTGAAAATGCTCGAGTAATTGTAAGTACCTTCGACGGCGTGCCAAATTGGCGCGCCGTTCTTTTTTACACACAATAACTTGTAATCAATCTTTATTAAAGTGTTATTATATGTATATATTTCATAAATAGAGCAAAATATAATTTTTTTAAACATGTTTAAATGGCTGCATAAATCAAAAAACATTACGATTGCAATTATCACAATAATTGTGATTGCAACAATTTACATATTTTCACCAACGATACTTTCTTTTGTAAATAATCAAACCTCAGTATCGGTAAGCAACAATTTAACCAAATCTATCGCTATTAATAAAAGTAATTACACATCAGTACCATCATCACTTCAACTTAAAAAAGCGCCATCACAAGTACTGGTTGGTTGGTGGCATCATCTTACACATGCTATTACACATGCTGTTA
>CAYYQT010000010.1:10893-26497 GCA_964473795.1 uncultured Candidatus Saccharibacteria bacterium | reverse complement strand
CGGCTCGCCGAGTGGAGCGAGGCGAGAGTGGCGCGGTGTTGTTGCGAGAGTTACCGCTAAACTCTCCTAGCGGAGAGAATGTGCAGAATTACCACAGGCTCTCGCCGTGGAGGGCGTGCCGTCGCAACGGCACGCATTAGACAGCACGCACTCCGTGCGTTCCTATTTTGTTAATATGATTTGTTTTGAAAATAGGTTCGGATTTGGTAAAATAGAGGCACACATTGGCGCGCCTCCGGCGCGCCATGTTAGTTCGCAAAAGCGAACTAATGTCTCGACACGTCAATGTTTGGAGTGTTTATTTGTAATAGATTCAATATACTTATTTAAATAAGTATAAAATAAGAATTATGATTATTGATGATGTTACTGATTCATATGTTGAACATGTTCTTGTAGATAATAATTTGAATGAATATGAAAAAGAGTTTCCAGAACTTTTTCAACATTACTTTACTTTTTGGGCACAAAAGAATTATTGGCATAAAGAGTTGAATAAAGAACAGGTGTTAGAGCAAAAGAACCTTATAGTTTCTCGGTTGCCAATTCTTGAAAATAAACATTTTTAAATGTGGTTTTGACACAAAGAAACTTCATATAATTCTTATGGTCGGGCAGGGTACAACAAATGGACATGCGTTTAATTACAAAAACGAATTTATTGTTTTCTTGCCAATTGAAGGATATAAAACATTTGAACAATTAAATGTTTTTGTTACTCATGAAATACTGCACGCGCTTCATTATTCAGCACAACCAGAGTTTTATTTTAATACACAAAAAGAAAAAGATTCTGTTTTTAGGCAGCTTGTAACTGAAGGGTTAGCAACTTATCTTACTAAAGAAGTTTTGGGTATTTCAGATAGAAAAGCGCTGTGGGCTGATTATATTTCAGAAACTGAAATATCAAAATGGTCTGAATTATGTAAGAGTGAAAAACAGAACCTTTTCAAAGAGGTACATAAACTCATTAATGAAAAATCAACAAACCCAAGTTTGTTTTATTCTAGTGATGTAAATAATATACGCAAATATCGTGCTGGATATTTTATAGGATTGGATATTATAAAAGAAATTGCAGAAAAAGGTGTTTCTAAAAATGATTTTTTTAATATCACAAGAACTCAATTTGAACAGCTTCTTAAAGAAGTTCTTAGTAAATATGATATTTAGTTAAATCTAAAAAATATCAATTTCGTTGGAGATATCGGAATGATTTTTATTTCTTTGGAATACTAATGGTTGTAACTCTTAAGAAACCCAGAATAGTTTAGTATTGGTGTGATTATCACGTTTTAAGTTTGTAGTAGTAAAAACGTCAAACAAAGGTTAGTATTTTAACATCTCGTGTGTATATGATTAAATATCTTTCAGCTCCATTGATTGTCTCTGTAATAGTACTGGCTGCCGTATATTGGTGGAGTGGAATGGCAGCTTTGCTTGTTGCTATAGCATTAGCTGTTCTAGAGATAACTTTTTCGTTTGATAATGCGATTATAAACGCAAAGGTTCTTGAGAAAATGAACGAAAAATGGAAGCGTAGGTTTTTAACTTGGGGAGTGCTCGTTTCGGTAGTAATAATGCGTTTTGTTTTACCTATTTTAATAGTGAGTGTTTTGGTTTCGGTGTCTCCAGTTGCTATAACAATGTTAACTTTCTTTGACCCGGTGAAGTACGCTGAATTAATTAAAACAGCAGAACCTGCAATAAAAGCTTTTGGTGGAACTTTTCTGTTGCTTGTTGCATTGAGGTATTTTTTCGATTCTACGAAAGAAGTACATTGGTTTTCTGCAATAGAAAGCAGGTTCGCTCGTTGGGGGCAGGTTGAAGCAATAGGTGTTGCGTTTACACTTATAATATTATTTTTAATATCAATGCTTGCTCCAGGTTCTCACAAGATAATTCTTGAGAGTGGTGTGCTCGGTACGATTTTGTTTATAGCAGTTGAAGGTTTTACACAAGCTATCGGTTTTGAGGCTAGTAGCGTTGCTAAGTCAGGACTTGCTCTGTTTCTATATATAAACGTACTAGACATGGCATTTTCTTTCGATAGTGTCGTTGGTGCTTTTGCAATTACCGTGTCTGTGCCGGTTATTGTTGCTGGTCTTGGTATCGGTGCATATTTTGTTCGCTCTTTAACTTTAATGCTTGTACGTGGAAATACACTTAAAAGACTCATGTACTTAGAACATGGCGCGCATTGGGCTATATTGGCGTTAGCTCTATCTATGTTTATGGCGCTCATAACACCTGTACCAGAATGGTTTGTAGCGGCTGTTGGCGTTGTAATAATTTTATTTGCATACCTGTCGTCTCGCAGAGTTCTTGCATACGATGAACGGATGGTAAAGTAAGTATATGTTATATACTCGCAAAGGCGATGACGGCACAACAGGTCTGTTTAATTGTGACCAGCGTTTTACGAAAAATTCAGATATAGCAGAGGCGCTTGGTTCAGTAGATGAATTGAATTCATTTCTTGGGTTATGCAAAGTAAAGTCGAGTACAAACAATTTTGTATTTAACAAACAGCATGTTGATGAAATCGTAAACAACATACAACAAAATCTATTTATAATACAAGCAGAGTTGGCTGGTGCAGACAAACATATCACTCAAGAAAAAATAATAGAAATAGAAAAAGTAATTGATGAAATAGGGAACACACTACCGCCAATTAGTTCGTTTTTTGTTTCTGGAGGTACAGAGCTAGCAGCGATGTTTGACATCGCACGAACTGTTGCAAGGCGTGCAGAAAGAAGTATTGTCGCGGTTTATGTTCAATGTGTTGGTAAAACTGAGCAATATGACAAAAACCGTATTAAAAACTACAAAGAAATACACCAACATACGCTGGCTTATGCAAACAGACTATCGTCTCTTTTGTATGCACTTGCAAGATTTGCAAACCATGTAGGTGGAGTTGACGAAAGCTCTCCAACATATAAATAACTTTCGCACATGCATAGTGCGTGTTATAACAGCCAGACAGGAAGTGTTTACGTGTATTATAAATTACTCTCATGGCGGCTATGGTGTAACGGTTAACACTCAAGTTTGTGGAACTTGCAATTAGGGTTCGATTCCCTGTAGCCGCCCAAATATGAACATGCTTAAATTAAATCCAGATGAGATGGCGTTTAGAAAGATATACAAAGCTGATATTGAATCTGAAAAGCTAACCGTTGTTTTTCGTCCTGGGAATAGGGATTGTAGAAGTTTCAGAGGGTACTGTGTTGGTCAAATTGTTTGTGCTAGAGTTTTAAATAATGTGGGTGCAGACTGGGCAAGTGTGGAACCAACATTTATAGATGGCTTTTTTAAAAAGATTGAAATACTTAAGGTTGAGGTTAAAAAGATTAGTTCATTATCAACAAATGATTTTATAGGTTCAAGTGTGGATATATATAATAAACAGTCACTTATTTATAACTTAGGAATAATTTATAATTTATTAGTAAAAGATATTATGTTAGATTCTTATGTAACAAAAATATCATTTCGTTACATAAATTAAAAACCAATTATGGAGAATTTCGAAAAATTTTTAGCAAAAGAAGAACGTGCGGAAAATAACCTTATTGATCGTGGGGTAGCTACGCTGGCTAAACAGCCAGAAGGTAATCCTACAAATTTAGATTTTAATAGGTACACTTTACCTGTTGTTGCTCATGATTACCCAGCAAAAACACCAATAATGTGGAATTCAGTGTATAAGAAGTTTAATCTTGATATTGGTAATGTAATGATTGTTGGCGATACCGTGAAATCTTCGGAAATATTAGATTCTCTTCGGGTTGATGAAAGGTATCTTGGCGGAGGTGTTGGTGTTGGATTTAAAGACGAGGTGGTTCAATATCTAGACGAAATAGAACCAATCGCAAAAGAAATAGGGTCGGTTAATATCATTGTAAAAACAGAAGAAGGTAAACTAAAAGGTTTTAATACAGACGGGGTTGGTTATACAGAAAGTCTTAAAACCGTGCTTAATAGAAAAGGAGAATTCATAAGTAACAAAAAAATACTTATTCTTGGCGCTGGAGGAACAGCTAATTCAATAGTTTTTTCACTTGTTAAGTCTGGAGCAAGTGTTGTTATTTTAAACAGAACGGTTGATAAAGCGAAAAAATTATCAGATAGAATAAATAGTTTTTTTAAGAATGACAACTTTAATAAAGCCAGATTTGGTAGTGAAGATGAAATACCTTTTGAAGTTATTGATGCAGATGTCATATTAAATGTTTCTACAAAAGGTTCTTCTGGTCCTTTTGAGGATTATTCAGCATTATCTCAGATACAGCTTCCGCTAGGGGAGGATAGTAAAAAAAATAATTTTGAAGAATCTGAAGAAATCTATAAAAAAATAAATAAAAATGCAATTATAAGTGATATTGTTCTTGGTGTTTCTAAAACACCGCTACTTAAAAGAGCTGAAGAGCTAGGCTTTCAAACTCTTGATGGAATACCAATGGTTGTTAACCAAGGGGTGGAAGCTTTTTTGTTAATACACGGCAAAGAACTAGAAGCGAAAGGTGTAACAAGAGAGATGGTTGCTGAAACAATGTCAAAAGCTGCTGGTTTGTAGTGTTGATTGGTTACTCAGTAGTTATATGTACAATTATGGTACGCTTTAAAGATGTTTAACTTTAAGGAGCTGTTTGCTGGAATTGTTTTAGTATTTTTACTAGGTGTAGTTGGCTTCTTATATAGATTGTCTATTGATAGCTCATATAAAGGAGTGTCTGTGTGTTCTTTTGATACAAAAACATGCCCAGACGGTTCGTTTGTTGGTAAAATAGGACCAATATGTAGTTTTTCTCCATGTTTGCCACCAAATGTAGAGTTGTTATCTGGAGAATCTTTTGTTTTGCCAACTGGGTATTTAAGTGTTGCAACAAGTACTTTTAATGATAAGTACATCATCGCTGCGTATGAAAAAACAGTTAAAGGTGTTGCAAGTACAACACAAGATATAATAAAAATATCTAAGTATATCGTTCCAAACAGTGGTATTGCTGATGCTGCGATTTTAAAAAACACTGTGTATATACAGTCCAAAAAACACCCAAACTCAATAAATGACTTTTTTGAAATTAAAATAGAAGGTAATATATTTTACAAAATAGGCTTAGGAAAGGTATCCAGTACAACGTATGAGTCGTATTTTACTGTTAATAAAAAGACAATATATAGATTTGATTGGATTGGAGAAGTGTCAGGCTCACAAACAGGAACAACGTCCTACAAAATAAGCAAAGACATAGGTAGGTTATTAAGTACCTTTAAGTTTTAAGTTTTTGTACGAGATACACACAGTTCGAAAGTGCTTATTTTTTCACATATTGAGTTATACTAAATGTAGCGCATTGACCTTTTGGCGCTTGTCATGTAACCTTTTGGGTAACGCAATCGTAGATTCGCGACGCTTTGTTAGGTGTCGCGTATGTACATGACGGTGTTTCCGTCGATACGCGTCGTGTTATCTATTAATTAGGTCTTTAGCATTAATTTACAATAAGTATGGCAGCAGAATTTGATCGCAGCAAGCCGCATATGAACGTAGGAACGATTGGTCACGTCGACCATGGTAAAACTACGCTAACTGCGGCTATTCTTAACGTTCTCAATTTAAACGAATCAGCAGGTTATAGTGCTCGTTCTGAAAAAGTAGAGAACATTGACAACGCACCTGAAGAAAAGGCGCGTGGTATTACTATTGCTCTTCACCACTCAGAGTACGAGACACCTAAACGTCACTATGCTCACGTGGATGCACCAGGTCACGCAGACTACATCAAGAACATGATTACAGGTGCAGCACAGATGGACGGTGCAATACTAGTTGTTGCAGCTACAGATGGTGCTATGCCACAAACTCGTGAGCACATCCTTCTTGCAAAGCAGGTTGGAGTACCTAAAATCATCGTTTTCCTAAACAAGACTGACATGGTTGACGATGCGGACATGATTGACCTTGTTGAAGAGGAAATCAAAGAGCTTCTAGAAAAACAGGGGTTTGATTCAGACACACCATTTATACGTGGTTCTGGTTTGAAAGCACTAGAAGCAACGTCGGCTGATGATGAGTGGGCTGGTAAGGTAAAAGACCTTATCGACACTATGGATGATTACTTCCCACAGCCAGAACGTGATCTAGACAAACCATTCCTTATGCCTATCGAGGATGTATTCTCAATCGAAGGACGCGGTACAGTTGTTACTGGACGTATCGAGCGCGGAATCATAAAAGTTGGCGAGGAAGTTGAGATTGTTGGTATCAAAGATACAACAAAAACAACTGTTACTGGTATTGAAATGTTTAACAAGCAGCTTCAAGAAGGGCAAGCAGGAGACAATGCTGGGGTTCTTCTACGAGGTACTAAAAAAGAGGACGTACATCGTGGACAAGTTCTTGTTAAAACAGGAACTGTAACTCCACACACAGAGTTTGACTCCGAAGTATATATTCTTGGAAAAGACGAAGGTGGACGTCATACACCATTCTTCTCTGGTTACAAACCACAGTTTTACATCCGAACAACGGATGTTACTGGAGAAGTAACACTTCCAGAAGGAAAAGAAATGGTAATGCCTGGTGATACAGTTACTTTCAAGGTAAAACTTGTAGCACCTATCGCACTTGAAGAGCAGCAGCGTTTTGCTATTCGAGAAGGAGGTAGAACAGTCGGTGCTGGTGTTGTTACAAAAATCAACGTATAAGCGTTATTAACTCGATATAGCAGACTTATGGCAACTACTTCAAAAAACAAAGCAACAGGAGGCGCAGTGACTTCTGCAGCTTCAAAAGAGCCGAAGCTGCGAATTCGTGTACGCGCATATGAGCACAAAGTGCTCGACCTCTCGGTAAAGCAGATCATGGACACAGCGCAGCGTTTCGACGCAACTGTTGTTGGCCCTGTACCTCTTCCAACAGAGCTTAAACGATGGACAGTTAACCGTTCTACGTTTGTGCATAAAAATGCTCGTGAACAATTCGAGATGAGGATTCACAAACGTCTAATAGATATACTTTCACCGTCGGCAAAAGTTGTTGAGGCGCTAACTAATCTAGACTTACCATCAGGAGTTACGATTGATGTAAAAATGATTTAAATTATAGAACATAGTTTACATCTATAAACAAAAATAACCGCACTTATAGTGCGGTTATTTTTGTTTAATAGGGTAGTTATTAGTGTTTAATTTGCATATTTCAAAGGCATAGTGTAGTGTGCTACTAACGCTAAGTACTTGCTTAGACATTTCGTGTCTCTGTGAGGACCAATGGTAACTCGCACGACGCGACTTGCTGCCGTGCGTTTTACTTTTACTATGAAATTTATACTTGCACGAAAAAAACGAATGACACAAATCTTTACAGATGAAGGTCTTGCGTATGCTGGTACTGTACTTTCTGCGGGTCCTGTAACTGTGACTCAAGTAAAAACACAAGACACGGATGGTTATAGCTCCGTTCAAGTTGGTTTTGATGTTCAAAAACCACAACGTTTGAACAAGCCATTGCTAGGACATCTAAAAGGTAAGGCATTTAAAGTACTTAAAGAGTTTCGTGTTGAAAGCACAGATGAGTATTCCGTAGGTTCTGAAATAGCAGTAGACTCATTTGAAGTTGGAGATAAGGTTCAAGTTTCTGGAACAATGAAAGGTCGCGGTTTCGCAGGTGTTGTTAAACGACACGGTTTCCATGGAGGTCCACGTTCTCATGGTCAGAAACACTCTGAACGTGAGCCTGGTTCAATAGGTGGTTCTGGAGGTCGTGCTGGAGGTCGTGTTGCAAAAGGTATGCGCATGGGTGGACGTATGGGTAACACAAGAGTAACTGTTACTGGTCTTAGAATTCTTGCCGTAGACCAAAAAGCTGGTGAAATAATAATTTCTGGTGCGGTACCGGGAGCTCCTGGTTCGTTAGTAGAAATAATTGCCGAATAATATTTATGACTACTACAACTAAAAGCACAAATAAAACGACACCACAGACAAAGTCTGTTGAAAAGAAAACTGTTTCAACAGCTAAACTGTCTGCTCCTGTTTATACAATGTCTGGCAAAGAGTCTGGAACAGTATCTCTTCCTGAGAGTATTTTTGATGCATCTTGGAAGGCTGACCTTGTTCACCAAGTTGTTGTTGCAATGCAAGCAAACGCACGTCACTCAACCGCAAAGGTTAAAGACCGTGGGGAAGTAAGAGGTGGGGGTAAGAAACCTTGGAAGCAAAAAGGAACAGGTCGCGCACGACATGGTTCAAAACGTTCTCCTATATGGGTTGGTGGTGGAACAACACATGGACCTCGACCAGAACGTTCATACACTCAGAAAATAAATCGCAAAATGCGTATGGGAGCACTAGCGTCTGTACTTACTAAAAAGTTTCAAGATGGAGAAATTATCTTTGTTGACTCTCTTTCGTTCAAAGAAGCTAAAACAAAAACAGCGAAAACAGTAATTGCAGCAATAGCAAAGGGTGCTAAAGTACCAATGTTGGCTGAACGCCGTAACAACGCAGCTCTTATTGCTTTGACAGACAAAAACTTCGCTACAGAAAAAAGTTTCAATAACTTCAGTAATTTCCTAATGGAAGAAGTGAGAAACCTAAACCCTGTCGACATTCTTAGGTATCGATATTTGGTTATTGAAAAACCAACAGAAGCTGTTGCCATTATTAATGAAAGGGCTGCAAGCGCAAAACGCTCATAATATAATTAAATATGGCAATTTTCTCTAATGACAAACAAAAAGCAACTAAAAAGACGGTAAAATCGTCAAAGTCAGTCGCTTCGAAAAAAACAGAAAAGATAGTGAAAAAAGCACGTGCAACTACTGTTATGGTCAGCTCACGAGCTGCTATTGTGTTAAAAGCTCCATGGATTTCTGAAAAATCACTTATTGGAACAGATAGGGGTGTATACGTTTTCGATATTCCACGAGAAGCAACAAAAAATGACGTTATTCGTGCTATTGAGACTATATATAAAGTAGTTCCAAAAAAAGTACGTACTGTTAACTTGCCAGGGAAGCGAGTATCTCACAGAACTCATGCTGGTGTCGCAATTCGCGCACGTCGTCGAAAAGCATATGTATATCTAAACAAAGGAGATACTATACAATTCGCATAGTCAATTTAAATATGAAAACTTACCGACCTACAACACAAAGCCGTCGACACATGTCGACATTGCCATACAGGAAAAACCTGTCTGGGGATAAACCAACAAAAAGCCTCTTGTCTAGCAAGAAGCGACGCGCTGGGCGTAATAACGCTGGACGTATAACGACTCGTCACCAAGGTGGTGGGCACAAAAGACGTTTGAGAGATGTTGATTTCAAATACAACAAACGCGACATACCAGCAAAACTAGAAACAATAGAGTATGACCCATACAGGTCAGCAAACGTTGCAATAGCTTTGTATGCAGATGGTGAACGCAGATATGTTATAGCTCACAAGGACATGAAGGTTGGAGACAAATTCATAGTTTCTGAAGATGCCCCTATTAAGCAAGGAAACAGACTTCCTCTTGGAAAAATACCAGTAGGTACATTTATATATAACGTTGAGTTGCAGGTTGGTGCTGGAGGACGTATAGCACGTTCTGCTGGTAATCACGCTCAAGTTATTGCACATGATGCTGGGTACGCCCAGATTAAACTTCCTTCAACAGAAGTGCGTAAGGTTTCGGGATTGTGCTGGGCATCTATTGGGTCTGTTGGAAACGGTGAACATATGCTCGTCACAATAGGTAAGGCAGGGCGTTCTCGCTGGATGGGTAAGCGCCCAACAGTTAGAGGTAACGCAATGAACCCTGTTGACCATCCACATGGTGGAGGTGAAGGACGTCAAGGTCGCGGTATACGTCGCGCAAAGACAAAATGGGGTAAACCATCAGGAAAGGGTCAGAAGACACGTACGCCAAAGAAATATTCAAACGTATTTATTATTTCTAGAAGGAAAGTCGGTAAACGTAGATAGTTTTACAAAAAAACAAAAAACCAAGAAGATAAACTTCTTGGTTTTTTGTTTTTTACATAAATTTATATATTTATTATATATAAATATCAAATTTGTAATCAATATTATTTAATTTGTGTTTTAGCAGTTTTGAATTTGCTTAAACAGTGAATGTATTTATTTTAAACACGTTCATATGAATATACTTTGTTTTATCTAATATAGACGTTTGTTTAAGCCACACAAAAACAATTAACGTTGATATTTTGTTGTTAAAATGTGTAGCAAAATCACCCAATTAAGTATAATTTGTTGACTATTTGTTCACTTTCATGTACATTTGCTTGTATCCCGCCTTGCGGGTTTTAATTTCATATGTCTAGATCACTAAAAAAAGGCCCATACGTGGACGTAAAACTAATGAAGAAAATTTCTGACAAAAAACCGTCAGAATCTTCGGTGATTAAGACGTGGGCACGTGGTAGTCAAATCGCACCTGAGATGGTTGGTTTCACTTTTGGAGTGCACAATGGCAAACAACATGTTGATGTTCTCGTTTCTGAGGATATGGTCGGACATCGTTTGGGTGAATTTTCACCAACAAAGAAATTTGTTCGTCATGGTGGAAAAATGCAGAAGGAGCTAGAACAGAAGCGCCAGCAATCTGAAATAGCAGCAGCTAAGGCAGCAAAAGAATCTTCTTCTGCAAAGAAATAGTATATGAAAGCTGAACTCGTAGGTTATAGACAGTCTCCACGCAAGGTGCGTCTCGTTACTGATCTTGTTAAAGGTAAAAGAGTAGCGTACGCACTTGCAGAGCTAAAGTTTTTGAATAAACGAGCATCTGCACCTGTTGCAAAACTAATACACTCAGCTGTTGCAAATGCAGTACAGGGCGGAAGTAAAGCAGAAGATTTACGTATTCAAAACATTACAGTTGACAGTGCAGGAATGCTTCGTCGACATCGTGCTCGCGCAATGGGACGTGGAGCAACTATACGACACAGGAAAAGCCGTATGGTGGTTACTCTTACTGACGAAAAATCCTCATAATTTTTTATATCATGACTCACATCGTACACCCATATGCACACAGACTTGGAATAATTCGTGACTGGAAAAGTCGTTGGTTTGCTGCTGATAAAAAACAGTATCGTGAAAACCTTAAAGTAGACGCAGTAATTCGTACATTTCTATCAAAACGACTCCGTGGAATGTATGCAAGCAACATAGAGATTGAACGTTCAGCAACTGAACTTAAAGTTATTGTGCATACTGCACGCCCAGGTTTTGTTATCGGACGTTCTGGCGAAAACGCAACAAAGATTCGTACAGAAATAACAAATCTTGTTAGAAAAACAGCCCCAAATCATAACCGTACAATTAAGTTTGATATAGCTGAAATTCGTCAGCCTGAAACAGATGCAGCGGTTGTTGCTTACATGGTTGCAGAAGGTCTTGAGAAAAGAATGCCATTTAGGCGTGTGATGAAACAGACAGCAGAAAAGGTTATTGCGGTACGTGACGTAGTTGGAGTTCGTATTACACTATCTGGACGTTTGGGTGGTGCTGATATGTCACGCAAAGAAGAAGTTAAAAAAGGACGTATTCCTCTTCAAACTTTTCGTGCTGACATCGACTTTTCATATGAGAAGGCACATCTTCCATATGGTGTTATAGGTATAAAAGTATGGATTTATCGTGGTGACCAGCACTCAAACAGCAAGGTATCTCCTCGTATTGAACGTAACGGACGTATGTCATAATAATTGTATGTTGTTTCCTAAAAAAGTTAAACATAGAAAGTGGCAAACAGCTCGTAAAAGTGCAGCTACTCTAGCACGCCCAGATACTCGTGGAATAACACTAGCTTTTGGAAGTCATGGATTGAAGGCAATCACACCGTCACGCATTACGAGTAACCAGATTGAAGCTGCTCGTAAAGTTCTCTCGCGTGCAACAGGAAAAAGTGGTAAAGTCTGGATTCGTGTCTTTCCTGACCGACCTATCACACAAAAACCAGCAGAAGTTGGTATGGGTCATGGGAAAGGAGACCCAAAGCACTTTGTTTTCGAGGTACGTCCTGGAAGAATGCTTTTTGAGATAGATGGAGTAGAAGATGATATAGCTAGAGATGCACTACGTCGTTCAAGTGCAAAACTACCTATGAAAACAACGATAGTCACGCGAACAAAATAAATATGGCAAAAAAAATTACATATACAAATAAATCCAACAGCGAACTCGCAAAATTGCTTTCTGAAAAGCGCGAGGCTCTTAGGACACTACGTTTTTCGTCTGCTGGATCTAGACCAAAAGATACGAGTGAAAAAGGAAAGCTACGTAAAGAAATAGCTCGTATAATGACGGATTTTTCATCACGTACAAATACACACGCATAATTATGACTACTACCGAAACAAAACCACAAACTTTTAGAGGGACTGTTGTTAAAAAGTCCTCTAAAGATACTGTTGTAATCTCAGTGTCGCGCTATGTTAAACACCCAAAGTATAAAAAATACCAAGTTCGTGTTAAAAAATACCTAGTTCACGATGAAGGGAACACAGCACAAGTTGGCGAAACTGTAACAATAGTTGCTTGTAAGCCAATTTCAAAAATGAAGCGCTTTACGCTAGCAAAATAAGTATGATTCAATCTCAAACAATAGTTAAAGTAACAGACAATTCCGGCGGTAAAATCGCACGCGTGTTCAAGGTGCTTGGTGGACACAAAAGACGATACGCGTATATTGGTGATACTGTTGTTGTTTCTATACAAACAGCTGAGCCTCGAAAGCCAGTAAAGAAAAAAGATATATGTCGCGGAGTTGTTGTTCGAACAAGGAAAGCGATGCGTCGTAAGGACGGCTCATACGTTTCTTTTGACGACAATGCAATCGTTTTGGTCGAAAAACGAGGTAAAGAAATTGCTCCTCGCGGTAACCGTGTGTTTGGTCCAGTACCAAGAGAGCTAACAGAGTTGGGTTGGCAGTCAATAGCATCGGCTGCTCCTGAAGTCGTGTAATTATATAGCGTATGAAAATCAAAAAAAATGATACAGTTCAAGTAATAGCTGGAAAAGACAAAGGTAAAACTGGTACAGTTTTGAAGGTTATTCCAGAAGATAATCGTGTTGTTGTAGAAGGTGTTGCAATTGCAAAACGTCATACAAAAGCTAAAGACGGACAGGTTGGTCGTATAGTAGAACGCCCAATGTCAATACATGCTTCAAATGTTATGATTTTGGATCCAGATACAAAAAAACCAACTCGTATACGAATTGAAAAGAAAGATGGCGAACGTATCAGAGTCGCTGTTAAGAGTGGAAAAACTCTATAATAAAACTACATATGATGCTTACTAAAGAAAAACAAAATACCGCATTTGATGCACTTTCAGAAACATTTGGCTACTCAAGCCGTATGTCTGCACCACGTATTGAAAAAGTGGTTATATCTACTGGAACTGGTAAAAGACGCGACAAAAAACAGAATGAAATAATTTCTAATCGGTTAGCTACTATAACTGGACAGAAACCATCTGTAAGACCAGCAAAACAGTCTGTTGCGTCGTTTAAGGTTCGTGAAGGAGAGCCTGTCGGTCTTCAAGTTACTCTTCGCGGGTCAAGAATGTATGACTTTATAGATAAGTTCATACACATTGCACTTCCTCGCACACGTGACTTCCGTGGGTTGTCTACGTCTGCTATTGATGACATGGGAAATGTTACTTTTGGTATTAAAGAGCACACTATTTTCCCTGAGGTCGAGGATGAAGACTTGAGGAATGTCTTCGGTCTTGCTATTACTATTGTTACTACAGCGAAGACTCGTAAAGAGTCCGAAGCGTTCTTGCGACACATCGGTATTCCGTTTCGCGTTGACGCTGCGCCCAAACGCTGATAGTATGCGTCCACGACGCGTTCGCGTCTTTTTTCTTATCTTTATATTTATGGCAAAAAAATCACAATTAGCACGAGACGCAAAGCGAGCAAAGCTCGTAGAGAAGTACGCTGACAAGCGCGCGGCGTTGAAGGCTGCAGGTGATTGGGATGCCCTACAAAAGCTACCAAAAAACTCCTCACCAGTTCGTCGTACAAACCGTTGCGTTGTGTCAGGTCGTAGTCGCGGTTATATGCGTCCGTTCGGTCTTTCACGAATAACTTTTCGTGAACTAGCTCGCGAAGGAAATATTCCTGGCGTAAAAAAATCATCATGGTAAGTGACCGCGTAGGGGATTTCATTATCCGACTCAAAAATGCTGGAGCAGTGTCACACAAATCAGTTGACGTTCCTTACTCAGCATATATTGAAGCGATAGCAAAGAAGCTCCGCGAACTTGGTTTTGTTGGTGATGTTGAAAAAACAAATGAAAGAACTCTTCGTGTAGGCCTTGTTTATGATGAAAGAAACGAAAGCAAAATAATCGGTGTTAAAAGGATTTCAAAACCAGGTCGCCGTTTGTATGTATCTCACCGTGAAGCACATGAAGTTGCTGGCGGTACAGGTGCTCGTATTCTTTCAACTCCAAAAGGTATTGTTTCAGACTCTGAAGCGCGTCGAGTACGTACTGGAGGTGAATCACTTTTTGAAATTTGGTAATTCTATTATTTATGTCACGATTTGTTAAAAAACCAATTATAGTACCTGAAAAAGTCGAAGTATCGGCTGATATTCAGAACCTAACCGTTAAAGGTTCTCTAGGAACACTAACTAGAACTGTTCACCCGACAGTTGGTATTGACGTTACGCCTGAAGGTGTAGTCATTACTGCAAAAAATAACAGTAAGCTTTCTAAAGCGCTAACTGGTACATTTGCATCGCATTTGAAAAACATGATGTCTGGTGTGACAGAACCATTTAAAAAAGCTCTAGTATTGGACGGTGTTGGATATAAGGTTGAGCTAAAAGGAAAAGAGCTAGTATTTAATGTTGGTTTTTCTCACCAAGTAATGCTTCCTATTCCTGAAGGTTTGAAAGTAGTCGTTGAAAAAAACGTTATTAAAGTAGAAGGAATAGATAAGGAAATGGTTGGTCAATTCTCAGCACTTATTCGTGCTGTTAAGCCACCAGAACCATATCTTGGAAAGGGGATACATTACGAGGGCGAAGTAATACGCCGTAAGCAGGGCAAGAAGTCCGTATAGTTTTTATGAAAAAAAATCTTATCACAACACAATCACCAAGAGTACGCCGACATAGACGTGTACGGTCTCGTATTATTGGTACGGCTACACGTCCAAGACTTGCTGTATATAAGTCTAATTACTTTATTTCTGCGCAAATAATAGATGACGCTGTTGGTCATACAATCGCATCTGCACACGGAAGAGAGTTTGGTGGTACAAAAACAGAACAAGCTATATCTGTTGGAAAGGAAGTAGCAAAACGTGCAGTTAAAGAAGGAATAAAATCAATAGTGTTTGACCGTGGAGGTTATACATATGCTGCAAAAATTAAAATGCTCGCTGACGCAGCTCGTAATGAAGGTCTTGAATTTTAAATATTAATATTATGACAACAGAAACAACAGAAAAAAAAGAGACTACAACACCGAAAGTGGAGGTGTCTGACACTAAGGCTGACCAAAAAGCACCAGTGAAAGCTACTGACCCAAAAACTGCTGATACAAAAGCT
>CAYYQT010000010.1:0-10793 GCA_964473795.1 uncultured Candidatus Saccharibacteria bacterium | reverse complement strand
CTGACCCAAAAACACAGTCATTTAAAGGGCGTGGAGCTACGCAAATGCGTGGACGTAGACGTGGTTCTCGTGATGGGCGAGGTCGTGGAGACCGTGCACGTTCTGAGTTTGACCAAGTAACTCTTGAAGTACGAAGAGTTGCTCGTGTTATGGCTGGTGGACGTAGGTTTAGTTTTAGTGTTACTTCTGTTATTGGAGATAGAAAAGGACGTGTTGGTGTTGGTCTTGGAAAGGGAACAGATACAGCTTTGGCCGTAGAAAAAGCAGCACGCAACGCTCGTAAAAATATGATAACTATAAACAGAACTAAATATGGTTCTATTGCACACGCTGTTACTGCAAAATACACATCTTCTGTTGTAACTATAATACCGTCTGTTGGACGTGGTGTAGTTGCGGGAAGTGCTATGCGTACAGTTCTTGATTTGGCAGGTGTTTCTGACGTTGTTGCAAAAATAATTTCACGATCAAAAAACAAACTAACAATCTCTCGTGCAACTGTTCAGGCCTTGTCAATGCTTGCAGATAAGTCAGTAAAGAGTATTGTCGATACTGAAACAGCAACTGCTGATACTGATAAATAATTTTTCTTAACCATGCAACTCAACACATTAACTTCTACTAGAATTGTAAAAAACGTCCAGCGTGTTGGGCGTGGTGGTACACGTGGAAAAACGAGCGGTCGTGGTGTAAAAGGGCAGAAAGCACGTGCAGGGCACAGTATTCGTCCTGAAATGCGCGACATGATTAAAAAGCTTCCAAAACTTCGTGGTCATGGTAACAACCGTAGCCGAACTGTACGAATAGACAGAAAACCTTTTGCCTCTGTAAATCTAGCAACTCTAGAAGTATTCTTTAATGACGGCGACAAAGTTACTGTACGTTCATTGCTAAAAAGCGGCGCTTTGAGAACAATACGAGCAACTGCTGGTGTGAAAATACTAGGTACTGGAAAACTTTCAAAAAAACTTACAATCTCTGGCTGTATAGCATCCGATGCTGCACTAAAAGCAGTTGAAGCTGCTGGTGGCACCGTTTCCAATGCTTAATACATTTTTCAAAAAAATAATACTTTCATTTACTGATCCTGAAATCAGAAAGAGAATCTTTGTTGTTATTGCAGCACTTGCTCTCTTTCGTTTTCTAGCAGCAGTTCCTATTCCTGGAGTTGACTATGCAAAACTTCAAGAGTTTTTTGCAAACAACCAATTTCTTGGGTTGCTAAACTTGTTCTCTGGTGGTGGATTGGCACACTTATCTATAGTGATGCTTGGAGTAGCTCCATACATTAACGCATCTATAATCATGCAGGTTGCTACGATAGTTTTTCCTAAAGTTAAAGAAGCATACTTTGAGGAAGGGGAAGCTGGGCGTGCAAAGTTTATACAGTGGAGTCGTGTGTTAACGATACCTCTAGCCTTTTTGCAAGGTATAGGTTTTCTTATTCTTCTTGAAAACCAAGGTATTTTGCCGTCATTAACTCTTGTTCCGTTTATAGCAAGTGTAGTGCTTGTTTCTGGAGGTTCTATCTTGCTTACATGGATTGGTGAGCTTGTAACAGAGTTTGGTATCGGAAACGGTGTATCACTTATAATTTTTGCTGGAATTGTTGCGAGTGCTCCTGCTGCCGTTTCTCAAATGTTATATACCGCTACTGCCGCTGACATTCCATCATATCTTGCGTTTATAGCTATAGCACTTGGGATTACATATGCTGTAGTGCTTGTTTCTGATGCAGAACGACCTATCCCTATTGCGTATGCTCGTGCCGTTCACGGAGCTGCCCAACAAGGTGCTGCTACATATCTACCAATTCGCCTACTTCAGGCTGGTGTTATTCCAATCATTTTTGCTCTATCGTTACTTCTTTTGCCACAAATGGTGCTATCGATGCTGGCTGCCGTTGGTGTACCAGGGATTGCGGTTGCGTCTGCTTGGTATGGTGTATTTATAGCTAATCCTTGGCAGTACGGTGCGTTGTACTTCATACTCGTAATTTTGTTTACATATTTTTATACTGCTATTACATTTGATTCTCATAGAATTGCAGAGGATTTGCAAAAAAGTGGGGCATTTGTGCCTGGCGTACGTCCTGGTGGTGCAACACAGAAATACATAGGTGCTGTTGTTAATCGCGTTACGCTACCTGGTGCTGTATTCCTTGGTCTCATAGCTGTCTCGCCTTCTATAATCCAAGGTATCACCGGTATCACAACATTGCTCGTTGGTGGTACAGCGTTACTTATTGCGGTACAGGTTGTATTGGACTTGGTTCTAAAGATAGACGCACAGATTTCTCTAAGAGAGTACTAAAGACAGTCAGTCTAATAAGTACAAACAAAAACAATAGGATTCTCCTATTGTTTTTGTTTGTACAAAACTATTTGATTTTTCATTAAGTGATTTAATTCACATATTGTATTTGCGCGTACAAAATATTTCACGTACACTCAGTGTCTATGGCAGGCGCACGTACAGTTTTTTTTATAGGTAAACCTGGATGCGGAAAGGGTACACAAGCAAAACTTCTTTCTGAACATACAGGGTGGAGTGTTATTTCTGCTGGCGCACAGTTTCGTGATTTTTCAAAAAAAGATTCTTTTGTTGGGCGCAAAGTAAAACAAGAAATAGACTCCGGTCTTTTAGCTCCGCATTGGTTTGCAATGTACCTTTTCCAAAAAGCATTATTTTCTATTTCTGAAAATGAAAGTGTTGTATTTGATGGTTTTAACAGAAAACCAGAAGAGGCTAGGCTTGTAATAGATGCCATTAAATGGATTGGACGGTCTTTTACGGTCATAAACATATCTATTTCTGATGAGCTTGTACGTGAACGTATAAATACAAGAAGGGGTGTTGAGAGTCGTGGAGATGACAATAGTGTAGAAACTCGTTTAGAAGAGTATTACAAATATACTTTGCCGTCTCTTGAAATGTTTCGTTCTGCAAGTGAGCTTGTTGAAATAGACGGAAGTAAAAGTGTAATTGATGTTACAAGCGATATAATAAAAGCACTTAATATATAAATTAATGATTATTCAAACCAAAGAAAAACGAGAGATACTTATAGAGGCTGGTCGTAGACTTGGTGTTGTTCTCTACGAACTTGGAAAACAAGTTTCACCAGGGGTGCATGTAAAAGATTTAGATGCACTTGCTGAGAAGCTCATTCGTGATGGTGGTGATGAACCTAGTTTTTTAGGGTATACGCCAGATGGTTCTGGTAGGGCATACCCAGCGTCTCTTTGTTTGTCTGTTAATGATGAAGTTGTTCATGGTATTCCAACAGAATCAGCTCGTATTTTGAAAGAGGGCGATTTGGTAAGTCTTGATTTAGGGCTTACACACAAGGGTGTTGTTGTTGATTCTGCGATAACTGTTTCTGCTGGTCGTAGTGATAAAACAGGCTATAAACTAATGGATGTAACTGCGGGTGCTCTTGAATTGGCAATGGCAGCTGCTGTTGTTGGAGGGCATGTCGGAGATATATCTCACGCAACAGAAAAGGCGTTTGTAGGTACTGGTTTTTCCGTTGTTAAGGTTTTGGGTGGGCACGGTGTTGGTGATCATGTCCACGAAGAGCCGTTCATCGCAAATTCAGGACGTGCAGGAAGTGGTGAGAAGCTTGTTTCTGGAATGGTGCTAGCTTTAGAGCCAATAGCAAATGAAGGTAAGGCTAGCGTTGTTATCTCAGATGACGGGTACACATTTCGTACAAAAGACGGGTCTCGCTCAGCACATTTTGAGCACACTATTTTAATAGACGGAGACAATCCTGTGGTTGTTACGAGACGTCCAGACGAAGTGTAGTCTATTTTTAACGAGCAATACTGGCATTGTGACTGTCTGTTAGCTATACTGCGTGAATAGTAATACTTTATAGGGATTTTTATTTACAAAACATTATGTCTACAACACACCCAAAAACAGAACGAACTTTTATAATTATAAAACCAGACGGAGTACAGCGTGGTTTGGTTGGAGATATCATTCATCGCATAGAACGGACTGGACTAAAACTTGTCACGATTAACCTTGTTAACGCTGATGAAGAACGTCTATGGAAGCACTACGACAAAGATGATGAATGGTTTGCCAGGAAAGGTGCTGGAATCGTTGAAAATAGAGAAAAGTCTGGAATGTCGATTGATAAAGAAGCGGTAGAGTATGGCAAGGACATAATACGCGCTCTTGTGAAGTTCATGACTTCTGGACCTGTTGTTATGATGGTTGTAGAGGGAAACAAGTCTGTCGCTGTTGTTAAAAAGTTGGTTGGAGAAACAGAACCCGCAACATCTGATGTTGGAACAATACGAGGAGACCTAACAATAGACTCTTATGAAATAGCCACTATTGACGATAGAGCTGTTCGTAACCTAATACACTGCTCTGATGCTCCTGAAGAGGCAAATAGAGAGATTGCACTATGGCTATCTGACGATCAAGTGCTTGATTATAGACTTGTAAATGAACAGATATTGTACGACGTAAACCTAGACGGAATACCTGAATAGCAAATAACTAAATCCTATCGCAGATACCTCTGCAATACTTCTGGCTTTGACTTAATACCGTGAGGGAACTCACGGTATTTTGTTTTAGCACAAAACTTCAAGGATGTGTGTGTCAATAAAAACGATTTGACACTAGACTGTCTTTGTACTACCATGGCGATATAGAAGAAGCCCGTGGGGCTTTTTTATTTGGTAAACTATAGATTGTATGCGCATATTGCTAAATTATCTAAAAAACGTCAGAACTGAATTCGTACATGTTACGTGGCCACCAGCCCGTCGCGCTATTGCGCAGACGCTTATTGTTATTGTAATCTCAATAATTACAGCGGTTATGGTTGGTTTGTTAGATTATATATTTACTTCAGGTGTTAGTCGTTTGGTAATTGGCTAATTTTTATTTTATGGAAAACTCTGAAAATCAAAAACCGATAACTCATATTATAGACGAAACAAATCCGTCTATAGAAGATGCTAATTGGTATACAATCCACACATATGCAGGGTATGAAAATGCAGTGGAACGTAACCTAAAACAACGTATAGAATCCCTAGGAATGGAGGGTAAGATTTTTGAAGTTGTTGTTCCTACTGAGAAAAAAATACGTGTTAAGGGTGGTAAACGAGTTGTTGAGGAAGAAAAGATTTATCCTGGATACTTGCTCGTACGTATGATTGTAGATGACGACTCATGGTTTGTTGTACGCAACACACCTCGTGTTACAGGCTTCGTTGGTTCAGGAACAACTCCTGTACCTATGGACCAAGATGAGGTTGATTTGCTTATGGGACGCATGGGCGAAGAAGCTCCAAAACATAAGATTGACATGGTAAAAGGAGACCTTGTAGCAATCGTAGATGGTCCATTTAAAGACCTTGAGGGCAAGGTTGGTGACATAGACGAGGAGCGTGGAAAGGTAAAAGTAATGGTGGCTATGTTTGGTCGAGAGACACCTGTAGAATTAGACTTCTTGCAGATTCGTAAACTCTAGAGTAGAGTATCTTTCATATGGCTACAGTAGTAAGAAAAATTAAACTTCAAATTCCAGCAGGGAAAGCAACACCAGCACCTCCTGTTGGTACGGCTCTTGGTCCAGCCGGTATTAACATTGGAGATTTTGTAAACAAATTCAATGAAGCAACTCGTGACCAAATGGGTGACATTATCCCTGTAGAGCTTTCTGTGTATGATGACCGTTCTTTTGACTTCATACTAAAGACTCCTCCAGCATCACGTCTTATACTTAAGAAGCTAGGAATGGAAAAAGCATCACAGAAGCCTGGGTTGTCTAAAGCAGGAACGATTACAGCAGCACAGGTTCATGAGGTTGCAGAGCAAAAGATGCCTGACCTAAACACAACCTCAATGGAGGCTGCTGAGCGTATTATTGCAGGAACAGCTCGCTCAATGGGCATAGAGGTAAAATAGTTTATAGAAAATTCAAAACAATAGACGAGTTTGGCACGCCAAACTCGTCTATTGTTTTATTAGATTTTGAGTGTAGTATAGAGAATACCATATACCTCTATACGGTATCTAATAATTTTTAAACTAAAATGGAAAAAGAAACATATAAAATATACGACATGCATTGCGCAAGCTGCGTTGCAACGATAGAAGGTGTTCTTTCTAAAACGGAAGGGGTGTCATCTGCTTCTGTAAACTTTGCAACAGAATCTGCGCTTATTGAGTTTGATAAAGATAAAGTGTCTCCAGAAAAATTAGCAAAAGCCGTAGAGGATGTTGGGTATACTCTTGGAGTTAGTTCTAAAACTTCTAGTGAGAATACTTTTGGTTCTTCTGATGATTTTGATACTTCTGAAAAAGATGGAGAAGTTACTCTAAAAGTAATAGGTATGGGTTCTCCGCATTGTGCTGGAGTTGTTGAAAGGGCAATAGGAGGACTGTCTGGAATTAAAAAAACAGAAATTGATTTTTCAAATAGTCGAGCAAAAGTTTCTTTCGACCCAAAGAAAACATCTCTTGATAAAATACTGGCTGTTATAACAGACGCTGGGTATAAGCCTATAAATGAAAGTGGTTCAAAACAGAGTACAGCTGATAAAGAAAACGCAGAACATAACAAACAAATCAAAAAGACAAAACTAAAATTAATGGTTGGAGGCACTCTTGGTGTTGTTATACTTTTGAGTACTTACCCCTCGTTCTTTACTTTTATTCCTTCATTTCTAAGTAACAACTGGGCTTTGCTTGTCTTGGCAACGCCAGTTCAGTTTTGGGTTGGTTTGCAATTTTACGCAGGATTAAAACTGTTGGTTAAATACAAAACAGCAGACATGAATACACTGGTTGCTGTTGGAACACTGTCGGCATACTTGTATAGTGTTGCTGTAACCATCTCGCCAGCGTTCTTTACTGTTGGAGGGATTACACCGTCTACTTATTTTGATACATCAGCACTTGTTATTGTGTTGATACTTCTTGGTAAATATTTTGAGTTACTTATGAAAGGGCGTGCTTCAGAAGCAATAAAAAAACTAATAGGGCTTCAGCCAAAAACAGCCACAGTAATTAAAGACGGCAAGGAGGTTGAGATTGCTTTTAGTGATGTACAGGTTGGCGATGTTGTAGTTGTTCGCCCTGGAGAAAAAGTTCCTGTTGATGGCGAGATAGTAGACGGAGATTCTGAAGTTGATGAGTCTATGGTCACTGGGGAATCAATGCCAGTACATAAAAAAACAGGTGATACTGTTATCGGTAGTACAGTTAACAAGTTTGGAACGTTTACGTTTAGTGCAACAAAAGTTGGTAAAGACACGATGCTTTCAAACATAATTAAAATGGTAGAAGAAGCTCAAGGTTCAAAAGCTCCAGTGCAACGTTTGGCAGATAAGATATCTTCATATTTTGTTCCTGCTGTGTTTGCAATAGCGTTTGTAACATTTGGGGTTTGGATGATTTTTGGTCCAGTGCCTAATTTTCAGTTTGCACTTATTAGTTTTGTTGCTGTGTTGATTATTGCGTGCCCGTGCGCACTTGGTCTTGCTACTCCAATTGCTGTGATGGTCTCTTCTGGTAGCGCAGCAAGAAAAGGAATCTTGATTAAAGACGCTGCTTCTCTAGAAATCGCAAACAAAGTAAATGCAGTTGTGTTAGATAAGACAGGTACGATAACAAAAGGTCAGCCAAGACTAACAGAGATAGTGTCTTTCAATGGAGGCGGGAAAATAGAGATATTAAACTTTGCTGCTTCTGTTGAGCAGAGGTCAGAACACCCACTTGCTCAAGCAATTTTGAAATATGCGGCTAGTATCGACCAAAAGTCTTCTCATCCTTTAGACAAGGCAATACTTGAAGAAGCTAAAAATGAAAAGATTGAACTTTATAAACTTGAAGACTTTACAGCTATCTCAGGTATGGGACTAAAAGGTAGTCTGCTAGTTAATGGAAAAAAGAAAGAGGTGTACCTCGGTAACAAGGCGCTCGTTGAGGATATGAATCTTGATTTCTCCAAATATAAAATAGAAATAGAAAAACTAGAGGGCGAGGGTAAAACAGTAATGATGCTTGTAGTTGATAAAAGCATAAACGGAGCAATAGCTGTTGCAGACGTTGTTAGAGAGGAGTCTGCAAACGCTGTGAAAGCAATGCAGAAACTTGGGATAGAGGTTTGGATGCTTACAGGAGATAACGAAAGAACCGCTAAAACAATTGCAGCGCAAGTTGGAATTAAAAACGTTCTAAGTGAAGTACTGCCAGATCAAAAGTCTGCAAAAGTAAAAGAGCTACAAAGTAACGGCAAGGTTGTTGCTATGGTTGGTGATGGTCTAAACGACGCACCAGCACTTACTCAGGCTGATCTTGGAATAGCAATGGGCGAGGGAACAGACATTGCAATGGAAGCTGCAAACATAACTCTAATGCGTAGTGACCTAATGCTGGTACCTGAAACAATAGCAATTTCTAAGAAAACCATCTCTGTAATTAAACAGAATCTGTTTTCTTCATTCTTTTATAACTCGGCATTTATACCAGTTGCGGCTGGAGTATTGTTCCCTGTGTTTGGAATACTACTAAGCCCTGTGTTTGCCGCTATAACAATGTCGTTGAGCTCGATATCTGTTGTACTAAACTCTCTACGTCTAAAAAAGTCTTAGTTTAGAACTAAGTATCTAAAAACATAAAAACAACACGCAATGCGTGTTGTTTTTATGTTTGGGAGTTTTATTTTAGAGATATGTCGTGCGTTCCTCGCGCAATGTCAAAACGCCCAGGGTCACTGTCTAGGTGTAGCACCAGACCATCTTTGCCGAATTGTTTTAACATTGCCTCTGACATTTCGACAGCTCTTTTCCTAAGTGTTGGATGCACAAAACGTGTGGCACGAAGTTCTATTAAGTAAACAAGAGCTGGTATGTTTCCTGTAATACGGTTTGGTAATTTGTAACCCATTGCTGTGTAGTACTGAGCGATTTCTTTTGTTGTGTTTAGACTTTCTATACTTTGTTTTTGGTCTGCAATGAGTACTTCAGCCTCTTTTCTAATGTCGTCTGGTAACTCATCTAGATACCACTCTCCAAAACCGTGCTTCATTGTTACAAGTGGCATACGTTGTGTGACTGCTCGGTGTCGTTGAATGTCTCTAAACGAACCGAAATCTAGCAAGAACTCAAACTGTACTGTTCCGCACTCTGCAATAAAACGAGGTAGCTCTGTTTTTGCTGGTCGCGATTGCATGACTTCTCTACTTTGCGCTAGTAGTTCATGGTCAATAGAATCTTTTGTTAGCTCAAAATCAACAGAATCTGATTTCTCAAAATAGTTTTCGGTTTGCATCCATAGCTCGTTAAACTTTTCTGTTTTTTCATATCTTTCATGACCGAATGAGCTTGGGTACTTTTCCTGAAGTGCCAAGTCAATTCCTTTTGCGATGTTTTGCACTTCTGTAAGGGGGTGATGTCTTAGTAGCATTAGTTTGTCAGCAGCCTGGCGTAGGTTTGTGTGCCACGCTAGGTTTGTCGATGCTCCAGATGGTAAAAAGCCACGCATGATGTCAAAAGCACGCGCGTTAATCGCTTTGGTGTATATCTTTTCGTCCTCACCGTCCTGTATTGGATATTGTTCTTTTAGTTTTTCTTGTACGGGTTTCATTCCTTTCAAGTAAAAAGTTCGCCATTTTTCAAGAACGTTTTTTGATTTTTCTGAGTTTATTGGGTCAATGAATTTTTGTGAAGAAAAATCTATGTACCTAGTTGAAGATTCTTGACCTGAGTACAAATGCCAGTCTTGGATTGCCTTTGCAGCGAGCATTGATACTCCCTCTATGAAAATAGTTCCACTACCACAATCTCCAATTGATTTATGTCCGTACCCTACATAAAACGAAGACATAAATTTTTCTGCACCTTTTTCAGAAAGTGTATTAAGGTGTTCCTCCACACCTCCTACGGAGCGTGAGTGTAGTGCTTGTAGCATTGCCTCTGCTTCTGGAGTTATAACAGCGCCAGTATCAAGCACAAAGACCTTTCCTCCGTCTGGTAGCTCCTGAGTAGAATGATTTAGTTTGTTCAAAGACATAATTTAATCTAGTTACTATTGTGTATATATTTTACCACGCAGCATGCTAAAATATAGTTAATATGAAAAAAGGTAATTTTATAGTATTTGAAGGAGGGGAAGGGTCGGGCAAAGACACAAACATTGACCAGCTTAAAAGTGACTACTCTGACCGTACAGATATTGTTTTCACAAGAGAGCCTGGGGGTACTTTTATCGGCGAACGCATACGAGAATTATTGTTTTTAGAAACTCCAGTTCCAATGAGTATAAAAACAGAATTGCTTTTGTTTCTTTCAACACGTGCGCAGCTTTTAAGCGAAGTCATAATTCCAGCTCTTAAAGACGGCAAGACAGTAGTTAGTAACCGTTTTGTACTATCTACAATTGCATATCAAATCTACGGTAGAGAACACAAAGAGTTTTTAGATTTTCTTGTTTCAGTAAATGAGTTCATAGTTGGCGAGTGGAAACCAGATACTTATATTTTGTTAGACGTATCTCCAAAAGTTGGTCTTGCTCGTGTTGTTAGTAGAAAAGGAGAGATTAATCGTTTTGATACTGAAAAAATAGCTTTTCATGAACGTGTACGAGAAGGTTATCTGAAACACGTTGGTGATACTGGTACACCACACACAATAAATGCAGAACGACCTTTCAAAGATGTGTATAAAGACGTTTCGTCTGTGTTTAGTAAGTATTATAATTAAGAATTACAAAAAATACACGCATTTGTAAATTAAGAACAATTTATAAAAACA
>CAYYQT010000009.1:0-28963 GCA_964473795.1 uncultured Candidatus Saccharibacteria bacterium | reverse complement strand
TTGAACGTTAGGTTCGTTACTTTGATGGCTGCTGATGTTGGGTTACTGAACGTAAACTCTCCAAGGTCTGCGATAGCTTGTTTCTGTACGAT
This sequence comes from uncultured Candidatus Saccharibacteria bacterium, assembly GCA_964473795.1. Classification (GTDB taxonomy): domain Bacteria; phylum Patescibacteriota; class Minisyncoccia; order Phycocordibacterales; family Phycocordibacteraceae; genus C7867-001. The sequence goes on along the minus strand of CAYYQT010000009.1, from coordinate 28,871 downwards.
TACAGTACCGTTTGGTGAGCCAGCTGCTAGTGCAACCTTAAGGCCGTTACCAGTTAGTGCTGTTGTTGTCGTAGTTGGTGTAGTTGCAGTAGTAGTTGTAGTACCACCAAGGTTCCAGTTGGCACGAGAAATCGAACCAAAGTAACCAACAGCAGGAGCAATGTTACTTGCTTTCTGCCATGCAGCTACAGCTGATCTTGTCTGACCACCGAAGTAGCCTGTTGCACCAGCTGGGATTGTGTAACCAGCACCGATAAGTGCTGTTTGGAGACAAGTGACATCACTGCCCTTGCTTCCGATTGTTAGACTCATTGTGAAGTTACAAGCCGACGAAGTTGTCGTTGTAGTACCTGCTGTTACAGCTGGTGTACCGCCTGTAAGCGACGTCTTTACGTTTGCGATTGTGCCTGCGTCTGCACCAAACGAAGTTAGAAGCGATAGGATTGACTGAACCTGTGCTGACGTTAGCGCTGCTTGTGCCGGAGCAACAAGAGCGAAAGACGCAAACATAGCAAGTCCTGCCGTAACCGCTGCAATCTTCGTGATCGCATTATTAGTTACTGTAGACATATATATTGTTTTTTAATTTTCTAGACTGAACATCCGATAGCTTGACTATTAATAAATTGTAGCCAATCGGGTGTGCAGTTATTCACCTGGTAATTTAGATTGCTTTCGCAATCAACTTCAATTTTTTAGTTGTGATTCCAATCACTATCCCACGAAGCACAGGATCGACGCGTGCTGCATGGACTAGCTGGTAAGGGTTGTTATCCGTTCAAGTATTCAATCATGGTGGAACAATCTTCCGTACTGGAAATGTTTTTATGTGTGCGGCAACAAGTAAACCGCACAGTGTTTTTAAACACTGTGTATACACACGTGCAACTGGTCAAGCTGCTATTTAATTATCAAAGACCAAGTCTTTGGAAAGACTGCCCCACATTCCGTAGGACTAGGGTTTAGTATAACGGAATATCGATGCACATCGAAGCCAAAGAACATGACGTTGTGGATAACGACCATACCGATTAAGTACAAGAGTTAAATAAAGAGAACGACAAAGAGACCGTTTCCGGTCTTTTTTAGATATCGCTTCTTATTACCCCAGTCGCTATCACGTAATATATACTATGAAATAATAGGCAGAAAGTCAATGATATTGAGTTATGACGACGTATTAAACACCACACTCCAAACAAGACAAACAACCTTCAAAAACTATCAATTTTAGGCTTGTTTTTGTGTTAAAAAATCGACTTAATACTAGTTACAAACAGTTTGTCCTGTTATGTGGTTACTTGCCAGAAACTGAGTACGACGTCCATCTACGCTCACCACTGCGAGTTAAAACACCGTCTTTTACAAGAGACGCAAGCTCCCTCTGTATTGTCTTCTCGCTAACATTTCGTATCACCATAGAAACATCTTTTATGTATGCGTTTCCTTTCGAGCGAACCACAGCAACAACAGCTTCTCTTCGCGTAGAGATTGATGACTTGTCCTTTACTTGTCCTTTAGATATACCATGTCCTTTATTAGTCTTGTTTTGATATGTTTCGCGAGAAGCTGTAGGAGTATTGTTTATAGTTTTGTTTATTTGTGATTGCATAACGCCAGACCCACCAACTTCTTTGGCAAGCTCCGCAAGCGAAGGTATGTCATCTAAAAATAATCTAGGCTCTTCATATGAAGCAACTTCTTGTAAAAGAATATGTGCTTCGCGTGTTATTAGTTCGACGTTCATATTTGAAAGAAGTCTACCTGTTTGTGCGATTGATAACACACTAGAAAGTGCTAGTAATTCTTTTGATAAAACTTCTTTTGTTTTAGACGGAGAGAGTATTGCTGCGTCTACAATTCTTATCGCTATTTTGTCTAGTCTGTCACGCAAAGATGGCGACTCTCTAAACGCTGGTGTTATTAAATAAATAGCTTTAGCAAGACGTTCTGATTTTTTGTAGATAAAAACACGCTTTATGTCTTTATTGAATATGTTTGAAAATATATCTTTTTCTAGGACAAACGCATTAAGGTCAGCATTGCTACTACGGCTTGCCGTTGAGTTTATGACCTTAGAATGTCTGTTACTGTTCATGAATATTTTTTATACGTCCGTTATGTAATTACCATTGTATGTCTTTGACAGGTTCAATGCAACTAAAATCATAAATGTCTTATTACATCAAAATAAAGCCCAAATGCTTAAGCGATGATACAATAGAACGTAATGGCTAGAAAAAAGAAAGGCTCTGGTGGAAGTACCATTAAGACGTACGAGGATATTATTCGTTGGGTGTCTGCGATTGTTTTAATAGCGTGCGGTATTTTATTGTCGCTTGGTATATTTGGTGCGGCAGGACCTATAGGCACCGCTGCGTTTTACTTAACATATAGTGCAATAGGTATCGGTGCATTTTTCTTACCTATTGGAATTATTGCAATAGGTTTATTTGCAGGACTACGCAGACCGACTATAGAACCTATTACAGCTGGAGGAGCTACCCTACTCTTTGCAGCTGTGCTTTCATTTGCAGGACTCTTCCCTTCTATCCACTGGGGTGGAAATGCTGGAATGTTTATAGGAAGTGCTCTAGAGACATTCTTTGGTTTTTGGGGTGCTCTTGTTTTGCTTTTGTCTCTAGCGTTAGTTGCGCTTGCTGCACTCATCGATATAAAAATAATACTTGAGTATATAGAGGAGTTTTTAATAAACATACCAAGTATGTTTCGTGAGGTAATAAACAAAACCCTACTACTACGAAAAAACAAAACTTCTAACCATACTAATGAAACTGAAAACTCTGATACTGAGGAAAGTCTTTCCGAAAACAATAACGAATATGAAGAATATGAGGAGGAGGATGAAGACGAAGAACCAAGCGCAATAGTACGCCCAGACAAAGAAGTCACGGTAACTATGTTTAACGATATCAATAGTAACGATTCAGCAACAGTTACAATTGCAAATTTTGATGAAAAATATAAAGCGCCGAGAGTTTCACTTCTTGGCGCAGACAAAGGTAAACCAGGAGTTGGAGATATAAAAGCAAATGCAAATATAATAAAAAGAACATTTCATAATTTTAATATCTCTGTTGAAATGGACGAAGTAACTGTAGGACCTACAGTTACAAGATACGCGTTCAAACCAGCGGAAGGTGTGCGACTTTCTAAAATAATTTCATTACAAAACAACCTTGAGCTTGCGCTCGCTGCTCACCCAGTAAGAATAGAAGCTCCTATTCCAGGGAAATCATTAGTCGGAATTGAAGTACCAAACACTGCAAAAGCAACAGTTGGTCTTGGTGGTTTAATTGCTGCACCAGAATGGAGTGCAAATAAAAAACCTCTACTCGCCGCTCTTGGTAGAGACATCACAGGAACACCACACTATATAAACATTGCAAAAACACCTCACATGCTTGTTGCTGGAGCAACAGGGTCAGGTAAATCAGTAGCTATCCATGCACTTATAACATCGCTACTTTATAGAAACGGCCCAAATCAAATGCGCTTGATAATGATTGACCCTAAGCGCGTAGAGTTAACTCTATACAATGGTATTCCACACCTACTAACACCTGTAATAACAGAACCAAAGAAAACAATCATGTCGCTCAAGTGGGCAGCAAAAGAAATGGATAGACGTTACAACATTCTTGAGGCTGAACAAGTTCGAGATATTGAATCGTATCACAACACAATAGTAGAACCAGCGAAGAAACGTGGCGACGAAGACATTCCTGAAGCAATGCCATATATAGTTATAGTTATAGATGAGCTTGCAGACATTATGCAGACATATCCACGAGAGCTCGAAGCGTCTATTGTGCGCCTAGCACAAATGTCGCGTGCTGTTGGTATACACTTAATACTTTCAACACAGAGACCTAGTGTAAACGTTATAACAGGACTAATTAAAGCTAATATCCCAACAAGACTAGCCTTACAAGTAGCCTCACAGATAGACTCACGAACAATCATAGATGGCGCTGGAGCAGAACAACTACTTGGTGCTGGTGACACCCTCTATTTGTCCAGTGACATGCAAAAACCTGTGCGTATACAAACCGCATATATAAGTGAATCAGAAGTAAAAAGAGTGGCGCAATATATAAAGAAAAATAACTCAGGTGATTTGTCATTAATAGACCTTGGTGGAAACGGAGCTTCACAAAACCCAAACGATGCAATAATGACAGCAAACCTAGAAAGCGAAGCAGACGATGAGTTATACGGCGATGCAAAAACAGCAGTTGAAGAAGCTGGGCGAGCATCTACCTCATACCTACAAAGAAAACTTCGTATTGGTTACTCTCGTGCTGCACGACTAATGGATATACTAGAGGAAAATGGTGTTATAGGTCCATCTGACGGCTCAAGACCTAGAGAAATACTGTCACAAGTAGATACGTCAGATACAAGTAACGATAACAAAGGAGATGACGATAGTAATGTAGAACCCTCCTAGTTATATGCCACCACTTCGTTATATGTTGATTATTGTACTTGTTGCCATATCTTCATATGGACTACTTGAAGCTATGCCAATACTGTCTGGACCAAGTCTAGCAATAAGCTCACCAACAAACGGAAAGATAGCAAATAATGGTTTAATAACAGTATCTGGGAAAGTAGAGCGTGTCGTTGCACTAACACTAGACGGCGTTCCTTTACTACCAGAGAACGACGGTTCGTTCTCTAAGGTAGTTACACCACCGCTCGGAGGGTCTATAATTAGATTAACGGCATCAGACCGATTTGGGCACACTGTAACCGATACACGAACGATATTCACCAAATAATAATTACGTATGGCTATAAAGAAAAAAATCTCTAAAGAACCAAAGACTTTAGAAGCAGCAGCAACAGACACAGCTTCTAAGCAAAAATCTATCGACCTTGCACTAAAGGATATTCGAACAAAATTTGGCGATGAAGCAATAATGACGTTTAGCTCTGGCAAGCAAGCTACTCGACCATCTATACCAACAGGCTCTATTGGGCTTGATTACGCTCTTGGTATTGGAGGGTTACCGCGCGGACGAATAATTGAGATATTTGGACCTGAATCAAGTGGTAAAACAACACTTGCGCTACATACTGTTGCAGAAGCTCAGAAAAAGGGTGGTATATGTTCTTTTATTGACGCTGAACATGCTCTTGATCCTGAGTACGCACAACGTATTGGTGTAAAACTAGACGAGCTCCTTATCTCTCAACCAGACACCGGAGAACAAGCGCTTGAAATAGTAGAGTCACTTGTCCGTAGTGGAAACATAGACGTCATCGTTATCGACTCCGTTGCAGCACTAACTCCAAAAGACGAAATCGAAGGTGATATGGGAGCAACTCATGTTGGTAAACAAGCACGACTCATGAGTCAAGCGCTTAGAAAGCTAACTGCAATAACAGCAAAAAGCAAAACAATAGTTATATTTATAAACCAAATACGAATGCAAATAGGTGTTATGTTCGGTAACCCAGAAACAACACCAGGAGGAAAGGCTTTGAAGTTCTACACCAGTGTACGTCTAGACATTCGAAGAATTGCGCAAATCAAAAAAGGTGACGAGGTTGTTGGCGGACGTGTTCGTGTAAAAGTTGTAAAAAACAAAATTGCCGCCCCGTTCAAAACAACAGAGTTTGACCTTCTCTATAATGAAGGAATAAGCAAAGAAGGCGAACTACTAGCCCTTGGAGAGAAACACGATATCGTAAGCAAAGCAGGAGCAAGTTACAAATTTGGAGAAATAGCACTTGGCCGTGGTTATGACGCTGCTCGTACTTTTCTAATCAAAAACCCTAAAATAAAAGCAACTCTTTTGAAGGATATAAAGGTTAAGTTAGTTTAATATAACTAACAACACAATAATCCTAAACAGACACTGTCGTAAAAGTTGATGTAATCAGCTTTGATACGCTACTGGCGAAATACACTATTGCTATTACCGCCATTATTGTTAGTGCTTGTACAACAAAATGTGTATGTAAAAATGCATATGTCCAAAACTGCGTAAATGCAGTTATGTTTGTTAGCTGCGGCATATTACTAAACACATGCGCAACCCAGACTTCCTTACCAATCCCCCACAAAGCAGTCATAAGTACAAAAGCTGAGATTGTTCCAGTACTAACTAATGGACGTAATACATATATTATATATATTCGTTTCATCACTTTTTTCTTTATTATGGAATTGGTTTTATTTGTCATGATTATTTATATTCTGTTTAAACAGCTTTTTTGCTCTGTGTATTCGTGTTTTAAGTGCAGAAACAGAAACACCCTCTCTTCTTGCAATTTCATCTTGTGTTTTACCTTCTAAAAACTGTAACCTCAGTATTCGCCCCGCAGTTTCAGGCAGTTTCGACAAAACTTCTAAAACTTCATTACGAACAGATAACGTTTCAACAAAGTTCGAATTGTCAGGTAGCGATTCATAATGCTCTGGTTCTAAGACGAGAGTTGAATCTCTTTTCTTCTTCAGTTTTCCGTATCTTGTTAACGCAACTCGAATGAGTATTTTATAACCCCAAGATGCAAATGTTGCGCCGTCTTGTTCTTCATATTTATCTGAATACAAGAAAATACGTGTAAATGCATCTTGTACAACTTCTTCAGAATCTTCTTTAGACCTTAGAATTGATTGCGCTTTCCTAAAAAAAGGCGCTTCATACCTATCTACCAAAACCTCAAAGATAACTGGATTACGTTTTGATTGCTTAAGTATTTGTACGTCCGAAAAAGCCGTGTAATCGACTTTGCTTGAAATACTCATAATGCCATGTATCATACCTTTATCTGCCTTATCTGGCACCTTTTATAACCACACCCCAATTAAAAAGTTACATGCTAATTCTTTCATACAACAACATAACAGCGAAAAAAATTATAGAATTTAACAATGAACCATACGAAGTACTGTCATCACATGTATTTAGAATGCAAATGCGTAAACCTGTAAACCAAACAAAACTTAGACATTTGGTTTCTGGAAGAGTTATAGAAAACTCATTTCACCAAAACGAGTCGGCGAAAGAAGCTGAGATTGATAACATGGAAGCTGTTTTTTTGTACACAAACAAGGGTAAGTCTTGGTTTTGCGAGCTTGGTAATCCAAAAAATAGGTTCTCATTTCCAGAAAACAGTGTCCATAATCAAACAAAATGGTTAGTGCAAAATGCTCCTGCTTCAGTTCTTTTATACAAAGAAGAACCGATCACTGTTAAAATACCAATAAAAGTAGATTTACTCGTAGAAAGCGCCCCACCATCAATAAAGGGTGATACTGCAAGCGGCGGTACAAAACAGGTAGTATTGTCGTCTGGAGCAGTTGTAAGCACACCTCTTTTCATAAATACAGGAGACACTATGCGTGTAAATACAGAAACAGGAGAATACGTGGAAAGAGTCAGTAAGGCTTCACAATAAATAGTACCTAAAAAATAACAACCGATAACAACGGACTGCGTTCTGCGCATATTTTAATTATTTCTTTTTTTGTTAAAAAGTTTTGAGCACTACTTGCAAAAGTAACCACCCCATACAAACTCAACAAAAGTATATAAAAACCGGCAATAAATTGCCGGTTTTTATATACTTTTGTGTTTGTTTTATGATGCAATATACGGCATAAGAGCCATATAACGAGCTCGTTTTATTGCTTGCGAAATCTCACGCTGTCTTTTTGATGTAATTCCAGTACGCTTGCGTGGTAATATTTTTGCATTTGGGTTCGTAAAAAGACCAAGATACTGTGTATCTTTGTAGTCAATAAATTTCTTATGTTCTATTTCCTCTCTTTGTGATTGATGTGCCATATGCGTATTTGTAAATCGTTAAAACGGAATGTCCTCCGGGTTTATATCTTCGTTTGGGTATTGAATTGTCTCTCCTCCAGCGGAGTCTTTACCTTGTGCTGGAGCTGATTCTGATGCTGGCTGCGTGCTTGGTGCGCTTGCGCCTCCGTCATTGCGACCACCGTCACCAAACTGGAAATTGTCTATGACTATTTCAGTTCGGTAATTTTTACGTCCATCAGATTCCCACGAACGTGTTTGCAAACGTCCCTCAACAAACAACGGACGTCCTTTTTTCATGTACTGCCCTATTAGTTCTGCAGAACGACCAAAAGCAACTACATTATGGTACTCTACAACCTCCTGTTTTCGCCCTTCTTTGTCCTTATAAACACGATTAGTTGCAATACTAAAGTTTGCTACTTGCTGACCAGAAGGAAGAGCTCGTATTTCTGGGTCACGAGTTAAATTGCCATAAAGAAGTACTTTGTTTAGATACATAGTTTTTATTATTATGCTGTTGCCTCCTCAAGAGCATTGTCCAAATCTTTTTCAGATTGCTCTTCTGTCTTTTCTACTTTTCCGCGTTGTGTTCGCACACGCAAATCACGCTGTTCTGCAGCATGCTCAAGAGAGTTTTTTGTAGTTAGTATATCTATAAACCTAAAAATACGAGGCTCATCTTTCAATGTTGTAAGTACGGCAGCGTGTCCGTCTGTGTTAACTTCGCAACCAATCCATGCAAAAAACGATGACGAGAAATCATGTCTTCCTTCGTGCTCCATTCTTGAGATTGTATACGCTAGCTGCATTTTCTCTGGCTCACCAACGGCAATAACCGTACCAGCAGCTGCAGCTGCATCTTTTACGCTTTGGTATACTTGCTTAACTTCCTCATGAGATAGTTCAGGATCTATATGAAAACCAATTTCATAAATACGCGGTTCTGCAGAGTTTTCCTCTACAGTTTCTATTTGTTCATTTTCTAGCTCCTTATCTTGTTTCTTTGCCATAGTGCGCGCATTCTAGCACGCAAATAGACCAAAGACAACCTAACTTATATATGGTAATCACTTAGTATTGTTATTAAAATCAAATACCCTACTTGCGTTATCGACCATCGCTGTGCGTATGATTTCAACATCCTGTTGTCGAATACTCGCAAGAGTCTCCACAACCTCCTTAACAGCGTTTGGGTTGTTTCTAGCACCTCTGTTTGGTGCTGGTGCTACAAATGGCGAATCCGTTTCAGAGAGAAGCATACTTAATGGAGCAAAACTAACAACATCATCATAATCATGCGTAAATGTAATAACTGCAGTATAAGAAACCGTAAAATCAATTTCAAAAAAAGCGCGCGCTTCTTTTATACCACCGACAAAAAAATGTATATTACCTTTTAGTTTGTCACCATGCTCTTTTTTTGCACTTTTAAATATCTCAATAATATCAGTATATGCGTCTACCGTACCTTTTGATGGACGCGCATGTATCATTAACGGTTTTTGTATTTTTACAGCTAAATCAATTTGTGTTTCAAGTAATGGTATTTGACGCAGACGTTCTTGTGCTACATCGTTAGTTCTAAAATAATCTAAACCGCACTCACCTATTGAAACAACTCTTTCATCAGATGCTAGTTTTTCAAACTTTGATATTTCAAAAAAATCTTTTGTGTCCGTTGGATGCATACCAACAGACGCAAAAACATTTTTGTATTTATTAGCAAGACTAACCGCACTTTCTGATGACTCAAAATCAACACCTACAGCAACAGTTCCAATACCACTAGCGTCCATGCCTAAAATTAATTCTTCTCTATCCAAATCATAGTCACTTATTTGTATGTGACTATGTGTATCAAAATACTTGAATGTCATACACTAACAATTACAACCACTATGTTAAACGTGGAAAAAGATTATCAGGCTTAACATTGTCTTTTATTGCTTTAGAAATAATTTTACTTGTCTCTGGCATAAAATACTCAAGCATTTGAGTAATAACAAACAGTTCTTCTCGTTGTTTTTCAATTAGTAACTTTCCTTTTTCTAAATCTATCTTTACAACCTTAAACGGTTCAGTTTCTGTAATTTCTTGGTCTAGTTTTTGTATACGCTCCCATACCGAATTCATAGCAACCTGAAAATCAAACTTTTCTAAAATAGATTTTATGTTATCTAGAGTATGGTTTTCTATAGAAACTGCTTGACCAGACTCTAAATGCTTTTGAGATAGCGTCATCACTCTTGCTACAAGATTACCAAGCCCATTTACCAAGTTAGCTGTATACCACTCGTCCATACGCTCCCACGTAATATCAGTATCGTTTGTTGTATGCACGTGCCGAAGTAAAATATACCTAGTAGCATCTGTGCCATACTTTTCTATTAACTCGTTTGGGCTAATCACATTTCCAATAGATTTACTCATTTTACGTCCGCCAGAGTTTATAAACCCGCGATACAAAATAATATCAGTTGCAGTAATTCCAGCAGAGCGAAGCATTGCTTGCCACATGATTGACTGAAAACGTACTTGGTCTTTACCAGCCAGCTGCATAGTTACACCATTTTCCCAAAACTTTTTGAAATTACCTTCTTTATCTTCAGGCCACCCAAGTGCAGATATATAATTTGTCAAAGCATCAAACCAGACATACATAACCTGTGTGTCATCGTTTGGTACAGGTATACCCCAGGACAAGCGTTTCTTTTCACGAGAAATACTAACATCTTCAAGTCCGTTTTTAACAAAATTAAGAGCCTCTTTACGTCTCCATTCTGGAATAACAGAAGTATCTTTAGCTAGATATTCTTCTAGGTATTTTTGGTATTTTGACAACGCAAAAAAATAATTTTCTTCTTCAATTTCTATAGGTTCAACTTCTGGATGGTTTAGACATTTTCCATCTACCAAATCGGATTCGAATAAAAACATTTCATCACCAACACAATAAAGTCCCTTGTATGATTTTTTATAAATATCTCCTTTTTTTTCACAAAGTCTCCACAGCTCTTTGGCTGCGGCAATATGTTTTTTATCCGTTGTACGTACGAACTTATCATGTGATAAGTTGAGTGAGTTTTTTAACCTTTCAAATTCACCAGCATAATGGTCTACATATTCCTGTGCGCCTTTACCAGCCTCATCTGCTTTTTGTGCGATTTTTTGCCCGTGCTCATCTGTACCAGTTGTAAAGAAAACATCTTCTCCACTAGCGCGCGCTGCGCGCGCTAGGACATCTGCCTGAATTACTTCAGTTGCAAAACCTATATGAGGGTTTGAGTTTACATACGGTAATGTAGTTGTAAAATATCGTGCCATATTAAAAGTTAGTATCTACTAAACTGACGCCTTGTGTGCGCGACGCCCTTTGTCTAAATCGCTAACAAATTCTTGTAGTATTGCTGCAAGCGGAATTGAAAGAATAACACCAAGGAAACCCGCCAATTCCCCACCAGCAACCATAGCAACAATAACAAGAAGCGGTGGTACTCCTACGATTTTCTTTACAACTAATGGATATATAAGGTGCGCTTCAAATTGATTAACTATCAAATAAAGTCCGGCTACAATAAGGGCTAATGACGGACCACCTGTTGTAAATGCTATCGCAATAGCTGGAACAGCGGCTATAAATGAACCAAATATAGGAATAATTTCCATAATAGCCGTAAACAAACCTATCAAAAGAGCATAAGGGACTCCAATTATCATAAGCCCAAGATAAATAAGTAAACCAACCAAAAGCGACAACATAACTTGCCCTTGCATCCATAACCCTATCTTTTTTTGTGCGCGTCTCCACAGACTTATAATATATTCTTCCTGTGGCAGTGGTGTTATCGTTCGCAAGAAACCCTCCATACCATCCTCTTGAACAGCAAAATAAAATGAAAGAACTATTACAAATACAAGAGAAAACAATCCTCCAAAAATCGTAGCTACCAAACGAAATGCACCAGCAGACGAATCAACAAAAGCTTTTTGCAATGACGACAAAGACTGTATCAAAGTATCTGCACCAGAACTAGACGACAAGAAACTTGTAGCGCCCGATGTATCAAATGGCGCAGGAAGAGATACGGTTTCTATATACTTAGGAAGTGCGCTGCTAAGACCGTTCAATTCCCCAAGCATTGGAGGTAAAAACATATAAACAACACCAAAAATTGAACCAAAAACTATTAAATACATTATCAATACAGATAGCGCACGCGGTATTTTATACTTCATAAAGAAAAGCACCCCAGGACGAACAGACGAGGCAAGTACAATTGCAGTTATTATGAGCAACACTAAGTCACGCAAAGTCCATAACGCATACGCAATAACCCCAATTATTATTGTAGTAACAATAGTCCCCGAAGTAATAGAAATCGAATACCGTGTATCCTTCATATTATGAATAGTACCATAAAGAATGTTTGATTTTACTTTTATCACTAACCGCTAACCTTAACAAAGCTACAAACCCTATAATGCTGTTTTAATGTATTCTAAAAGTTCCGAAATTGCCATCCTTTTCTGATCTCCAGTATCCCTATCACGAACAGTTACTGTGTCTTTAAGTTCCGAAGTTTCTCCAAGGGTATCAAAATCAATCGTTATACAGAACGGAGTACCTATTTCATCTTGACGTCGATATCGTTTCCCTATGTTTCCGTTGTCATCCCACATGATTTGTGGAATATCTTTTTTAAGTTCCAAATAAACATTTCTAGCTTTTTCTACAAGCTCTGGTTTGTTTTTTAGAAGCGGGGATACCATTGCTTTTACAGGAGCAATGGCAGGAGGAAAAGCTAGATAAACACGCGGAGTGTCTCCCGTTATGTCTTCACGATATGCTGAAAACAAAACAGCCAGAATGGTTCTGTCGATACCGAGCGACGGTTCTATCACATGCGGCGTTATTTTCTCCTTTTTTGACTCGTCAAAATATTTAAGTTCAACACCAGAACCTTTTTCATGTGCAAGTAAATCAAAGTCTGTTCTATAGGCAAGACCCCATAGTTCTTTGCGCCCAAAAGGAAAATCAAACTCAAAATCAATAGTTCGTTTACTGTAATGTGCTCTATCCTCAGGTAATACTTCTAACTCATGTAGCGAACTGCTCTCAATTCCTATTGCATCAGCATATTGATTCAAACGAACACGCCAATTCTCAAATGCCATCTCCCACTCCTCTGGACGAACAAAATACTCTATTTCCATTTGCTCGAGCTCCCTCAAACGGAATATAAAATCTCGTGGTGATATTTCATTGCGAAAAGCCTTTCCTATTTGAGCTATACCAAAAGGAAGTTTTGGATGTACAGAGTCAATTATATTTTTGTAATTCATAAAAATACCAGCAGCAGTTTCGGGACGTAAATATACAGTTGCCGCATCATCTTCTGATGCCCCAGCATGTGTTTTGAACATCATGTTAAATTGGCGCGGTTCTACTGATTCATTTTCAGTACCGCAATGCTCACAGCTCCAAACCGAAACCGAAGTATCAGACTCTTCTGTGCCTTTTTTAGTTTTCTTTTGTACTTGGTCATCTCTAAAACGATGTTTACATTCTGTGCACTCAATCAGTGGGTCTGAAAAACCATCAACATGACCAGAAGCCTCCCATATCTTAGGATTCATTAAAATAGCAGCATCAACACCGTACATATTGTCGAGAGAATCGACAAACATTCTCCACCACAGACTTTTTAAGTTGTTTTTAAGAGCCACGCCGTATGGACCATAATCAAAAGTACCAGCCAAACCTCCGTAGATTTCTGACCCTTGAAAGACAAAACCTCTACGTTTTGCAAGTGACACTATTGTTTCCATATCTATGTCTTTTTTTGCTTCTTTCATAAGAAATACTTTACTCTAGAAAAACGTACTACGCTACTGCACAGAACTAGAACTACCCGAGTAAGATGGGTCTCGAGACAAATCCGTTGTTACAGGATTTGAAGTAACAGACACACTAACTTGAGCAAACCTATCGAACGCAGACAGTGTCGCTGGTGCAACTAGCTGCATCGCAGCACCTTGCTGGCTTGTGCTTGGGGTAACAGCAACCTGAAAAGCAGTTTGTGTTGATGAGCGCGCACCTAAGTCTCCGATGTTCCATGTAATTGTATGCTCACCAGAGTCATATACAATCGGACTATTTGCAGATTGGACAGCCTTTATAAACTGTACATCTGAAGGAAGGTTTGCTGAGACAACTCCGCCAGCGATATCACTTGTTGTGTTACTTGCATTCCAAACGACAGTGTACGTAGTTGTTTGGTTTGCGACAGCAGGAACTGGTCCAGTATTTGTAAACGGACCAGTAGAGTGAAGTGCGTATGCGTCTAGAGACATTGCCGTTGCAACTTTAATAGTCTTCGTTACAGATGAAGTTACAACTTCTGGCACATTACTTTGTCCTGTACGCTGACCAGACACTGTTACCGAGATTGTAATTATAGGACTACCAGACGGACTAGAGCTTGCTGTTTGTACTGGAGGAATTGCCGAGAATGTAAACGTTCCAACCCCCTGTGCACCAGGAGCTAGCATACCAAGCGATGCGTCTGAATCACGACTAAACACAATCGTTTTGTTTGATGACTGGTATTGACCTCGAACAACACTAACACTAGAGGGGTCAAATGATGCGCCAGAAAGAGACACTGTTATGTTTGCGTTTGTAATCGGAACATCAAGAGTGTTTGTCCATGCGAGCGACACGCTAGTTCGCGTGTTCGCAGCAATAACAGCTTGGTCAGCAGAACTTCCGTTTATATTCAATGATGTTGCTAAGAATGGTTTTGTGATATTTACAGTAGTTGTTTGCTTCATGTAGTCAACAGCTATTGAAGAATCAGAAGTACCATCTGTTGTACCTACAGCAAACCTAAATACTCTTTGTTCGCCGTTTTGACCAGCGATAGTACCAGTTATTTTCACAATAGATACAGCGCCTGGTTCTAATGTTCCTATAACAAAACTATTTCCAACAGGTTTTATAGATGTATTTGTTGGAGTAAATCCTGTCGGGTAATACACTCTCAAAACCACTCCAGCAAGAGGAGCTGTTGCGTTTGAACGTACAGTTGCAGTTAACGAGTATGGTTGTCCAGGAACAGTTTCAGGCGGGGCGTCAACAGAAACAGAAAGAGGTGTTGCAACAACAGACAGTGTGTAGCTTGATTTCTTTACAAAAATCGCATTTGAACCAACTGTTCTAAACTGAAGCGCTGCTGGAATTGATATAACATCTCCTTGACCACCAAACAAAACAACCTTTACCGTACGTTCAACACGTCCTCCAGCAGTAATAGTCCCAAGATTTTCGGTGTCATGAGTTAGCGATGTAAGAACGTTTGAGGCGGAACGAGTTCCTGCTGGAAAAGTAAGTGTTATATTTGCATCTTCTATTGGCGCTGGATTGTTATTTACAACAGAAAGTAACAACGATACCGTGTCGCCACCAGCGATAGTTGTTGGTCCTTTAATTGTTATAGATACGTTGTTTGTTGATACAGAACGACTACCTGAAAAAAACAAGTATGCCGCAACACCAGACGCAAGCATAAAAAACACAAGAGCTGACCAAAAAAACATCAAAGCTATTCTCACGTGTTTGTGTGGTACTTTTTTTACACCAGTAGCATGCTTCTCGTATGTCCACTTATGTTTTGATTTTTGAACCTCTCTAACAGAAAAATCACCCTTTGGAATAACAGGTGTTTCGTTTGCGGAGTAAAGTCGTTTCCTAGCTTCTTCCAATGAACCTAACGGGTCGTTTTTAG
The DNA here is from genome assembly GCA_964473795.1 of uncultured Candidatus Saccharibacteria bacterium. Taxonomy (GTDB): domain Bacteria; phylum Patescibacteriota; class Minisyncoccia; order Phycocordibacterales; family Phycocordibacteraceae; genus C7867-001. Next base: position 13,276 of record CAYYQT010000009.1, on the reverse strand, counting down.
ACATTAACGTAAGTATACAACATCACTACTCAAACACACTCTACAAACCAGAGGCCTCTATGCCATTGTTAACACGATCAACGAATAAACGTTTTGAAGCGTCAATTGTTTGCAATGTTTTCGTACTATATTGATTATCAATATCTTGCGGAATGTTACCAGCATCAAGCCCTAGCTTTTGTAAAATACGTAACGCAGCTAAACACTCCGCAGCATCCTGCAAATCTTCGGACTCATCACGAAGAGATATAAACAGCCCGTGTATTATAGTAAAAAACTCAGACTCTATTAAATCACCAGGCATAAGCCGCAACATAAGTCTTGTAACTCTTCCAACTCTAACGCGAGCATTTATAGAAATATAATTAAACCAATCTATATCTAATACAGCTCCAGAAACACGCCACATTTCTTTACCACGAACAAGTACTATTTTTGATTGAGCAAATGTCTGCAACGCTGGAGTTAATTTTGCACCTTGATTACGAATACTTTGTGCGTGCGCATGAACAACACCGAGTTCACTCGTAAGTATAACCACACGTTCACTCGCCTCTGAAACAGGAAACCGTGCCAGCACAATTCCACTTGTTGTATATTTATGACGCATGTTTAGTTATTGAAAAACTAACATTTCCAAAAGACAACGTTACCTCATACTTTAAGTTTTCTTTCAGACCAAACTCTACAGACGAAACTCCATTGATAGACACCTTACTCAAGGACTCCTTGCCAGTATCAGATATATATAATTTAATCTTATCTTTTGGAGACAAACCTTCTGATTTACGAGATTCTGCAAGAGCTCGTAAAAACTCGCGTACGTCTCCTTTTTTTATTAACTCGTCCGTGAGCTTTGTGTCTAATGAAAGCTCCTTTTCATTCATTTTTATATGCTCTACATTTACTTCTTCAGATACAATGTTTGCAAAGTCTGCAGGAAGCACTCCTTTAATAGATAGCTCTGTTAACGGCTGTCGAACTTTTACACCAGCTTTTTGACGGAGCATCAAAGCCTCAGAAGCTATCGAGCGAACATCCGACATGTTTTCCAAAAGCTCCTTGTCATCTGACGCAAAAAACATACTAACCACCCTACTCCAGTAGGAGTGTTTTTCTTCAGGCCACTCTGCAAGATGTACACTCTCTGGGTCTGAATCCATACGCGTGCTTTGGAATACCTGTTCAGATATAAACGGAGCAAGAGGTGCCAAAAGCAAAGATATTGTTCGCAACGTTTCTCGCAACGTTTCTATTGCAGCTCTGTCTCCCGCGCGTGCCCTATCGCGAATACGTCTAACATACCACTGTGACAAATCTTCCAACAACGCAGCTATAGAACGTGCGCCTTCAAAATATTTATACGCATCAAAATACTTAGTAACAGCAATTACTGTTTCCTGTGTACGTATCTTCATCCACCTATCTACTATTTGCAGCTGTGCATCATCACCCAATACTTCATTTTTGAATAAATCATAGAACTTTGTACTGTTATCAAACCATGACAATGTACGTGCCGATTCACGAACGGTTTTTTCATCAAAACTTTTTGACTCACCTGGTTGGTTAACGCTATACATCCAAAAACGCAACGTATCAGCGCCCCATCTAGAAATGGCGTCCCACGGGTCAACAACGTTACCTTTAGATTTTGACATTTTCTGTCCATTTTCATCCAGCAGATGCCCCAAACTAATAACATTTTTATATGCTTTCCCGCGCCCAACAAGAGTACCTATAGCAAGAAGTGTGTAGAACCAACCACGAGTTTGGTCAATTGCTTCAGATATAAAATCAGCAGGATAACCAACACCCTCTACCCACTCTTTATTTTCAAACGGATAATGTTCAGACGCAAAAGGCATTGCTCCTGAGTCAAACCACACATCCACAACTTCCTTAACACGATGCAGATCTTCTCCAGACGCACCTTCAAGAACAATGTCATCTATGTATGGTCTGTGCGGGTCAAGTTCAAAGTTCTCATTATGAGGAAGCGAAACAAAATTAAGTGGAACTATACCAGCATTATCCGGTACTGATATTTCCATCGATTCTTTACTCGAAAGTCCACGAGCAGATGCGTACAAAGCCCATATGGTTCTGGAATGAGATACCAGCAAGATACGTTTTCCTTTGTAGCGAGTTTCCAAATCATATAGAAGCGCGCCAACTCTTTTGCGGACATCGTTTAAAGTTTCTCCACCTTCTGGCGCTTTTGTAAAACGGTCTTCAAATTTCTCAAAAAATGCAGAGTATTCCTTGTATGGCTTGCTATCAAGAACCCCAACACCTATTTCTCGTATACGGTCCTCTAAAATAACTCGAGTATCTGGTATACCAAGCTCTTTTGCGATTATAGATGCTGTTTCTCGTGTTCTGGCAAATGGAGATGTAAATATAAAATCAAACTCGTCTTCAGTAGAAAGTTTTTTTGCACTTTCCAAAACTTCTGATCTGCCTTTTTCTGTAAGAACGTCCGTACTTGCAGATGCGACTGTTGTACTCGTAATTTGATTTACATTACTAGTTGCTTCTCCATGACGAATAGCAACGTACGTATTATGCCCGCTCTTCGTACGTTTTGATAACTCTTTTAGAGAACCTATAACAACACGTTCTGTTGCATCTTCGTTTTCCCATACAGGAAGTGGAGTTCCCCAGTATCTCTCACGACTAATTGCCCAATCTTTTGCTCCAGAAATCCACGCACCAAAACGACCATCACGAATATGTTCTGGTTCCCAATGCACATCTTTGTTTTGCTCAACCAATTCTGAACGTAAGTCATGCATGCGTATGTACCATGAATCACGAGCATAATAAATTAAAGGTTTTTTACACCTCCAACAAAATGGATAAGTATGTTCAAACTTTTTCTTTGCAGACAGGACTCCTTTTTTTGCAAGGTCTTTTATAATATCTACAGCGACATCTTCATCTTTTACCTGACGACCTGACAAAAAGTCAGTACCAGTCATAAAACTACCGTCAGGTGCCACAACATGAACTTTTGGAAGCTCAAATTCAGTTCCAAGCTCAAAGTCATCTTGCCCGTACATAACCGCTATATGGACAATACCTGTACCGTCTTCTGTTGTAACAAACTGTGCAGGATATATTTGAAAAGCTTTTTTAAACTTTGGTTCTTCTGATGATGGTGATAGTTTTTTAATGAACGGATAAATAGGCTCATATTTCATACCAACAAGTTCACTTCCCAACTGCTCCTCGATTATTTTATACTGACCCTCGTCACCAAACACGGTAGTAAGACGCTCTTTTGCCACTATAAAACGCTTTGCATCCCCTCCATTCTCAGTTTTTTTCTCAACTGTTACATACACAATGTTAGCGCCAACAGCAAGAGCCACGTTACCAGGTAGTGTCCATGGCGTTGTTGTCCATGCAAGAAACGATGTGTTCTTTTTACCTTTTACCCTAAATTCAACAGTTACTGAAAGGTCTTTAACATCTTCATACCCTTGTGCCAGCTCGTGTGATGACAGCGCAGTACCACAGCGAGTACACCAAGGAACTATTTTATAATCCTTATACAGACGTTCTTCCCGTTTAACGTGTTTCAAGATTGACCAAACTGACTCTATATAATCTGCGTCGTATGTAAAATACGCCTTACTATGGTCAACCCAATATCCTATTCTGTCTGTAAATTTCTGCCATTCGTCTATGTAACGCAAAACACTGCCGCGGCATTTTTTATTAAACTCAGCTATTCCGTATTCTTCAATATCTTTTTTCCCTGAAAATTTTAGCTCTTTTTCTATTCCAAGCTCAACTGGTAACCCATGAGTATCCCACCCAGCGCGCCTACGTACATGGAATCCACGCATTGTTTTATAGCGAGGTATAGCATCTTTAAAAGCCCGCGCCTCAAGATGGTGTATCCCTGGGCGACCATTTGCAGTAGGAGGACCTTCATAAACTATATACTCACCGTTTGGGGATTGCTTTTTAAGCGATTTCTCAAAAATATCATTATCTTTCCAAAATTCGAGGATTTTTTCCTCACGCTGTGCTATCTCTGATTTATCTTCATTACCCATAATCAATATACTATCGTCTTGTGACGAAAAAGGAAAATCCTCGATGCTACGCATCGAGGATTTGTAAATCAAAAAAAGAAATTACCAGTGCGCGTTTGCGTACGACCGCCTACGATACGGCTCCTTTGCAGGCCGCCCGGCGAAACTTTGTTTCGCAGACTCGGCGACATGCGTAACGGCACGCACAGCGTACGACGGAAGAACGCCGTTCCAGAAAAGACGCTCAAGGTCGCTCTGGAACAACTCTTTCTGCTCCCTTAAGGAAAGGTTCTTTTTTCCACCAAAAACCTTGAATGACCACTCAAGGAAACCCCTTTGTGTGAGGCTCTTTTTATCGCACGCTCCGCTGAACTGGTCAAAAGAGATGGTTGATTCTGCACTATCTACCTTCACTTGCTTTCTCCTTGTTTCAAGTCCAGAGAAAATCGTATCACATACAAAAGCTACTGTACATTAAACACCCTTAAACCACCTTAACGAGCAGTTACCTCTGCCACATTTGAGCCGCCTGTCGGTTGACCAATCATTAAATAAACATAGGTACTTCCACTGGTATTGATATTACTGTAACTACCACGGCATTTTACACCAGTAGATGTAAAATCTATCGAAATTCCAGCATAAACAGCCTCAGCTGCAGGATCGTTCGGATAAAGATACTTCGTCATCATGTTAATCGGATCGCGAACACTATCAAATTGTGTCCAGTGCTCCACCGCATCTTTCTTAAATAAAGTCCAAACTGGCGACACTCCTTCGTTTATAAACGGACCGTCCGCAAGACCATTACCTGTATAACTTCCAATCTTAATAAAGTCACTTTCTGCGAAGATGTAGGCGACATAGGTGCCTGCTGCAGTATTAAGATCTGGATTGGTACCCAGAGATATAAGTTGTGTAGTTGGTTCCGTATCATTCCAGTGTGTTGTTGAAACAGATGCCGCCGATGTGTCGTCTAATTTGAGAGCTTTTGTAGCACCAAGACTTGAATGATACGTTACCCACTGTCCTAGGGTATCACGCCGTTTGATGATAACCACACCAGGCTTAGTACCTAAACTATGTGGAATAGTCGCTCCTGCTACACCGTTACCAGTATAAGTGACAATACTCATGCCGAGGTCTTTATTGTAGATTTCTTTTGATGGTGTGATTGTTGGTGAGCCGAGCCAGCCTGTGGTTTTTGTGTTTGGTAGGTTGGCGCACCAAGCTACGTATGTTGCTGCACTAGTATTCAACGTAGCATCAGTACCAAGTGTAAATCCATCGGTATCGAAAGCTGTTAGACCTTGAGCAACTACTTGTTCTGCTGTAGTAACTGCGGTATCAAGACCTTTCGTTACACCCCGACAAGTATCTGTTATCACGTGATTAAGAGCTGCACTGCGAGACTTAGCCCATACAAAGTCTGGTTTGAATCCAACTCCAGTTACGTTTAGTGTTGCTCCTGTTCCTGTGTATAAAACAGTTTTGAAATAATTGTTTACATTCTTCTTTGTTGCAGTTACTACTGGGAGATTGTTGGTGGTTAGGGCTTTGAAGCCAGTTGGAGGTGTGTAGGTCCAGGAGGTAAACGCCGTACTAGTTGTCGACACACTGCCGTATAAGGCTGATGTGGCAAAATATGAGAGAGCAGCAATTGAAATTACGCCCTGACTAACATTGTTTTTATAGAAGACCACAGTTAATCCGTCCATATCAACCGCGACACCAATAACGTCACCCGTTGTCCATGCAGCACCGTACGTGGTGCCTGTATTATTGATGTATTTATTACCACTAGATTGATAAAAATATCCAGATGCCACAGCATTAGCGGACGTTCGCCAAATACCATTATCTGTCGACAAACCTACCCATCCTCCATTGCCGATAGACGTAATTGTTACTTCATAATACCATTTTCCGGAGGTCATTCTTATCGTTGATCGAGCCTCCTCAACTAAAGTTGTGCTACTGGTATTAACCTGTAAATTACCAAGAGCAAGTGAATGATATGCGGCAGCTCCATCCAATGGATTAAGTGTCGCCGCCACATCCGTCGGTGTATCCGTCACTTGTGTCACTCCACCTGTGACTGTCCAGTTATTTCCTTTGCCAGAGCTGTCTGTGCCTAGTGCTGTTGCGTTACTAAAGTCTAGGTGGAAACCGTTAGTTCCGTATGTTCCTGTGTATTTCTTTGCTATCCAGTTACCTGTTAGTGGGTCGGTCTTGCCGAAGCTTGATGGAGTGAGTGCTTGGCCGTCGATTACGTAAGTTTCTGCCATGTATCCATTGAAAAATTGTATAGTTGTATTATATGAACTAGTACCAACAGTCTGCAAAATAGCTTGGTTGAAGAATTGAATTGCAAGAGTTGGATTAGTATCTAAAGCAAACGCAGTCACTTCAGTCCCGTTAATATACATACGCATTTTATTTGTAGCAGATGCTGCTGTATCAAGCGTAAATACTAAATGAAAAAATCCTGCATAGTCCCTAAATAATTGAGATGTTTTTAAATAACCATCAATAGCTGCACTACCAGCTTTCGCCGACTGTAGCTCATTTACCAAGAATCTAATGAAATCAGTATATCCAGAGTTACCAGTTCCTGCAGAAAATATATAAGTTTCTAGATTTGTATCGCCAGAAGGCAGTATCCATGCTGAAAAAGTAAACTGCGCTGCACTACCAGCAACAGTTGGTGTTCTACTCAAGTATCCACTAGTTCCATCAAAGAGTGCGGCATTTTTTATTCCATATGCTGCCAAATCACCGGCTGCCATCATTGATCTGAGGGCTATTCCTACTGGCATATTACTGTTGTTTTTATTATATGTATTTTAGTGTAGTACATACTGTAATTTTATACTTGCAGTATATCATTTGTTTGTTGTGTGTTGGCAGAATTGTTTAATTAGTTATGTGGACAAACATTACATTTTTTGAGGTGTTGGTATTCCAAGTAGTGCAAGTCCGTTTTCCATTGTTACTGAAAACGCTTTAGCTATTACTATTTTATAAGCCTCGCACTCACCACCGACTATGCGTTCCTGTGCATAGAATGAATTCCATGCACCAGCAAGTTCTGTTAAGTATGTTGTTAGTATGTTTGGAGCCATCAGTTCTTCTGCGTGAGACGCTATGTCTGGAAACCGTACAATCAATCTAGCTATTTCATATGGTGTATCTGGCGTATCGCGCGCTAGTATTATACTTCCTGACTCTTCTGCTTTTCGTAAAATGGACTGAGCACGCACGAGCGCATATTGTAGATACGGACCAGAGTCGCCGTCTAAAGACATAGATTTTTCAGGGTTAAAAATTATATCTGTTCCTGGAGACTGTCGTAGTGACATGTACTTTACAGCAGCTACAGACACTTGTTCAGCAATGACTGAATCCGTATTTTTTTGTTTTGCTATATCAACAACACTTTCAAGCAACTTACTTGCCGTTATAACTGTACCTTTGCGAGATGACATTTTTCCTGTTGTAAGGCGAAGAAAACCATGCGGAGTGTGTATTGTTTTTTTTGCGAGAAGTGGAGCAATTTCACTAAGTGCGGCAAGCACTACCTTGAAGTGTCCAACCTGCTCATTTGCTGTAATTATAATCGACTTGTCACTTGGGTATCTTTCCTCTTTTAGAAAGGCAAGACCTATGTCTTTTGTTTCGTATGTTGGAGTCCCTTTGCTAGTTATAAAAACAAGTGTATGAAGTCCAACTTTTTCGCCTCGATACACAACCGCACCGTCACTTTCCTCAAAAATACCTTTTTTAAGTCCGTCTTTTACAACGTCCATACCTATTGAAGTTGTATCACTATCAAAAAAAGTATAGTCAAAACGTGTTCCGATAATTTTATATAAACGTTCAAACGCCTCCATTGAAACAGCCCTGCCAGTGCGCCACTCATCAAATAAACGCCTTTCATCTACGGAAAGTTCCTCTGGTGAGTCTTGTTTTGCTACGACATTATATATCTCAACATTTAATTTATCTATTTCTTCTTTTGCTTTTGCGCTTTCATTATACGAGTTAGAACCATGCGTGTATGCCTTCCCTATTTCTGACGAATTAGAAACTTCTGTAATTCCGACACTCCTTAATCCCCAAATAGCTTTTGCAACCTGCGGTCCAACATCTCCACCAAAAGTATCACGAGCAACTGTGGCTCCTGAGTTTTCTATCAATCGCGAAATAGACTCACCGATAATTGCGCCCATTAAGTGCCCAACATGCATTTCTTTGAATGGGTTTGGGTTTCCGTATTCAACTATCACTCGCTCACCAAGACGTGTTGAGTTACTACCCCACTTAACATCCTCTGAAAAAACACAACTCATTTGTTTTGAAACAACACTCACAGATAGTGTGATATTTATAAAACCAGGACCAGCTACACTCACAGAAATAGCGTCACTACCCAACTCTTTTTTAATAGTTTCTGCCAACTCATCTGCAAGTTCACGTGGATTTTTGCCAATCCGTTTTGCAACAACCATAGCTGCATTTACGGCAAAGTCTCCATGAGACAAATCAGATGGATACTCCACGGCAAACGAAGCGTCAGATATGCCATACTCAATAAGAGCATTAGAAACTATTGTATAAATCCTATCTTTCATTAATCGAAGTGTACCATTTCAATCATTTAACTTGAAATAACGTATCTTGTTTTCAAATACAACGTATTTATACGCACTCAAGACCGTTTTTACTACAAAGAGTTAAGTGCATAAGTTTAATAAATTAAAAATAACGGATGTGTTAGCATAAAATCATGAACGAAAACCAAATTGAAAATAACAAGTACAACGAAAACACAAACGCTTTTAAAACACTAATGGATAAAATATATATCCACAGAATGCCGGCATATGGTAATAGGTTTTTTTATTCTCTTGGTTTTTTAGCTCTTACGTGTCTTGTTTTATTGGCAGCAACGGGAACAGTAATGGCATTTCTTGGTCAAACATGGTGGTCAACAGACCCGTGGGGTATCTATTTTAGAAGCATACACTTGTGGACAGCTCAGGCATTTGTTGCAATCCTAGTACTGCATATAATCGTAGGTTTTTTAACAAGTGGATACCGCCCTCCACGCAGAATGGTATGGGTTTTTGGAGCAATCATTTTTACTCTTGTGTTGATACAGACAGAGTTTGGCTATGGACTGCGTGGAGATTTCGGCTCTCAATATAGAGCGGTATCAGGTGCTGATTTTTGGAACGGCGCTCATTTAGGTTATTGGCTAAACCCTTTAAACTATTTACAAGTTCTGTCTATACACATACTAATAATTCCTCTTACGATATTTTTACTCTTTATAGCTCACTATATACTCATACATACATACGGCGTTTCTCAACCGTTACGAAAAACTGCACCTCGTAAAGAAATACCAGCAAACCACACAATACTGTTTGTGCGTGGTGGTGTACTTGTTACTGCTATTCTAGTACTTGCTTTTTTCTTTCACTCTCCATATGTTAAGCCAATTCGTATCGCTGACATTGCAAACAAAAATCCAACACTTGTAGCTACTACATTTATTCAGGAACTAAGTCGAACATCAGATACAGCAACATACTTTGATTCAATCGACCCTTATACATTCGACACACGAAGTGTCTTTGTAGCAGTACCGTATGAACAATACCTACTGAACAGACAGGACAATAACGCATGGATTACTTTCAAAAACGAATCATCTTCAACACAACAAGCATTTATACAAGACGCTACACGGTATGTAACTGCGACAAGCACAAACCTATACGCGACAGCAAGCACAACAAATCCAGTCATCAGCATGATAGGAACACTTATGCCAATGGCAAAAAGCGGATTATATGAATCACTTCTAAACCAAGAAAATCCGTCTACTAACAGCACCTATACACTACGTTTCTTAAGCGACACTGGTGTACTTGATGCAAAAGCCGAATCACTAAACATGGATACAGCAAGCTGGGGTATGGCAAAAGACGACTCTGGGAGTATCTTGGGGCTTCCACCAGGCTCTTGGTGGCTTCTACCTATCGGGATTATAAACAGCAGCTTTAACCTGCTTGATAACTCACGTGGAGACGAAATAGCTGGTGAGATACTTGGAGTTATAATTCTGATATTTATATTGTTCCCGTATATACCATATCTAAACCGCATTCCAGACATGTTACCTTTTGCAGCATTTATTCAAAAAGAACCAAAGACTCCACCAAAACAAAAGTAACAACACACTGGTAATTGTCAGAAACTAAACAAACAAACATAAAACAATAAACGCCGCATTTTTCAAAATGCGGCGTTTATTGTTTTCACTAATACTATGAAAATATTTTTGGAATCGGATGCTGTAAAGCAAGCTCCCGAACTTCAGAACGAACAGTACCTAACGTTGCATCGTCACGTTTAGAAAGTACGTCAACCATAAGCTCCGCAAGTCGTACAACACTACTCTCTACAAAACCACGTGTTGTTAGTGCTGGAGTACCAAAGCGTATACCAGAAGGGTCCATTGGTTTGCGAGTATCGTTAGCGATTACGTTCTTGTTAAGTGTAATTCCAGCGCTATCTAGCATAGACTCTGCTTCCCCACCAGAAATACCAAATGACGTCTGAACATCTAGCAAGATTAAATGATTACTTGTACCACCAGTAATCATTCGGGCACCGTGTTTCGTAAACACCTCCGCCATTGCTTGTGCGTTTGTAACAACTTGAGCTGCATATGTTTTGAACGAAGGCTGTAACGCTTCACGAAATGCGACAGCTTTTGCGGCTATGTTGTTCATGTGCGGACCACCCTGCAAACCAGGGAAAACTGTTTTGTTTATTTTCTTTGCAAGCATTTCGTCTTCACGAGTCAAAATCATCCCCCCACGAGGACCTCGAAGAGTCTTATGAGTTGTCGTAGTCATAATATCGAAACCATAGTCAAATGGGTTTTTTGCGGCACCACCAGCAACTAACCCAGCGATATGCGCCATATCCATCACAGCAAGTGCACCAACCTCGCGAGCAATCTCTACAAACTTTCCGTAATCAAGCTCTCTTGGATACGCGGAAAAGCCAGCTAGAATTATTTTAGGTTTTACCTCTTTTGCGGTACGAAGCATCTCATCGTAATCAATTTCACCTGTTTCAATATCTTTCATTCCATACCGAACAAAGTTAAAAATCTTTGTTAAGTACGTTACGGGGTGTCCATGCGTCAAATGTCCACCGTGCGACAAGTCCATGCCAAGCACTGTATCGCCAGGTTCAAGGAGCGCAAAATACATAGCGATGTTTGCGTTAGCCCCTCCTAAAGGTTGTACGTTTGCATACCCCGCACCAAAGAGTTTTTTAGCACGGTCAATCGCAAGTGTTTCTACAACATCGGTAAACTCCTGTCCACCGTAGTAGCGTTTGCCTGGATACCCCTCTGCGTATTTGTTTGTAAGAGACGAGGACAGGGTCTCTTTTACCGCTTCTGAAACGTAATTTTCAGACGGAATAAGCTCCAGACCATTTGATTCTCTAGAATCTTCACCAACCAAAGCTTCGTACACTTCACTATCCTGTTCTTTTACAAAATCAAACTTCATATACTAAGTGTAGCAGATGTTAGTAAATGACAACAACATCAAAATTATAGACAACTAATTTGCCTTAAAGTGTTTTGAAAGTCTTGCTGTACGCTGGTCTGTGTAATTTGACGCAGCGGAATCATATACAGTTTCTGGTATTTCTTTCATATACTCATACTGTATACGCGCTATTGATTGTCCATCACGCACTAGCATGTCTTCTTGAGGGATTACCTCTAGAGTAATAGGACGCCCACGTCCCTCACCGTCTACACCGTAACCCCAACCTGGATCAATATATCCCGCGGCATGTGAACGAAACTCGCCAAGCTGAGTGTCAATCGCCATCAACTCTGCAGACAAGTTTGGCGGTACGTTTACGCTCTCCTCTGTTGAAAGAATATAAAAATTACCTTTTCGTAAAAAATACTCTGCACCTTTTGTATTGATTTGTCTAAAAAAGTCGTCTGGGTTGTAATGTCCGTTTTTACCCATGTCGAGCACCTTTCTAGTACCTCTACACTCCCACCCCATACCATCTCCAACACGAAGAGTTAGTAAAATCTGACCAGACCTAGAATCAACTTCTTTTTTTGAAACTCTTTCTCCATTATTATTAAAAATTAACCCTTTGTTTTTATCTTCAGACTCAATCTGTTTTGAAGTTAAGACAGGATTACCATCTGAGAAACGAATTTGTGAAATTGCCAAACCAGAAGATACTATTACAGGAAAATAATCAGGGCGAGCAAGTACCCACATCTCGTTTTCAACACCAGTACCAACCACCGTGTCGTACACACTTACGTTATCTGCTATTGTTCTACAGAAAAAACCTAGACGACCCGTTGATGACTTTGGGTTTGTGCGCCCAAACATAGTACTAGGAAGATTCCAGCTACCATCAACACGAATAAGATAAGGAACACCTACTTCAAGCGGCTCTGATAACGGATGTGAACGTGCCCCCACAAGAGGTAGCAAGTCCCTAACTTTTTCATTTTTTAATGGTAAGAAAATACTCTCAAGACGATATGCTTCATCTGATAGCGGCAAGTCAATTGATGCTGGGTTTATGTATTTTTCATCAACACCCGTAACATGACCGTCTGTAAACAGTTTACGCAATTCTTGTTTTGACAACACACCGTCCTTGTTCATACACAAACTGTACTCTATATAAATTAAATGGGCAATTGATATAACCACCAAACCCTAAACAGTCAATACCTATGGTATTGACTGTTTAGGGTTTGGTCAGCGCGTTTTAACACACCACACACGACAACTTTTTAAAAACTAATTAGATTTACGGCGATAGTACCAGAAACCGCCAGCAATAAGCCCAAACAACAAAACAATCAGTAGAATGTCCTCTACAGAACCCATATCAAAACCTGCTCCAGCTATCGCTGCAACCTGTGAGGCAGCAACCGTAGACGTTGCGGTACTTGTTGCTGTGCTGTTCGCAGCACCAGTTTGTGCTGTCTTTACTGACGATGCAGCAACTACTTTTTTATTTTTTACAGTAGGGTTTGCAACAACCTTTTTTATGTATTTTGGTTTATGCTTTGGAGCTACAAGTTTAGGTACCAAGACAACAATCTGTGTTGTGCCCTGTGTACCAGAGAGAGTGTTTTTACT
>CAYYQT010000008.1:7878-30420 GCA_964473795.1 uncultured Candidatus Saccharibacteria bacterium | reverse complement strand
ATCTGCTGGTTTTGCTGTAACTTTTTGAATTTAACATTCTGAATTAAGGGTTGTTTGTCTAAAAAGTTATCATTAGTAAGTTTTTATGGGTTGACAAAAATACCAAACCAGCATATAGTTGGATTAACTCAATTCTCACGGTTTGTAAGGCTCTATAGCACTCAATAAATCTCGAGACGAGAGCAGCTTACAAAAAAGCAATTATTAGTCCTCAAAAAACTGGCATTATGTCAGTTAGTGAGGGCACTTACAACCAATTAAATATATGTATCAACAACGTTTTTCAAATAAGCGACCACCGTCGCGCCGTCCTTCTTATGGGGGTGGTTCTGGAGGAAAAAGAAATTTCCGCGGTTCAAAAAAATCTCATGGAAGTCAATACATCGACCCTTCTAAATTTATAAATAAAGCAGTCATAGGTGAAGAAAAAGAGGTATTTGTACCTGAGCACAAGTTTGAAGATTTTGAAATATCAGACTCAATAGCTAGCAACCTTATTGCAAAAGGGTATAAAGAACCAACACCTATACAAGATAAGACAATTCCTTATGTTCTTGATGGTAAAGATGTAGTTGGAATAGCAAACACTGGTACTGGTAAAACAGCAGCGTTTCTAATACCTCTTATCGACAAGGTTCTTAAAAACCCAGAAGAACAAGTTCTAATAATCGCACCAACACGTGAGCTTGCTCTTCAGATTGAAGCAGAGCTTAAAATATTCACAAAAGGCATGCATTTGTTCTCTGTTTGTGTTGTTGGTGGAGCACCTATAAGGTATCAGCTAAAGGCACTTCGTTCCAAAAACAACTTTGTTATTGGAACTCCAGGACGTCTTAAAGACTTGATAGAACGTAAAAGCATACGTTTGGCACAATTCTCAACACTAGTACTTGATGAGGCAGACAGGATGCTTGATATGGGATTCATAAACGACATTCGTTATGTTGTTAAAGGTATGCCAGAAAAACATCACACACTTTTCTTCTCAGCAACATTGTCTCGTGAAATAGAAAAATTAATTTCTGAATTCTTAAACGAACCTGTACGTATCTCTGTTAAAACAGGTGATACATCAAAGAACGTAGAACAAGATGTTGTACGTATAGGAAAAGGAAAAGTAAAATTTGATGTGTTACATGACATGTTGAAAGAAGATGAGTTTAACAAAGTTCTTGTGTTTGGTAGAACAAAACACGGAGTGGAAAAACTTTCTAACTTACTTTCAAACCGTGGTGTTAAAACAGAATCAATTCATGGAAACAAAAGTCACGTTCAGAGACAAAGAGCTCTTAAACGTTTTAAAGATAACCAGGTAAGCGTACTTGTCGCAACAGACGTTGCTGCTCGTGGTCTGGATATTGCAAACGTATCTCACGTTATTAACTACGACACACCGTCAACGTACGATGATTATGTACATAGGATTGGTAGGACTGGTCGTGGAGATAGTAAAGGAAAGGCTCTTACTTTTATAGACTAATTTTAGTCTTTTTAGAGCACTCGCTATGTGCTTAACAACAAAACACCAGTTTCTGGTGTTTTGTTGTTTTATATAGACTTAGTATATCTCATGTATAGTTATGGTAATTATGAAAAAATGTTGTGATAGTCTTTCTGTTAAAAGTAAAATTATGAGTTTGTATTTTGTTTATATGCTTGAGTGTAAGGATGGGTCTATCTATACAGGTATTACAACAGATATAGACCGTAGGTTTTCTGAACATTTACGAGGCGTGGGTAGTATATTTACGAAATCTAGAAAAGCAAAGAAAATAATTTATACAGAGAAACTAAAAGGTAGAAGTGCAGCACTTAAACGCGAAGTTGCAATTAAAAAACTAAAAAGAAACGAAAAACTAAGTCTTG
The DNA here is from genome assembly GCA_964473795.1 of uncultured Candidatus Saccharibacteria bacterium. Lineage (GTDB taxonomy): Bacteria > Patescibacteriota > Minisyncoccia > Phycocordibacterales > Phycocordibacteraceae > C7867-001. Next base: position 28,554 of record CAYYQT010000008.1, on the reverse strand, counting down.
CTGGGTTGTAACTGTAACGGTGCTGTTTTTGTAGTATGTTTTTACTTGTCTGTGATTTGAGGTTTATTACATAATACACAAATGCGATTTTGCGGTAGTCTGTTACAATATCTAAACTAACGAAATAATATAATTTTATGGCATACGATTTTTCAACACTAACAAATTCTGTAAAAGAAACCGAAGAGCATTTGGTTCGTGAATTGTCTAACGTAAGAACAGGGCGTGCTACACCTACACTTTTAGACAGTATTAGACCAGAGGCTTACGGCACACGTACACCACTTAGAGAGATAGCGTCTGTGTCTGTCGAGGACGCAAGAACATTGAGAATTATCGCTTGGGACAAAGAACTTGGTAAAGCGATAGAAAAAGCTATAACAGAAGCGAACTTAGGTGTTTCTGTATCTATAGATGACCAAGGTGTTCGCGTTACGTTTCCAGACCTTACAGCAGAAAGACGTGTTCTTCTGGTTAAGATAACAGGTGAAAAACTAGAACAAGCAAAGGTTGCAATTCGCTCTCACAGAACAGAGACAATTCGAACAATGGAAGTTGCAGAAAAAGATGGAGAGTTAAGCAAAGATGAATTGTTTCGTCTGAAAGAAGAGGCTCAAAAAATAATAGATGCTACTAACGAAAAAATGGAATCTTTAGCAGAGGAAAAACGAAAAGAAATATCTCTTTAATTTAATTAAAGGAAAATAATGGATATTTTAATTTTTATTGTAGTTTTAGTTGTTCTTATCCTTGTTCATGAGGCAGGGCATTTTTTCGTTGCAAAAATTACAGGAATGCGTGTTGATGAGTTTGGTCTTGGCTATCCGCCACGTTTATATGGGGTTAAGTTCGGAGAAACAACATATACAATAAACGCAATTCCTTTTGGTGGTTTTGTACGTATTCATGGCGAGGAGGATATCGGAAAAGGTAAAAAGAACGCAGAAAATGGTGCTTTTATATCAAAATCACGTATTTCACAAGCCGCCGTACTTTTGGCTGGTGTAACGATGAACATGTTGTTGGCATGGATTTTAATTACTGGAGTTATTGCTGTCGGAACGCCAAGAGGTCTTTCTAAAGCAGAAATACAAAAAGCAAATAATTTACAGTTAGTTGTTACAGATGTTATGCCGAGTTCTCCAGCGGCTGATGCTGGAATTGTTTCTGGTGATGTCATTACTGGTTTGAGTACTTCTGGTGGTTCGTGGGGTGGCTATGATGTAGACAAGTTTACTAAGTTTATTGAAAAAGATGCAGGTGCGCAGTTAAAAATACTTGTTACTCGTAACAATAAAGAAATAACACTTAACGCATCACCAAAAAAAGGATTGGTTAAGTCTAGTCCAAACAGCTACATACTTGGTGTTGGTGTTTCTACGATAGGAGTTTTGCCAATGTCGCTAGGTGACGCGTTATATAAAGGTACTGTCATAACCTGGAAAATAACAGAAGCTACTGCATATGGTCTTGGTAGTTTCTTTTTGAAAGCGGCAACTTTTTCAGCCGACTTGTCTCAAATATCTGGACCTGTTGGTATTGCTGGCGCTGTTGGCGCTGCGGCAAATAGTGGAATTGTAAGTTTGTTTACGTTGGTTGCTGTGATTTCAATTAATCTTGCAATAATTAACTTAATTCCTATTCCAGCGTTAGATGGTGGTAGGTTGCTATTTGTTATTATTGAAGCAGTTACAAGACGTGCCATTAAACCGCGTATAGCACAGGTGTTAAATCTTGCTGGTTTTGGGTTCATTATATTGTTAATGGTTGTAGTTACGGTACACGACATCTATAAAATAGTAGGGTAGACACGTGGTGTCAAAACACATCAAATGCTACGTCATTTGATGTGTTTTGCGTCTTTCCCTTATGGCTCGTATACTGTTGTTATGAGACAGTCATTTCTTTTCACAAAAACTAGACGAGAAGCTCCGTCAGACGAACAGTCTAAAAACGCACAATTGCTAATTCGTGCTGGATATATACACAAAGAAATAGCTGGAGTTTATTCATACCTTCCGTTAGGTATTAAAGTTTTAAATAAAATAATCGCGATAATTCGCGAAGAGATGAACGCAATAGGTGGTCAAGAGGTTCTTATGACAACCCTACAAGACCCGTCTATCTGGAAAAAAAGCGGCAGGTGGAATGATGATGTCGTTGATATTTGGTTCAAAACAAAATTAAAAAATGGTGGTGAGCTTGGACTTGGGAACACACACGAAGAAGAGTTGACAGCACTTATGACTGAGCAGATATCATCTTACAAAGATTTACCAAGATACGTTTATCAATTTCAAAATAAGTTTAGAAATGAAACACGTGCAAAGTCTGGGATAATGAGAACACGAGAATTTATAATGAAAGATTTGTATTCGTTCTCAGAAGATTTAGAAAGTCATAATGAGTTTTACGAACGAGCAGCAGAGGCATATAAAACTATTTTTAAGCGTGTTGGAATAGGTGACAAAACATACCGTACTTTTGCCTCAGGTGGTTCGTTTAGTAAATACTCTCACGAATTTCAAACAGTGTGTTCTACTGGTGAGGACACTATCTATATTGATGAATCAAAAGGTCTAGCGCTAAACAAAGAGGTGTACGATGACGAAGATGTATACAAAATAACAGGGGTAGATAAGTCTACTCTAACTGAGGCATCAGCCGTAGAAGTTGGAAATATATTCACACTTGGTACACGTTTTTCTGACGTATTTGGTCTTAGTTATAAAAATCAAAGTGGAGAAAATGTGCCTGTGTTTATGGGTAGTTATGGTATAGGTCCTGGGCGTCTTATGGGTACTATTGTTGAGGTTTTGTCTGATGACAGTGGTATTGTGTGGCCTGAAGTCATAGCTCCGTTTAAAGTGCATTTACTGTCTCTTGCTGGGTCAAATGATGAGGTTAGAGATTATACAGATAAACTATATGACGATATGGTGTCTTCTGGAATTGACGTTTTGTATGATGATAGAAAAGCTAACGCTGGTGAAAAATTTGCCGATAGTGATTTGATAGGGATTCCTTGGCGTGTAATCGTCGGAAAAAATGCAATATCAAGCGGCAAATTAGAAGTTGTTAATAGGTCTTCAGGAGAAGTAGACGGCAAAACGCGCGACGAGGTGCTTGGTATGTAATTTATGAAAAGGATTTCAAAAAATTCATTTTTCTCGAAAGATATTGGTATTGATTTAGGTACTGCTAATACTCTTGTATATGTGTCTGGCAGAGGGCTTGTAATAAACGAACCGTCGGTTGTGGCTATAAACGACAAAACAGGACAAATGGTTGCTGTCGGTAAACCTGCAAAAGTAATGCTTGGTAAAACTCCTCCGCACATTAGAGCTGTATGTCCGTTGTCGCATGGCGTCATTTCAGATTTTGAGGTTACAGAAGAGTTGTTGGCGTATTTCATTAACAAAGCTCATGGTGGGCGTGCACGATTTTTTGGACCTAGAGTTGTTGTAGGTGTTCCTACTGGAGTTACAAACGTTCAAAGTCGCGCTGTTCGTGATGCCGCTCTTACAGCCGGCGCACGTGAAGTTTATATAGTAGAAGAACCTATTGCTGGCGCTGTTGGCGCAAAACTTCCAATACATGAAGCTGTTGGTACAATGGTTTTGGATATTGGCGGCGGTACTTGTGATATCGCTGTTATTTCTCTTGGTGGAACTGTTGCGTCAAAAAGTTCACATATAGCTGGTGATAGATTTAATGAAAACATAATTGATTATGTTCGCAATGAATTTCATTTATCTATAGGTGTTCGTACTGCAGAAGATGTGAAAATATCTATAGGTGCTGTTGTTGAGCAGCCAGAAGTATTGTCTCGTGCTGTGCGCGGACGTGATCTTGCAACTGGGCTACCTAGAGAAATAGAACTTACAGACGCACATGTTAGAGAGGCTCTTACGTCATCACTTGACGGTTTATTGGATGCTTTAAAAGAGGTAATAGAGAACACACCTCCAGAATTGCTTTCTGATGTTTTAGAGCATGGTGTCGTTGTGTTTGGTGGAGGTGCTCTTTTAAGAGGTCTGCCTAACATGCTCGCAAAAATGCTAGGAGTTCCTGTTCGTGTTGCTTCTGACCCATTAACTTCTGTCGTTCGTGGTACTGGAATTATTACAGAGGACCCACGTCCGTTTACAGATATCTTTTTACATGAAGAAGCTATTTTATAGAAGGAGAAACAATATAATACAATCGCGCGTTTTTTCGTTTGGCGCGGTAACAGTAATTGGAATATTTTTGCTTGTAATGTTTCGTGCTGTAGCACCATCTATTTTTATAGACGCAACATATCCATTTTCAAAAGCTGGCACAACGCTTACTGCGAGCGTTGATAATGTTGTTAGTAGTTTTGGAGATGTAAATTCGTTGGTTCGTGAAAAAAACAATCTTTTAAAACAAAACGATGAGTTGTTTCGTGAAAACAAAAACCTAAACGCAAGAGTTGATGATTTAACAAAAATTATAGGGACTACAACTCCTACCATCCATGGAATTGTGGCTGGTGTTGTGTCTAGGCCTCCAGAATCTCCATATGACACAATTGTAATTTCTGCATCTAAAAAATTAGAAGTTTCAAAGGGAGATTTTGTTTTAGCAAATGACGGAACTCCTGTTGGAAAGGTATCTAGTGTGTCTACTCATACAGCTCGTGTCTCCCTGCTTTCATCTCCGAACGCAACTACAACTGCATGGGTAGGTTCTGGGCGTATACCAGTTACTCTTGTTGGAAATGGAGCTGGCATGTTTATGGTAAATGTTCCAAGACAAATTAACATAGCTGTTGGTGACAGTGTGTTTGTAGCTGGTCCTAAAATGGTGCGTATTATAGGTGTTGTTTTGAAAAAAGATTCTGACCCAGCTGCTACAATGGTAACTCTTCGTGTTCGTCCTGTTGTTAATATTTTTTCATTAACAACAGTAGAGGTTGTCCCGAAATAAACAATATGTTTTTTAGAATTTTGGCTATATTTACGTTATTTACACCATTATTTTTTCCGTTTGTGTATGTGGTGATACTTGCTGCTATCTCTTCGTTTAGATACCCGATAGTTGTATTGGCTGTTGGCGTTGAGATAGATGTTTTTTATTATGCCAATGGCATTCCGTTTTGGTATGGCACATTGTTTGGATTTCTTGGAATGGTGTTTTTTATTTTGGCAAGGAAGTTTACTAGGTACCACACATTTATTTCATGAGATGGTTTCGCAGACGTCGTAGATATAACTATGAGATTGATCCAGATGAGATTTTTTTGGACTCAACAAACCTGTCTTCGTTTGATTCAGCTCAGTTTGAAGGACGTTTGGAGAAGCCAATTTCACAACGTACTTTTGCTGGATTGTTTATTGCTCTTGGTATATTAAGTTTGATACTTATATTACGTGCTGCAGATTTGCAAATTATTAAAGGTCCTGTATTTGCAGAAGAGAGTGCTAATAATAGTCTTAGTTCAGAAATACTGTTTGCACAGCGTGGTGTCATTACAGATAGATATGGCAAAATAATTACCGAAAATATAAAGCGCTCTGACGGAAGTGTTCGAAGGTACTACAAATTGCCTGAAATGGGTTCTATAATAGGATACGTTTCGTCACCAAAAAAAGATTCAAGTGGAAGATACTATGATACACAAGAAGTTGGTGTAGCTGGATTAGAAAAACAGTACAATACTTTGTTAACTGGGAAAAATGGCACGGTGCTTAAAGAAACAGATGCGTTTGGAAGAGTTCGTTCTCAAGGTGTTATTATTCCAGCAAAAAAAGGCGGCACGTTGAAATTATCTATAGATGCAGATTTGGAAGAGCTGTTTGCAAAATCTATAGCAAATGTTGTTGAGCGAAAACATTTCGTTGCTGGTGCTGGGGTCATTATGGACGTAAACACAGGGGAAGTTCGTGCCATAGTGTCGTATCCAAGCTATGACCCAAACGTTATGGTAAACGGAGGTCCGTCTAGTGTTATTGTTGGGTACAGTACTGATAAAAGACATCCTTTTTTGGATCATGCAGCACAGGGTGTATATGTTCCGGGGTCTATTGTTAAACCTTTTGTGTCTGCTGGAGCACTCACTGATGGTGTAATAACTCAAAATACTGTGATAGATGATAAGGGACGTATATCAATTCCAGACCCATATCATGCAGGGAAAGAGTTTGTATATACTGGCTGGAAAGCGCTTGGTCCTGTAAACGTTCGCAAGGCTATAGCTTGGTCTTCTGATATATTTTTCTATACGGTTGGGGGAGGTTTTGGAAAACAAAAAGGTCTTGGTATAGACAGATTAGATTATTGGTATAAACAATTTGGTCTTGGTAGTTTAACTGGTATAGATTTGCCTCGTGAAGTAAAAGGGCTTGTTCCTGGTCCGTCATGGAAAAGAGCTGCATACAAAAGACCTTGGTATCTTGGGGATACGTACTTTACAGCTATTGGACAGTACGCAATGCAAGTAACACCACTACAAATGGCGCGAGCAACTGCTGCAGTTGCAAACGGCGGTAAACTCTTAACTCCTAGAATGCGTTTTAGTCAGGGAGTAGAGTATACACGAGTACCAGTTACAAGTTCATCTTTGGAGATTGTTAAGGAGGGAATGCGCATGGGTGTAACTACTGCACTTGCAGGAGCTATCAACTTGCCGTACGTAGATGTTGCTGCAAAAACAGGAACAGCACAAGTTGGTATAAATAATCAATACGATAATGCGTGGGTTGAAGGATTCTTTCCATACGAAAAACCAGTATATTCTTTTGCTGTTGTGCTTGAGCGTGGTCCATCTGGAGCTGGTGAACAGGCTGTTAATGTTATGCGCGAGTTGTTCGTGTCTCTTAAAAAAACAGGTAATGGTACATATGTTAACGTTAAGCCAATTACCACACAAAAAACAACGAATGTAAAAGCATCGGATGTAAGTCAATAACGTCTTGCACTTACTGTGGGCTCGAGTACAATTACGCATAATCATTAATAAACTTTAATATGACTGAAATCCAAGAGACAATTGTATCTAAAGAAAAGTTTGACGAGATGGTAAAGGAGTTGAAACATCTTAAAACAGAACGTCGTACAGAAATAGCAAAAAATCTAGAGTACGCCAGGTCTCTAGGTGACCTGTCTGAAAATGCAGAGTATCAAGAAGCAAGAGAGCTTCAGGCGTCTACTGAGGATTTGATTAGTAGACTAGAGGAGATGGTTAAAAGTGCGAAAATAATAACAGATACAAAAAAGAAGGGAGTTGTTGGTTTTGGTTCTGTTGTATCAATTAGACGAGACGGGGATGATGGAGTGCATGAGTATACTATCGTTGGCTCAGAAGAAGCTGATATGCGTACTCATAAACTATCTCACGCATCACCTCTCGGTGCTGCTATTATGGGCAAAAAGAAAGGTGATGATTTTTCTTTCGAAACACCAAATGGTAAACAATCATATAAAATAGAAAAAATAACATAATATGTTTACATGGGTTTTGTATAGTAAATACATAACGTTATATATTACATAAACCAAAAACGTAATAGTAAATATTTAATTTCGATAATAATGAGATATTTGTCTGGCAATGAAGAAAACAAAGCACTTGAGTATATTACTCAAGCTGCTGAAGTTGCCAAGAAAGCAACATGTGAAAGGTCAATGTGTGGAGCTATAATTGTTCAGAATAATAAAATTATTGGTAATGGCTTTAATAGCCCACCACGAAATCTTAAAAAACAAAGAAGATGTTCGGTTTCTAAAGATTCTTATCATAAAAGAATAACAGATAAAACTTGTTGTATTCATGCAGAACAAAGGGCAATAATGGACGCTCTTGTAGAAAATCCAACTAAATTACTTGGGTCAAGATTATATTTTATTCGTCTTGATAGTGACGGAATACCTTCTAGAGCAGGAGACCCATATTGTACGTTTTGTAGTAAATTGTCTCTTGATGTTGGAATTAAGGAGTTTGTACTGTGGAAAGATGAGGGTGTATGTGTTTATGATACAGGAGAATATAACGAACTTTCTTTTAAATTTTCAATAAATAGTAAAAGCTAAGATAGTGCTTAGGAAAAATACATAACAAATTAATAACACTATAAACAATAGTTTTAATTTACGTGTTTTTTAGTTATAATAATTAGTGTATTAGTAAATGTTTAATTAATTGTATGGAAAAATTTCCTGTTAACTCTGTAAGTAACAAAAACAATGAACCAGTAAACAATGAGCGTGGAAATGATTTGCGACCAGCAGAACATGAGCGTGTTTTGATAGGTATGTTTGCAAAACTTGGTGGAGAAGTGGTTAAAATCATTTCAATAGATAGAAAACATGATGAAGCGGTTGTTGCTTTTGCTAATTGTGATTATGAAGAGTCTGTACTGATTAAAGATTTGGAAATGCTTATAACAACAAAGGATGTAAAAAATCAGTGGTCTGGTAGTCAAGGAAAATAACGTATATATGCGCAGATTTATATGGTTTCTGTTATAGTGTTTAACATATGGCACTAGAGGATATCCGAAACGAAAGACTTCAAAAGCTCGCGCGATTGCGCGAGCTTGGTATTGACCCTTTTCCGTCTAATGTTTCTCGCACTCACACAATAAAGAAGTTTCTTGATAATCATTCTGAATTGGAAAAAAATGGCGATAGTGTAACTGTAGACGGTAGAGTTATGTCTATTCGTGCACACGGAGGTTCTGTGTTTTTTGATATTTTTGATGGTACTTCTCGTGTACAAGGTTATATGCAGAAAGACAATGTTGGAGAAGATGTTTTTTCTCTTTTTTCAGATGTTGTTGATATTGGAGATATAGTTGAACTTGCTGGAACTGCGTTTACCACAAAGAGAGGTATGAGCTCATTGTCAGTTGTTTCGTGGAGAATGCTCACTAAGTCTTTAATGCCAATTCCAGACGAATGGTTTGGTATAAAAAATGAGGACGAAAGGTTTAGGAAACGGTATTTGGATATTTTACTTTCAAAAGATCTTGCTGACCGATTCCGTCGACGGTCAATGTTTTGGAATACGATTAGAACGCATCTTTTGGCTCTAGATTTTATAGAGGTAGAGACGCCTATTTTAGAAACAACAACAGGTGGCGCTGATGCGCGACCTTTTGTTACTCATCATAATTCGTTAGACATAGATGCTTATTTGAGGATTAGTGCTGGAGAGCTTTGGCAGAAGCGTCTTATGGTTGCTGGGTTACCAAAAGTTTTTGAGATAGGTCGTATATTCAGAAATGAAGGGATGTCACACGAACATGCTCAAGACTATACACAAGTTGAGTTTTACCAAGCATTTTCAGACTATGAAGAAGGGATGAAGTTTATAACAGATTTGTACCGCACAATTGCGGACAAAGTTTATGGTACTCGTGTATTTTCTATAAAAGATTTTACAATAGACTTGGATAAAGAGTGGGAAGTTTATGATTATAGTACTCTTCTTAAAAAAGAGTTTGGTATTGACCCACTTGAAACAAATGCAGATGAGGTTGGCAGTATTTTAGATAAAAATAAAATTTCATATGATAAGCGAGGGTTTAACGTTGAACGCGGAGTTGATTTACTTTGGAAACAAATAAGAAAGTCATTGTCTGGTCCAGGTTTCCTCACGGGTGTTCCTGTGTATTTAGAGCCACTTGCAAAAAGAAACAAAGAAGACCCTCGTACCGTGGACCGTTTCCAAATTATATTGGCTGGAAGTGAAATGGGTAAAGGTTTTAGCGAACTTAATAATCCAATAGACCAGGCGGAACGTTTCGAACATCAACAAAAACTACGTGAAGCTGGAGATGAAGAAGCACAGATGAATGACACTTCTTACGTAGAAGCTCTTGAGTATGGCATGCCTCCTACATTTGGTTTTGGAGTATCTGAACGATTGTTTAGTTTTCTTGAAGGTGTGTCGGTTCGTGAAGCACAGCTTTTCCCACTGCTTAGACCAAAACAGTAGATTTATATAAACGTGTAAAAAAGAAAAAACGACATTAGTGTTGTTTTTTCTTTTTTTGTATCAAACCACTTTATATTTTTATAATTAGTTTATGTGGATAAACACAAGCATTGTGGGAGAAAGTGTCATATACTTGTACATAAGTGGGAAGAAGTGGGAAGTACAAACCGCACCTCCGTATCTAACTACCCACTTTTAAAATATATGTTTATAGGAGAATACAGACACACATTTGATTCAAAAAACAGAATCTCTTTACCAGCAAGGTTTCGCAAAGACCTTGGTCGGTCGGTTGTTGTCACAAGAGGGTTAGACAGGTGTTTGTTTGTGTATACAAAATCTGCATGGAAACGAGAGGCAGAAAAAATAGCGCAGCACTCAACAGGGAGTTCTGCTGGTAGGGGACTTGCTCGTTTAATGCTCGCTGGTGCTAGTGAAGCAGACGTTGATTCTGCTGGACGCGTTTTGATACCTGATTATTTACGTACATTTGCGAGTTTGGATTCTAAAGCTGTATTTGCTGGTGTAAATGACAGAGTAGAGGTGTGGAATGAAAAAGCATGGAAAAAATATACTTTAGACATAGAACGTGATGCGGACAAGTTTGCTGAAAAACTTGGTGACCAAGGTGCTTTTTAATGCTTATGGAAATTAAACACGACACAGTTTTTCTAAAAGAAGCAATTGACGTTCTGGAAATAGAGACCGGAGATACTGTTGTTGACGCTACTGTTGGTGGCGCGGGTCATTTTAAAAGAATTCTAAATGAACTTAATGGTTCTGGAACTCTTGTTGGAATAGATGCTGATTCTTGTGCGCTTGATCGTGCAAAGGAAGAATCTACTGATAACACAGGTGTTCGTATAGAACTTGTTGAAAATAATTTTAGTAATTTAAACGTAATACTTGATGATTTGTCTATAAAAAAGATAGATAAATCTATATTTGATCTTGGGTGGAGTGGTTTCCAGCTTTTTGCAAACCGTGGTTTTTCATTTCAAAGAGACGAACCGTTAGTTATGACATACAGCAAAGATGGAGAGAGTTCAGTTGCTGAGCTCGTTAATAGCGCTACAGAGGAGGAGTTGTCTGACATACTACACACTTTTGGAGAAGAAAGATTTGCACGACATATAGCTCGTTCTATTGTGCGCAATCGTCACCAAAAGCGTATTTTAACAACTTTTGATTTGGTAAATGCTGTAACTGACGGAACTCCTTCATGGTACCAAAATCGCAAAGTTCATCCTGCAACTAAGACATTTCAAGCTTTTCGTATAGCTATTAACGACGAGCTTAATGTTACGAGAGATGGTATTTCTGCAGCAATTGAACGCACGAGTGTAAACGGGCGAATTGCTGTTATTACATTTCATAGTATTGAAGACCGAATTGTTAAAACACTTTTCCGTGACGCTGCGTACGCAGGACATGGAACTGTACTTACAAGGAAACCAATAGTTCCATCTGCTGAGGAGGTTTCAAACAATAGGCGTGCAAGGAGTGCCAAGCTCCGTGTTTTCGTCCGAAGTCCTATATCAACAAAAAAAGATATTAATAATTCACAACAACATACATATGCATAATTTTCCACAAACAGCTGCTGCGGTAATACAAACACGGTTTATACCAATTCTTTCTATTGTTACTGGTATTCTTTTGATAAGCTATATAGCATTATTTGCATTTGTTATGACATACGCTGCTATGCAAATGCGTTTTGCTGAAAGTGTGCGTGATACAAGTGCACACGTTGGTGTTTTAGAGTCTAAGTATCTTGGTTTAGTGGCAAAAACAAATCAAATAAATCCATCTAAACTTGGGTATGTTAAGCCAGTATCTATTGCGTATGTTACAAACAACTCGCAGCCTACTATTTCAATGCTTGTAAACTACTAGTATTTATGCGCACTTTGTTCAGGTCAAGATTAAGAATACTGCTTGGTATTCTTACAGTGCTGGCGTTAATTGTAGTTGTTAGGCTGTATATAGTTCAAATAGTGCAAGGTAGTGAGTATTCTGCAGAAGCAGACAAACAATATATGTCTAATTCTAATACGTCGTACGATAGGGGTTCTATATATTTTACACGTAAAGACGGAACGTTAATTTCAGCAGCAACGTTAAAAACTGGATTTATTGTTGCTATAAATCCTAAAACTCTACAAAATCCAGAAAAAGCTTTTAATGCAATAAATTCTGTTCAGAAAATAGACAGAAATTCGTTTTTTGTATCTGTCAAAAAGAAAAAAAGTCTATATGAAAAAATACTTGAGCATTTGCCGCAGTCTAAAGGAATAGAAATATACAAAAAACACATACGTGGTGTGATAGTAACTCGCGAAAGATGGAGATATTACCCTGGTAAAACAATTGCTGCTCATTCTGTAGGTTTTGTTGCTTACAATAATGATAATTCGTTAAATGGAAGGTACGGTTTGGAAAGGTATTACAACAACACTCTTACTCGTGATGGAAACACATATAAAAATTTCTTTGCACAATTGTTTTCAAATCTTGGAGATGTATTTGTAAACACGCAAGCAAGTCGCGAGGGTGACATTGTAACTACAATAGAGCCTAATGTTGAGTCACGCTTAATGATTGATTTGGCAAAAATTCAAGAAAAGTACAAAAGCAAAGAAACTGGTGGAATAATAATGGTTCCTGCAACTGGAGAAATAATTGCACTCGGTAGTGTTCCATCTTTTGACCCAAACAATTTTGAATCTTCAAAATTATCTGTGCTAGCAAATCCGTTAGTTGAACACGTGTACGAATATGGGTCTATAATGAAACCAATCACAATGGCATCCGCGCTCGACTCTGGTGTTGTTACACCAAGTACAACGTATAACGATACTGGGTGTATACATGTAAATAATAGAAGGATCTGTAACTGGGATTACAAAGCGCGCGGGGTAATTCCTATGAAAGAGATTATAATTCAATCACTAAACGTAGGTGCTTCGTGGCTTGCTGAGAAAATGGGACAAGACCGTTTCAGAAAATACTTTACAGAATTATTTGGTCAAAAGACAGGAATTGATTTACCAAATGAAACTGGTGCACTTTTAAATAATCTAAAAAGTTCTGAACAGATTAATTATGATACGGCGTCTTTTGGTCAAGGTGTCGCAGAAACGCCAATTCAAATGATACGAGCACTTGGAGCTCTTGCAAATGGGGGTATTATGGTAGAACCACACCTTGTAAAAACAATACAGTTACAATCTGGCGGTGTAAAAAAACTAGACTGGAGCAGAAAGACAAAAGTATTCTCATCGAAATCTGTAAAGGAAACTGCACAAATGATGACAGATCTTACAGACATAGAACTTGACCACGGTAGAGCAAAAATACCAACAATGTCTGTTGCTGTAAAAACAGGAACAGCACAGCTTGTAAAACCAACTGGAGGATATTATAAAAATAAATTCTTTCACTCGTTTGTTGGTTTCTTCCCAAGTTACTCTCCAAGGTTTATTATTTTACTTTATACGAACAATCCGCAGGGCGCAAAATACTCTGCAGAAACACTTGCATCTAGCTTTTTAGACTTAACACATTTCCTTATTAATTATTATGACTTGTCACCAGACCGTAACCTACAAAATATATGATTAAACGATTTGGACGAATGATAGTTGTGTATCTGCTAGCGATTTTGTCTCGTGGAATAATTCATAAATATAAACCAATTATAATAATGGTTACTGGAAGTGTTGGAAAAACATCTACGAAAGATGCAATTGCAGCAGCTCTTTCTGGTTCGTTCTTTTTGCGCAAAAGTAAAAAAAGTTACAACAGCGAGTTTGGTGTTCCGCTTACAATAATTGGTTCGAAAAATCCATGGAATAATCCGTTAGCATGGATTAAGGTTTTTCAAGAGGCCTTAACTTTACTTATATTGCCAAATCACTATCCTAAGTTGTTAGTACTTGAGGTCGGCGCTGATAGACCTGGTGACCTGATGCGCATATTGCGTATCGCAACTCCAGACGTGACAGTAGTAACGCTACTCCCAGATGTTCCAGTACATGTTGAAGCATACTCTACACCACAGGCTGTTCGTGATGAGGAATTTGCACCCGCATACGCACTTTCTCAATCGGGCTCTCTTATTGTGTCTGCTGATGACATGTATGCACGTATTATGTCTGAAAGACTTTCTGTGAATGTAACAACATACGGTATCTCGGATGAGGCAAATGTACGTATATCTAAAATAAAAACGTATCTACAAAATGAAATTGTTAAAGGAATGCAGGCAGAAGTAACAATAAACGGAAAGGTAAAGGATTTAGTAGTTTGTGGTTCTGTTGGTAGGCAACAGTTAGCCCCTGCAGCAGCAGCTCTTGCTGTTGCTAGTTCTCTTGGTATTCGTGTATCTTCTGCTTTGAATGGGTTGAAAGACTACACTCCTCCACCAGGACGCGGGCGTGTGCTGTCTGGAAAAAACGAATCAATAATAATAGATGACTCTTATAATGCATCTCCTGCTGCTGTGGAAGAGGCTCTCGCAACACTTACAACGCTTACTGCTAGTAACAGACGTATAGCTGTTTTAGGGGATATGCTTGAACTTGGGCGTTTTTCTGTTGAAGAGCATGTTCGTGTTGGTGTGCTTGCTGCAAAAGCAGCAAATATACTTGTTGTAGTTGGTGTTCGTGCGCGCAAAATAGCCGATGCGGCGCTTGAGTCTGGAATGAAAAAAGACAATGTGTTTATTTTCAATAATTCAAAAGATGCAATACAAAAACTTAATGACTTAATCGAAAAAGGGGATCTTGTTCTAGTGAAAGGTTCGCAAAGTGTTCGAACAGAAATAATAGTAGAGGCTCTTTTATTTGACCCTATGGATTCAGATAAGTTGGTGCGCCAGGAAAAAGAATGGAAAAATAAAAGCTAGCTATTTTTTATATAAACGCTGTGCTTTTGTAAGTATAATAGCTAGCGTAAGAGTCTTTTTTCTGGTATAAACATATTTATTGTACAAGAAACGTAGTACTAAAATTGCATTTTGAATAATCTATTTTATATAAGTACTAGCAGCACAATTTGTATATAAACTCAAAACAAATGGCCCTATCGTCTAATGGCTAGGACATCGCCCTCTCACGGCGGCAATCGGGGTTCGACTCCCCGTAGGGTCACAAAAAGCATCAAAGCGGTAGAGAAAAACTATCTGGTTATACACGGCATTGCCGACCAGATACTTTCACAAGCAATGGAGTACAAGAAAAAAGAAACTATAAAAGAAGAAACTCTTGAACTCACAAAAGCGTTTCCATTCAAGATAAATGTCAAATGAGAGCTTCAAGAAACTGACGAAGACGCATTTGCAAAGAGTTTGGTTGTTTATCGTGAAAAAGAAGAGAAAGACGGTCGAACTTCTCATTTTGGATTTCACGTAAATCCATACAACTTCGACAGTAGAGATGAGTTGGAAATGTTCAACTATCTACGGTCCCACCTAAAAGAAGGTGAATGTGTAAAAGACGTGTACTTTACTGGGGGTATAACAAATGAAAAACATAATGAGTTCTATTTTGACTATCAAGAGAACCTTATTGAGGGTGGTAATAAACTATCCAAGTATTTTCCAGATTTTCTCATTGAAACTTCATTTGGTCGGCATTTAGTACTTGAGGTAAAAAGTAGCGCTGAAGAACTTACCTACAAAAAAGAAAAGAAACGTCTTGAAGGGGGCGAACTTTCAAAAGACGAAATAACAAGTAATCCTCTAATGAAAGAAATGGGCTTTAGTGAGTTCAAAGAACTCAATTCTAACTTTGACTATCACATCATCTTCAATGGCACTGTTCTGTCTCATCAACAAAAGGTGCTTGATAAGCTAACTGGGGACAAAAGTGGTTAGTCATTTATCTCAAACCAAAAGGTGTTCTTCAAATCTTCGCTGATTTTGTAAGCATCTGCGTGAGATAAAGTTCCCAAATAAGAGTGAAGGGATTGTTCAACGGTATCTTTATCAACCTTGCCATTCTTATACTCTCGTAGTTTCCGTGAGAGACCTCTATAAATCCTATTCTTTGTTTTAGTTCGAAGAAGTGTGTGGTGGGGTAAGACGACATAACCAAGATAATCAATACCATTGTGCAACTTTCGTATAGAAACTTTATGTGGATGAAGCGAGAGCTTCAATTCCGTATCAAGAAAGTCAGCTATTGGTTTCAAAATATCTTTCAAGTATTTCTAATCTTCAGAAACAATAACAAAATCATCAGTATATCTTGCGTAGTATTTTACTTTCAAATCTTGCTTTATAAACTGGTCAAAATCGTTCATATAGATATTAGCAAATAGTTGAGAGGTTAGGTTACCAATTGGTAGACCTACTTTTTCGAAAAGGTTGGATAAACCAGAAGAAAAACCACGTACAACCTCATCTAATAAATGTCTCGTCTCTTTATTCCTAATCCGTTTATTCAAAATAGTAATCAAAACATTATGGTCCACACTATCAAAAAACCTTCGAATATCACATTTCAAAATGAAGCACGGCTTCGTGTGATTTTTACTGACTTTTCTAACAGATTTTGCAAGCCACAAAACACCCTTATGAGTACCTTTACCAAATCTACAGGAAAAAGAAGTTGCGATAAAAGTTGGATTGAAAATTGGATAAAGAGTTTTGTATATAGCGTGATGAACAACTCTATCTCTAACGATGGCTTTATGAATATGTCTTCGTTTCGGGTCAGTAATATAAAAACTTTTATATTGTCCGTGCTTATATTTATTACTCCTCAAATCTCTATGAAGCTGAAAGATATTTTGTTCAAGATGGTATTCAAACTCAAGTACATCTTTTTTGTTACCTTTTCCTCTTCGAAACTCCTTCCACGCTTGAAAGAGGTTTTGGGTAGAGGTTATTTCTTTATACAAACTAATAAACATATTTATGGATGATTTTGATATACCAATTCTCAAAAAAAGTTATGAACTATACAAGCTATTACATCAGTTTCGAATAAAGGTCTCAAAACAAGACAGATATACTTTGTGGCAGAGATTAGAGAATAACACTCTTGAAGTGCTTGAAGGAATACTTCGTGCAAGCTCTATGACTAAAAGTGAAAAACTGCCCGTGCTGAAAGAAGTCAGCCACAATCTGAATGTAACTCGTGTATTTATACGGTTAGCGAAGGATACCGAAATCATAGATTTTACTAAATACGAGGACCTACAAAATAGAGTAGATGAAATAGGAAGAATGCTTGGTGGATGGATAAAGCAGGTAAAAAGCTAAAGCAAAATGCTCCGTATTATGGGAGCATTTGCCGTAAAGATTATATATCCGAGCAGACGAAACGCCGATGTTACCGTTACGGTTGTCGTCCCAGTAGTTGTTGACGTTGAGACCGTCCTCGTCGAAGTTACCGACGTTGACGTGGTTACCGTCCGCAGAAATATGTCTGTCTCTGTCCGTGCCACCAGAGCTTGAGTATAGTTCTTATTGGAAATAAGACATCTTCTCACTCCTGTATTTTATCCAAGAGCACCCATTTGAAATAACAAACAAGACCTCTATTAGAAACAGACAAGAAATAAAATCCCTATCTTGAATTGCACACTACTTTTATCCAATAGACAAAAATACTCTGGCAATGTTTCAAGCAGAAACACTTGCGAGACGAAACCAGTAGTCGCATCTACACGAGCAAGTAAATAGATTTTAGCATAAAAAGAGGACCCCGACCGAATAAACGGAGGGGGTCCAGATTGAGCGAGGGCTTCGCCCAATAGAGGTTCAAGACCTCAGGGTTCATTTCCGAGCAGACGAAACGCCGAGGTCACCGTAACGGTCGTCGACCCAGTAGTAGTAGACGTCGAGACCGTCCTCGCCGAAGCTACCGACGCTGACGAGGTAACCGTCCGCAGAAACGGAACTGGTGCGGACGTACTTCCCACGAAGTAGGTAGCTGCCACGAATCTTGAAATAGGCGGTGACAGCGTAGCTGACTTCGGGAGCGTTTGGAACGTGCTCAACCTCGGTCAAGAGGCTCGGCTGTTCCTGCCACGTCTTGCTGAACGAGTTGGGCACTTCCTCCTTGCGGATTGCGAGCCACTCGCCAGCTTTGACCTTGTCGTCCTTTGCGAACACTTGTTGCTTCTCGGCGTACCACCCCTCGGTCTTCGAGTAGAAAACCAAGTTGTCCAGCTCACGAACCTGCAAAAGGTTCATCTCGGTCGGCATTCCTGCGACGAGCATATATCCCTTGGCACGAAGCCAGAAGATGTTTTGTGTATCAGGCAGGGTGTCGGCGAAGTGTTCGAGCTGCTCGTCCGTGTAGCTGACGCCGTAGGCGGTTGCCACTTCCTCGGGTGTGATGTAATCATCACCGAGGATGAGACGGGCGAGCTCGTGACCTTCGGGGAGTTGGTTTGTCGCCACCTCACCGTTGTCATTGACCTTTGGACAGCCCATTTTCAGGTAGTCGGCGAGGTTTCGCCGTGCTGTCACGTTGTTGGTCGGGTGTTGCCAATGGGACCACTCAACGTCTTCCTTTTCGGTGAGACGAATGAGTTTTGCCACTGTTCCAAGAACCCCACTTGGGGTTGGGTTGGGTTGCGATGTGTTTTTCATCGGATGCCTCCATTGGCTAAAGTTGTGTTCGTTTCGGAATGAGACGAACATTTCAAATACCAAGTATTTTTGATATACAAAATGCTCATCTCATACAAGTTTTGAACCTTATGTATATTGCAAAGAACTAAGCACAATTACAGCACTTTCAATGGTTATGTCAAGTATTTTTGAGGTACTTCAACATACTCCCATATATAGCTTATACGGTAGAAATAAGCAATTCCTCAAGATTTTGGATGGAACTTTTGATATAATCTCTCTGCAATACAAGTTCTGAAAGCCACGCTGTGGCGTCACAAATAGATATTTATTTTGAACAGCAATCGCGAAGCGATTGAATCTAAAATAAGTTCGCGCTCAGGTTACAATATCCTCACAAAATTGTTCTTATATAATCTTCGTTAAATTGAGTAATCGTATATTGAAGAGTTAAAACTGAACGGTATACTTGTATTATTAATGGCATAGAGTGAAAAACTAGTATGCAAAAAGATTTACCATAAATAATTAAAAGTGTTGAATTTGATTTTTTTTGGGACGAAAAGAAAGTATGGGCGCTAAATGTTCCAACGGAAGAAATAAGTATTGATGAGTTAGCATAGCACTTTGATATTCCATTTCATTGGCATAGGGAGTTTATAATCTTACTTCACGAGAAGTCTTAGAAAATCCAAAAAAATACAGAGACGAGTACAATCGTACTATGAATGCAGACTTAACATATCCTATTGATATTATGGAAAACAAAGGTCGCTGGTTGATTTTAGATGGACTACATAGACTCATGAAAGCATATTCTCTTGGAATGAAAAAAGTGGTTGTGCGAAAAGTACCAAGAGAACTAATTCCACAGATAAAGGAATAGTAACCATCATAGTCAGTCTCAAAAATTAGAAGAACCTGCCGCTGTGTTTCCAGCGACAGGTTCTGTGTTATTTTTTTTGGTGAAAGCTTTTTCGTGTTGCCGACTCAAAGCCGACAATTGCAATTGCCAGAACGGCTCCAGCAATTGCAACGATATCGGCGGCTTGCCAGCCTGACGATATCAACGAGAGAACAATCAAAATGGACCATATCATCAATTGTATTATCATCAATTGATGGTTGAGCATGTCGATACACCAAACCCACTTTTTCAAGCGGTTTGCCATACTGAGCACAACGTGTGTGCCGAGCATTGTGTGTATACCGATTACAATACTCACGATAGATGTAACTGTCACATCCGCGCTTGAGGAAAAATAAAATAATCCTATAAGTGCAATATACACTGACATATATATGAAATGCAGTGCTATGGTGACAGACAACTTCTCTTTTTTCCACCCCAGAGGGTCTGGTGTGTCTTGAGTGAAAATGAGCATAAGGTGGTTCGCAAGTGTTATTGCGACCCCTATACTCATCATCATAATAATTCCGTTCATATTCCACTCGTTTGCGTAACGGGCGATTATGAACATCATGAGCGGTGGGAGTATAAATATGTCCCCCCACATGCCACCGTGCCACAGAAACGGAATCCCAGGCTTATTCCACCGGGTCAACATCTGGGCTGGTGTAAAAGTCTTGTTTTTGAACGAGGTGTACGCCTCGGCCAATACAAAGATAACACTAACAATTCCAACGTAGACGGCTATTTTTCCCATTTCCCTACCTTTCTTTTTTTGGTTTAATCCTTTGTGAGAGTACGTCTGTATTGTTGTTGTGTCAATAGAGTATGTGTTTAATTTTCATATAGAAAACCTCCAAACGCATTTGCGTTTGGAGGTTGTGTTCGTTCCGTTTTTTTTCAAAACGGAACGAACGGAAAAGCCGGGACAGCTGCCATAGGAGCAGCAGCAGCTGCAGGCGCTGCCGCAGGAGCAGGCGCCCCAACAGGCGCAGGTGCGCCAGCGCCTGTTGGGGCTGATTTTGCCCCAGTAAGCCACGATGGCGCCCAGTGTGGTTTTACCACATGGAACGCCAAGAAAAGCGCGAGCGCAGCGACGCGCTCTTTATCAATTACAGTTTTGTCGCTACTGGGCGACAAAACTATGCATCTTTTGTCGCGGCACTTTACCGCGACAACTTTGTCACGGGGGGAAATAAATCCCCCGTA
>CAYYQT010000008.1:0-7778 GCA_964473795.1 uncultured Candidatus Saccharibacteria bacterium | reverse complement strand
TGGGCAGCGAACAATTCGCCGCCCCGTTATTTTCTATATTCAGAATAGCACACAAATAGTTAGTATGTCAAGTAGTGGTAATGTCGATTTGTATACAATCGCTTAATTATTTTATATAAAAAAAGACCACCTTTGTCTGGTGGCCTTGAAGACGAGCACTCGTTCTACGTCGTTTTTTTTTTGCCGGGGGAGGTAAAAAAAACGGAAAGAGACGAGTGCTCGTCTAACTGAATCTAAAAGCAGACTACCAGTCTGGTTTAATTATGTCAACTTTTTTGTTTTGATTATTAATACTGTTCTTTGTGTTAGAATTCAATTTAACTTAATTAGTATAGAAAATGCAAAGCTCTCTTAAAACAAATATACCGTCTTCTTTGAATTCAAAAAATAATAATCGTATAAGAGTGGGTAGGTCATCTGCTGGGCTTGGTCTTTTTGCTACTGATTTTTTCAAAAAAAATGAACGTATAGTTGAGTATATTGGTAAACGTTTAACAAATAAAGAAGTGGATGAAATAAAAGAAAATCGTTACTTGCTCGAAATAAATTCTAAATACACAATTGACGGAAGTTCTCGTAGTAATATAGCAAGATATGCAAATCATTCATGCAAACCAAATGCAGAAACAGATACTATTAGCGGACGTGCATATATAATAGCCAAAAAGGATATAAAAGCAGGAGACGAGATAGTGTGGAATTATGGAAAAGAGTATTTTAATGATTTTATAAAAAAGAACGGGTGTATGTGCGTTTCTTGTGTAAACAACAGGAGCGACGCCCTCGGCGTCGCTCCTGTTGTTCTATAACTTTAGCAATTTATGAAAGTAGTTTTTCAACTACATTTTTTACGTCAGAACCATCGGCAGTGCCTTTGAATTCTTTCATTAAGGCTCCTATGAGTTTGCCAGTTCCAGACGTATCTGTTATTCCAAGTTCAGATATTTTTGTTTTTACAACAACTTCTATTTCTTCTTGTGACATTTGCGTTGGTAGAAATGATTTTATTATTTCTAGCTCTGCCTTTTCAGTACTTGCCAAATCATCACGTCCAGCTTTTTCAAACTGTTCTATAGAGTCTTTACGTTGATTAGAAGCACGTTTAAGTACTACAAGTGCTTCGTCATCAGTCAAAAATTGATCAGGTTTTCGTTTTTTCGATATTACTTCGTTTGTCATTGCTGTTACGAGAGACCTTAGTGTTGTTAGTCGTACACTGTCTTTTGCTCGTAGGGCATCCATTATTTCTGATTTCAATTTTTCATGTATTTTCATATACCATCAAGAGTAGCACACTGTTATACTAGAGATATATGCCAGATGTGAATTGGTACGCTATTTCAACTGAGGAAGTTATAAAGCGTTTGTCTACGAGTATTTCGAAAGGTCTTACGACCAATGACATTTTAAATAGATTAAAAAACGGCACGAATACACTACCAGAACCTATTAGCGATACATTTATAAAACGTGTTATACGGCAGGTTAAAAGTCCAATTGCTCTTGTTCTTGTTTTTGCCACTGTCGTATCTTTATTTGTTGGTACTTATACAGACGCAATAGTAATAGCATCTGCACTGTTCGTAAATATAGCTATAGGTGTATTCCAAGAAAGAAAGGCGTCGAACACGTTTGAAATGCTCAGGAAAGGTGCTTCCGTTAGGGCGACTGTTGTTCGTGATGGTTCGTATAAAGAAATAAACGCTATAAATATTGTTAATGGAGATGTTTTAATTTTATCTGCTGGAACAGCGGTATCTGCAGATGTTCGAATAGTTGAGTCGCATAACTTATCAACAAATGAATCTGCACTTACTGGTGAGTGGATATCTATAGAAAAAAACGTTGATGTTATTGAAGATAGTGCGACATTGGCAAACCGTACAAACATGGCTTATGCGGGAACCTTTATAACAACAGGTTCTGGTATTGGTGTGGTTGTTGCAACTGGTGTTAATACTGAGATAGGCGCAGTAACAAAAGATTTAATAACGGCAGAAAGTGCTGAAACGCCGCTTGTAAAAGATATGCGTAATGCAGCTAGGTTCTTGTTGTTTTTTGCGATACTTTCGATAATTTTGGTTTTCGCACTTTCACTTACAAGAGGTTTTTCATTTGGAGAAGCTGCGTTGATAGCTGTTGCAATAGCTGTTGCGTCAGTCCCTGAAGGGTTACCGGCTGCGATAACCGTTGTGTTGGCGATTGGTATGGAAAATATATTGGCTGCTGGTGGATTAGTAAAAGGGTTGTTATCTGCTGAAACGCTTGGTGCTACAAGTATTATTCTTACAGATAAAACAGGTACTTTAACAGAAGGTCGTATGAGTGTTACAAAACTTGCTTCTAGTTCTGGTGTGTTTGAAAGTATGGATACTAACGATTCTAGGAAAATACTTCGTGCTGCAATTCTTGCTTCAGACGGATATGTAGAAGAGGTAAAAAAAGAAAAAGGCAGTGGTAACGAGCTGGTTGCGAGAGGTAGGCCGATAGAACAGGCTGTTGTATTTGCTGGTTTAGAGTCTGGCATTTCTGAGTCTGCTCTGAAAACTGATTTTCCACGTATAGACAAACTTCCCTTTGATGCTGCACGTAGATTTGGTGGAATGCTTGTGTCTGAACATGGTAAAAACGTTGCGTATATGTCTGGAGCACCAGAGGTTTTTATAAATGCTGTACGTAAAAACTCAAAACACGATTTGAAATCTTTTGAGGAAATACTTTCTAGATCAACACGTGCAAGTGAACGGGTTATTGCTGTTGTACGTACTGTATGGCACGAGAAAGAATTTCCAAAAGAAAATGAAATTCAATCTTTACTTTCAAATATCGAAATAGTTGGTTTTGTTATTTTTTCAGACACTTTGCGTCCAGAAGCAATAAAAGCAGTGTCAGACATGCAAGACGCTGGTGCTAGGGTTGTTATGGCGACAGGGGACAATGCGGAAACGGCGATTGCTGTTGCGCGTTCTGTTGGAATAGCGAGTACTCACGACAGAGCTCACACTGGTTCAGAATTTGAAAAATTATCTGATGATGAGTTATATAAATTAATAATGACACACACGGTATTTGCAAGGGTTACTCCTTCAGATAAGCTACGAATGGCGCAAGTATTGCGTCAAAACGGTGAGGTTGTTGCTATGACTGGAGATGGTGTTAACGACGCACCCGCACTTCGTGCAGCCGCTATTGGAATAGCTATTGGTAGTGGTACTGATGTTGCAAAAGAAGCCGCAGATATTGTGTTGTTAAAAGATAGTTTTGCCGTGATAACAGCTGCTATTAGAGAGGGTCGCAGGTTGCGTGATAATGTAAAAAAGATTTTTATATACTTAGTTTCTACAAACTTTGGAGAAACTTTTGTAATTGTGGTGGCCCTTATTATAGGTTTGCCATTGCCTATACTTCCGACACAGATTCTATGGGCGAACTTGATTGCTGGGGGTCCTATGAATGTCGCGTTTGCTTTTGAACCATTGTCATCATCTGCAATGAAACGAAAACCGCGTGACCCTGAAAACGCAAAAATCTTATCAACAAATGTAATAAAACTGATAATAGCCCTCGGATTGTCTACGGGTCTTGTCTTGATAGGTTTGTTTTTCTGGCTTGTGCAAACTGGGATGTCAGACCTTGAGCTACAAACCGTTATGTTTGTAGCACTGTCATTTGACTCTATGTTTATAGCTTTTTCACTGAAGAGTCTTGGTACACCGTTGATAAGGATTCCTATATTCTCAAATAAATTTCTTTTGTATTCCGTGCTTGGTAGTGTGTTTATGCTCGGTGTAGCGTTGTATGTTCCTTTTGTACAAAAATTAGTACAAACAGTATCGTTGTCTGTAAGTGATATCGCGCTGCTTTTGGTTCTAGGTGTCGTAGACCTTGTATTGGTTGAAATCGTTAAGTATCTTTTCTATATAAGACCAGCTAATATGCGCGAACTTGCTAAGGTTCAGGTATAATATAAAAACATGTTAATTATAGTCATTTCAACACTGCTTGTAGTATTTGTTATAGCGCAATTTTTTGTACTACGGTTTGTGTTAGGTCAGAAAGATGCTGAAAACAAAGACGAAAAAAAATCAGATAGTGAAAAACCGTTTATTTTAATACAGCAGCAAATACAAGACCTCGCACGTACACTAGACGCGCGAGTTTCAGAATCTTCGAAAATAATGCAAGAAAATTCTCACAAGCAATTCACAGAATCATCGCGTCTTATAAAAGAGATAACAGAGGAAGTAACAACTGTAAAAGAGATTGGAAGACAAACTCAAAGTTTCGCAGAGCAATTAAAAGGACTGCAAGATATTCTAAAAAATCCAAAACAGCGGGGGGTGCTAGGGGAATACTATTTGGAAAATGTTCTTAAAAACGTAATGGGTCCGAACGATTACAAAATTCAATATCAATTTGAAAATGGTGAAATAGTAGATGCCGCCGTTTTTATAGATGAAAAAATAGTTCCTGTTGATTCGAAATTTTCATTAGAAAATTACAACAGACTTGTTAATGCGTCAGAAAGCGAAAAACCAGCTTTTGAAAAGGCTTTTGTTAATGACATGAAGTTGCGTATACAAGAAACTTCAAAGTATATAAAACCAGAAGAGGGAACTATGGACTTTGCTTTTATGTTTATACCAAGTGAAGCAATTTATTATGATTTGTTAACAAACAGTGTTGGCTCTAACGAAGATGAAAACTTGATACAACGTGCGGCATGGAAATATAAAGTAATAATAGTATCTCCGACATCATTTTTGGCATATCTACAAACAGTAATGCAAGGACTAAGAGCATTACAGATAGAGAAGCGCGCAGAAGAAATACAGAAACGCGTGGGAGAACTAGGTAAACACATTGGTGCGTATGAAGTTTTCTATAACAAGCTCGGTTCATCATTAGGTACAACAGTGTCTCATTTCAACAAAGGCTATAAAGAGCTTGGTAAGATAGATAAAGATGTATACAGGATTACAGATACAAAGATAGGTATTGAAACCGAGCTAATAGACAAACCGACCACAGAAATTGATTGATGTACAGGTTCGTGGTATCGTTCTGACGGATTAAGCGTTGCAACATAACAATGAATGGAGGATACCATTATGATTGTGAACATGTACACAGTTGTTGTGTTTGTGTTGGAGGTCTTAATTGTACTCTCCATCATTTATGCGGCAACAAGAGGAATGTTTTTGTTTGCTCTGTTGTTAACTTTCATGTCAGTGCATGTTGGTTACGAGTATGGGCACGGAAACATCATCCAATATCCAGAAAGTTACTCTGACCAATTGAGGGTTGGGGTTAATTATAAACTTTTTGGACACTCCACAAACGGCAAGATAATGGTTCTTGCTGTTTCTGCGGACAATGGCAATTACTTTTTGATAAAAGTTAAGAGTGGGGTATTGCCACCAAAAGACTTCAGACTAAACAAAGCTGGAGTTCCTGTTGTGATTAAAACACCGCGGTAATCGCGGTGTTTTCTACATAAACCCAGGGAAGTAGTCTGTTTTTATCTTTGATCTAGATATCTTTAATCTTTTTAATATATTTTTTATACTTACAACCATTGCATGCGGTCCTGAAATATAAAATATACTATTTTGAAAATCAGGAATATTTTCTATTATAGTTGTTTGTGATATATCAACATGACCACTTTGTGTATCTGTAAATATATACATAGTTTTAATTCCATTTACTTCTGCTTCTTTTAGAAGGTCTATGTATGCTGTGTTTGTTTGTGTTCTGTTTATATATATCAACGTTACATCCACACGTGTATTTTTACTTATTATATCTCTAATCATGCTTATAAACGGTGTTATACCTATTCCGCCAGCTATAAAAACTATTTTTTCTTTTGGATTTTTTGGCATTATAAAATCTCCAGATAACTGAGAAGCATATAAGATATCGTTTTTGTTTAGACTAAACAAGTTTGTTTTGAATGTACTTGACGGTTTGTAAAACTTTGTACTTAGCTTAAGTAGTTTGTTGTTTGGTTCTGAAGCTATTGTAAAAAACCTGCGGATACCTCTGTTGTCTGTGTTTGTGTGAGGTAATGTTAACTCTACATATTGACCTGCAGAAAATCTCATTTGTTTGTTTGTTGAAAATACAAACTCATACACGTTTGGTGCTAATTGTATTTTTTCTACAAGAGTTAAGAACGCTTTTATTTTTGGGCTGATTATATATGAAAATATATTACCAAGTAGAAGTGCAATACTAGGTATTATATAAAAATTATAAATGTGTATCTCTGGTAGAAATAACAAGCCGACAATAAGTCCATATAAAATTCTGAGTTTGCGTGTTGGCGGCGTGGTCATTGGTTCTGTTAGCATTATTGTCGCAAAGAATAACGTAGGGACATAAACAAATGCTTGTAATAAACTTTCTGATATTTTTACACCCTGTAATAATGCTGGAAATATGATAACAAAAGTAGCTGTTGCTAAAAAAGTTAATACCAAATCGAAACGTCTTAGTTTATGTGTAATTAATGCACCGCCAATAACAGTTATAGGTATCATAACCATAGTTCCAATCCACCATGTCGCTGGTTGTAAAATAAATATAGCCGTAATAACAACACCAAATGCAGCAGGGTTAAATATATGTTTGTTTCTAATTGCAAATATATATTTAGATGCTACGGCCCATGATGACGCCCAAAACACAAGAGATAAGAAATTCGGGTCTATAAACGACGCTGGTGGAGAAATAATTAGAGCAAGTATAAAAGCGGTTATATATGTTGATTCAGGGTTACTATTGACATTGAAAAGTCGCGAGAAAATAACATTGGTTATTATAGATACAAAGGTTATCAAGAAAATCGACCATATTAGATATAATGGAGAAAAAGAAAGTGCGCCAAAAAAACTTGTTATAATAGCAAACAAAAGCATCGACACAAGTACATAAAGTACTAGTCTGTACATTGTTATTTTATTTAAGAAACTATCAATTATATTCATTTTTGTGTATATGTATTAAAACCGTTTGTATATATTACTTCTTTTGTGTTTGTTATTGCATAGGCTTCGTGGTTTTTTAATTTTTCTATAAAATTAATTCCATTTTCGCCCATCGCAAATGCTGCTGTTGCAAACCTATCTGCGTCGTATATGTTTGGACCTATAACGGTTAAACTTACAAATGGTGTGTTAACTGGTTTTCGAGTCTTTGGATTATAAATATGCGCGCCTCTTATGTATGTTCCAGATGTAGCTACACCCCTTCCTTTTGGATATACGACCTTTGCTATTTTGTTTGGTTCGAACGGGTGCCGTATTCCAACTGACCAATACTCTCCATCTATGTTTACACCGTTTGTCTGTATGTCTCCACCAACATCAATACAAAAATTATCTACGCCAACACTTTTTAAGTTTTCTGATGCTTTTTGTATTGACCATCCTTTTACAATTCCAGACGGGTCAACGGTTCCATCTGGTGTTTTATGATTAAAATATCCATTGGTTTCTGTTCGTGTATCATCTGCCATTTTGTAAATAGCTCTAACATCGTTATGTGCGTTATCTAGTGATATCTCGTTTCTGTTTAGTTTAGATATCTGACTATCTTTTTTGTAAGTACTAAAAACATTATCTATATTTCTAAAATATGAAAATACATCGTCAATATGTTTTTTTGTGATGTTCTCACCTACTATTTCAATAGTTATTGGCATTCCCATTATATCTTCCGTTTCTTTTATGTTTTTCATATTATGACGCTTTTTGTAATGCTCCAGTTAA
>CAYYQT010000007.1:0-34019 GCA_964473795.1 uncultured Candidatus Saccharibacteria bacterium | reverse complement strand
CTCGATGAAGAGTGAGGAGTGTTTTACCTGCGGATTCGCGATATGTACAGTAGTCGCACGGACCACCCCCAAAAGCAACGCCAACAGGTGGAATCTCATCGCTCATAAGTGTCTTTTTTAGCTCTACAAGCGTTGGTTCTATCCATGAGTCACTACCAGAATACGGAATTAGTACAGTTTCAAAAGATAATGTATCACCAAAAGCTTTTGCGTCTGAGTTTCCATTTGTATAGACGAAGTATCCTACCGGAGAAACAGTAAATCCATTTTTACGGAAAAGCCATTGATACACTTCCATTTGTTTTTTATACGAGCTATATAAATCATTCTCACTTTTTGGGCCATTTTTTTTGCTTGTTGCCTTGTAGTCTACGATTATAAGCTCATTATTTGGAGTTACCCATACATCATCAATTCCTCCTCTCAACGTTATGTTTGTTGGCTCGTGATGATACTTAATTCCACGCTTGAAAGCATCTCTCCACTCTTCCAAATCTTTATGGTCGTACGGAACAGCGTCAATACCAGCAGATTTCATAAGCGGGTGTGCCTCTTTTTTCTCACGATATATATCAAACTCTCGTTTGAAAAGTTCATCAACGGCGTTGTTTAGCGTAAATGCTGGCATACTTGGACGCTTTACTCCATAACGCATGTCTAAGTACGCACAACGTTTACAGTCACTGAACAAATCAATCTTTGACCTACTAACTCTATATGGTTCTGTTGAAGAAGGGTCAAACCTTCCCCACATACCTTTTCGTTTGAAACTTGTAGCCATTAGTTATTTGTAGATACTGCAGTTGTTTTAAACGGAACAACAACTCTTTTACCACTATCAAAGTCAACGTAGACACTGTCTGTTTTCAAGTCAAACAAACCACCGTTTCCGCCATCACGATACAGAACTACTGCGTAAGTTCTGTTTGGTTCAGTGTTTCGAAGCAGACTAACAACAACGTTTGAAATAGGACCATTCACAAGTGTTGCGCCAAGAACATTACCAAGAGTATTTCCACGAGTTTCTTGTACAGTTACCCATACTCCAGGTGGTGGAACAGTCACAGAATCAACTAGTACAGACGCACCAGCAACTTGGTCTGACACAGAAACAGCACCACTATCTGAGCTATCAAGTATTGAACCACGCGCAATGCCTGCTGATGTCGTATTTTTTGTTATACCAATTTGAGCATTGATAGGTGTTGTGCTTGTAGCCACACCAGTACCCGTATCGTTTGCTGTTGTAATTGTTTTTGTTGTTGACATGTTTGTCCATGACGACATAAACAATATTCCGACAGTAAACCCAATTATAAAAATCAACGATGTACGAACAGAATTTCTTTTGCTCACAATTTGCGTGTTACTAGAAACTGGTATTTGAACCTTTTGTTCATTTACAGAACTTGAACTCAGGTTTCCATAACCCTTACTTTGATTATAGCTACTTTCAGAATTATTTTTATTTTGATTATAGCTATTGTTGTTACTGTATTTTTGTTTTTTATTTCCTTTCATAAGCATATGGATGTGGTAGGGCTAAAAGTGCATCGGCTTCTGCAAGCAATCCGCCAACACGTTCGGTCGAAAAACGAAGCTCTGTTAAAATATTTCGTCGTTCTCTAAGCATATCACAAGAAACTATACCAGCGCCAATCAGTAATTTTTTCTCAGAACCAGTTAAACGAGTAAGTGCTGTAATTGGATAAACCTTTGTTTTGCACATTCTGTCATACAAATTGTCTTTATATGGGTACCCCCAACCGATAAGCTCCATTCCAGCGCAGCTCGCATACTTAATTGCCTGACTTGTAAATTTTGTATTTGTAATAAGAAAACCGCGCTCAATAGGACACGTTTGAACGCTTTTATCACATGACCATATATCCTCAAAACGTGCCTTAACATACAAAGCAACTTTTACGTCAGTTTTGTAATTCACACTATTGTGATATTTAAGTTCGGCTGCCATTGTTTGCCCGTCTTTGTGCGCATATATATCAACTTCATGAGGCACACACTTACCTTGTATTACTTTGCGCCATTCAACATTCCATCCTTCTTTTTCAAAAATCCTAGCTACAAAATCCTCAAAAGGATGCCCAGTTGGACCTAGCTCTAGTAACGCGCGACGAAGTGAATAGCGAGCTGCAACAGGACGAGTTTTTTTTCTTAATAAAGTAAATGCTCTTTTGTATATTTCTTTTGTATGCATTCCGCCATGTACATTTTCAGACACCACACTAACGATATTACTAGCGGTGTATTCATCTGCTCCAGCTCGTACAAGCGACTGGTGCAGTCTGCTAGGGTCGAACTCTTCTTTTATTCCTCCAGATTTTATAATTTCTGTCATATATTTTATTTAACAGTAGATGTTGCAAACGTGTTATTGATATATACCTTAATAATAGAATTTTTGGGTGCTTTTTTTATTATTTTAAATGAGCCTGTTGACGAAAGCTCTAAACAACGCCCACTGTCTTTCGGTATAAGTAAATCAACACGTATAACCTGCGGTGTTGTAGAAGGAACTAACAGTGATTTGAAATCAACTGTATAGCATACTGTTGGTATAGAAACAGAACCTTTTATTGTGTGCTTACCTCTACGATACGAATCTTTCAAAGAAACAATTTTAATAGGACTTGTAACAGGCGTCTCTACTGTTACAACAGACCTTTTACCATCTGGTAATCTAGGAGAAAATGACACTATACTAAGTACCACGAACGCCACAATAATCAATCCCACAATAAATATATGTTTCATATAAAATCTGTTTACTACACTATAATACCACCACCTACACACTCTTCGCCATTATATACAACTAAAGATTGCCCGCTTGCTATATGCTCACCAATCCCTGAACTAGCGGTAAACAGATACTTTCCATTTTCAATAATTACACCCCCATCAATTATAGGCCCATGATACCTATATTGAGCAGACGTAACTTTAGATATTTCATCAAACCAGTTTTCTTCTCGTAAAAATATAGTATTACTAACTCCAGATAATTGTTCATGTTTTTTTGAAACAACTATCTCATTCTTGTTCATATCTTTTCTAACAACATACCATGGTCCAGTTTTTGCATTATTCAGCGAAACCCTAGCGCCAATCGTGTGAAGAATAGCACCACCATGTTCACCAACAACAACACCTTTTTCATCAACTGCCATACCTTTTGAAGGGTTAAATTGTAAACGCAAAAACTCCTCTATAGATATATCTCCCAAAAAACACACACCCTGACTATCTTTTTTGTCTGCAACTGGCAAGCCGAATTTTTTGGCAAGTATTCTAACGTCTTTTTTATGCATATTACCAATTGGGAATAAAGTATCAGAAATTATATTTTTTTGAATAGCCCATAAAAAATAACTTTGGTCTTTTCCAATATCTACACCACGGAAAAGCTTTCCTTTTATAGACTGAGCATAGTGACCAGTCGCTATATAATCTGCATCATTTAATTTTGCAAACTTCGCAAACTCACCAAACTTAATTTCTTTGTTGCACATTATATCTGGGTTTGGAGTGTTCCCTATCGAATACTCAGAAATCAAATAATCTATAACTCCTTTTTTATAAGCCTCTACAACATCTAGTGTTATAAACGGTATTTTTAAATAAGCAGCAACCCGCATTGCATCTCTACGATCCTCGGCCCAAGTACAAGGCATTCCTGGCGGATACCAACCCTTCATAAACACACCAGTCACAACAGCGCCAGCACGGACGAGAAGTGCAGTCGTAACAGCAGAATCTACTCCGCCAGAAATACCAACAAATACTTTTTTACCTTTAATGTTGTCCATTATTTAGAGTGTATCAAAATTAATTATTAATAGTTATCTTTTTACAAAACTATCTCAAATAACGCCTAACATTTCTGTTGTGTCCATATAAAGTTTTTGAATAATGCATTTTCCCAGCACGGTCAGTTATGTAGTACAAATACCCCGTCTTTGTTGGAGTTGCTGCTGCGAGCAAAGAGTCTAACCCTGGATTACTTATTGGTCCTGGAGGCAGTCCTCTGTGCGTATAAGTATTGTATGGTGAGTCTACTTTTAAATCTTTTAGTGATGGTGAAAATGTTGGCTTGTTAAAGATATAACCAAAGACAGCATCTACCTGAAGAGGCATACCTATTTTGATTCTATTCCAAAGTATTCCAGAAATTAATCTTTTTTCTTCTAATGTTCGAGCTTCTCTTTCTAGTAACGATGCCATTATTACAATATTTTTTAATGAATGCCCCGATTTTTTTATCTCAGGAGTTATTGAAGCTATCCGTGTATTAAAATTATTTAGCATTGTTGTAACTACTGTTTTTGTATTTACATCTGGCATAAACGTATATGTGTCAGGGAACAGGTATCCTTCATCACTTTCTGCAATTTTATTAAAATTATCAGATGATATGTTCGGAAACTTTACAGAAAGAGATTTACCAATTCTATACGAAGTAATTCCTTCGGGGAAAACTATGTTTACAGGTACGATACCTAATTCTCCAGTAAGTAGTCTATAAACAACAACCACCAGACCTACTGGTTTATTAAAACGATATACTCCAGCTTTTACGCCACTTACACCACCAGCAACACGGACGATTATTTTAAATAAAACTGGATTTTGTATTATTTTTTTGTTTGCAAGTGTTACAGATATTTTTTGCGCAGTGTCACCTCTATGAATAGCAATTACAGTATTTGTTGCGAAACCTTTGGCTGGTTGTAGAAATATAAAATAAAAAAATACAACAATAATAACTACAACCAAGATGCTTCTTTGGTAGAAAACCTTATTTCCATCATAAGAACTTTTAATAACATTACATAATGTTCTATATTTTTTAGATATACACATGTTATGTAGGTATGTTTGCTGGCGCTGCAGAAGTAGCTGACTGAACGCGTGTCAGCGTAGGTGTAACAACAGCAGCAGACGGTATATGGTAGATAGTTGCGAGCTCTTCTGTACTCATTATCATATAAGGTGTTTTGTATGGAGCAAAGAAGTACGAACGTCTACGATACGCATCTATCATGAGCTTAAGCATTCTACTTCTTCTTTTTTTAATACCGATTTCCCAAGGATAATCATTATACGCTGTCATCCATCCTGAAGGTTTGAAACTATTCATTCCTGTTGAACTAAACTGTTTATACATACCAACAAGACCAGCAATAATTACTGGTTGAAAACTGTCTTTTTCAGAAATATATACAGAACGTATACCAACATCAAAACCAAGCTTTGATACATTTCTTTCTATGGCAGCCATTGTTTCTGACTCGCCTTTTGTAGGGTTTGGGAAACCTTCAGTTTCTCGCATTTCTCCTGTAAACACATCTTTATATTTAACCTTCCCAACAGTCTTTGCTCTAAGTTCTTGTATGAGTTTCTTTGCTTCGTCTGTCCATGTATATGTACCACCAGACACATTTTTAGCATTATACTTTTCTCCTTTATGTACACGAATTATAATTTGTAACCATATTTGTTCATTAGGATTTATCGAACCCATAAACTCCAGAACATTTGCGAGTGGGTCAATTTGTTCATACTCTTTTGAGATTTTATCTAGACCATAGTCTATGTAGGTTCTTATTGGATACGGGTCTGGCTTTGTGTGGTCAAAGTCGCAACCCCACATACCCCATTCTGACGGGTCTGCAGATATTTTACGAGTATAGTCAACAGCTTCTGTTACTTGTGCACCAGGATATTGCGCATAAATCTGAGATTCGACAGTCCTACGAAAAGCCACTCGCGTCCATATGAAAAAATGTATAGTACCTCCTATCGAAGCTATTTCTAGAGACCACCATGGACGTACTTTCCCTTGTACAAGACGTGCATACCAGGTACTTTCTCCAGGAGATAAGTGTATTCCAGCCAGAACTGTTTCCATTGCTAATGGTGTTTTCGTGTGAGAACGTGGAGGTTTAATCTCGAGTAACACATACTCCTGTGAAGCAATAAACTCTGACCTCTTATAAATTAGCCATTCATGATACGCGCCAATCACAAGCAAAACAGGTAACCATAACGGAGACAGAAACAACGCCAAAGATAGTGCAGGAGTGGTTACCTCTGGAAACATAGCTATAAAAATAAACAACACTACAATACCAAACGCCAAAAGAGCCCAAGGTTTCCCAGAGAAATCAGACGACCTAAAACTTTCACTAATTTTTCCCATAGATATAAATCGCTCGTTTAGTATAAAGAATACTCATTTGTAATGTTTAGTATACTAGTCATTACCATGTGTTAAAAGTATTTGATGGGTATAACAAAACACACACAATCAGAATTTGTGTGTGTTTTGTTATTTATACTGGAATGTAAACACCTCCTTTTTGTCGTTTGAAATATTTCGTGTCGTTTAAGTTTACGAGAATTGTATTGTCTTTAACGAAACGTACTTTTTTCACTTTTTCTAAAATCTGCTCTTTCTTTAATGGTCCGTTTTCCTCTAACACTTCACGTATTACGTCTCGCACTACTCCAGGAACATAACCCCACTCTTTTAGAGCATATAAACCACGCCCAACAAGTACAAAACGTTTGTCTTTGATGAGTTCATTATGAGTTGTTGCAACATGAGCCTTTTTTGCAAATAATTCGCCTATAACTTCTGCTACTTCACTAAAGTGCATTGGTTTGCCATGACGCTTAACCGCTAGATATGCATAATCACGGATTCCTTTAGTACGAATAGCTGGCGATGTTGTGCGTCCCCATTCAGACAATGGGTTTTTGTCTATATGTTTTGACAAAGCAAGCCAACGTTTAAGAACTGCCTCATCTCTATAGGCGTCATTTACTTCTTTTAACTCCTCTATAAACATGTCTATCAATTTACTTTCTTGCAGCACGTCTTCATCTGGCAAAGATGAATATAGTCTAGAGAGTGCTTTATGCACGTGTTCTGCGATATTTTTATCAACATGCCATCTAGCATAAAAATCACCAGTTTCTCTTTCTCTAAAAAAAGCACTACCAACAACTAAAAGAAAACGAAAATAGTTCCTGCCGCTTTCGGTAGACGAGAGACTTTTCAATAAGCTGTCTTCTGGAACTATGCATCCTTGAGACAAAACATGTAAACGAAGCTCTTCAAACATAGACTCTGCATCATTAAACGACTCAAGAGAGCGTATTGCGTTAAGTCCTGCATTTTCTATCTGACGAACACGCTCACGAGTAATACCAGCACGGCGACCTATGGATTCTAGAGTCTCTCGTGTAGTAGTTTTTCCAAGACCAAAACGACGAATTATTATATCGCGCGTGCGATCAGGAATATCAGATAATAGTTTATTAACCAAGGCAACACTGTCAAAAGTAACCGATGTGTTAACCTTTGTTTTTTTCACAACCCTATTAGTTTTCTGCGACATATATATACTAGGTTATACACAATAATTACGTTTTAGTCAAAGCCTCGAACATATATTAAAATCATACACAGAAAATACTATTTTGTTTTTCTTAACACTGCCGAATTAACACAACAAGAAACACTAATCATTCTTGTTGTAAATACATCAATTTGTATTGATTATATCCTGTTCTAAAAGTCTTATTCAAAGCGTCTTCTACAACATCAACAGCACAATACTACTTATAGCAAAGCACCTAAATGATACCCTTACTTACCATAAGCAGCTTAAGTTATGTTAATAATGTGAAAATATTACTAAGTATAAAGTTTTATTATTCATTAAATGTACTATATTGTATAAACACACAAACAACATAGTATTTGTTTGCATATACACAAAGGGCCCTTAGCTCATCTGGTAGAGCGCATCCATGGCATGGATGAGGCGAGCGGTTCGAGTCCGCTAGGGTCCACAAACACCAACCTCGTCCGCAGACAACATTAATGTTAGAAGTATCGTTTATCTCTTCGCTATTATGCTTTTCTTGTATGTGTCGAGATGAGAAAGCGCTATGCCTGTACCACGAACAACGCAATAATACGCATCCTTTGCTAGTACAGCTCCTACGCCAGTACGTAAATGAACAAGGTCTGGTAGATTTTTAAGTTGAGAAGTTCCTCCTGTTAAAATTATTCCATTATCAATAATGTCACTAGCTAATTCTGGAGGAGTTTCTTGTAAGACTTTTCTAACGGCACTCATCATTTCCTTAAGCTCTCTGTTCATGGCGATAACAAGTGCGTTTGTAGAAAGCACAACCGTGCGAGGAAGCCCAGATACAAGATCGCGTCCGTTTATAGACACTGTATCTTCTTCAACAACAGACACTGCTGACCCAGCTTTTATTTTTGCTATTTCTGCAGTCCTGTCCCCTATTGCTAAGTTATATTGTTTTTTTACATAATCAATAATTGCTCTATCTAATTTGTTTCCAGCACATTTAACACTTGTAGACGCAACTATTCCTCCAAGCGAAATAACAGCAACGTCAATAGTACCTCCGCCAATATCAACAATCATTCTTCCCATAGGTTCGTGAATTGGTATACCAGCACCAATTGCTGCAAGAATTGGCTCCTTAACAACAAAAGCATCTTTTGCTCCAGCTTTTACTGCTGCTTCAATAACTGCCCTTTTTTCTGTTGATGTAACTCCAGCTGGCACAGACACAAGTACTGAAGGTCTAAATATATTCCAACCAAGAGCCCTGCGCATGAAGTAACGCAACATTGCCTCTGTAACACGATAATCCGCTATAACGCCATCCTTCATCGGTCTATACGCAATAACATTATCTGGTGTCCTACCAATCATTTGTTTTGCCTCTGTTCCTATTGCCAGAACCTTGTTGTTTTCTGTAGAGACAGCAACAACAGATGGTTCGTTTAAAATAACGCCCTTACCAGGAACATACACAAGAACATTTGTTGTACCTAAATCAATACCTATCTTTGGGAATAAAAAAGACATATTATTTCGCTTATCATAACTCGTATTTAAAAGACTCGCCACAAACCACTATTTTAGACGTTTTTATGACCATTAACAAAACAAGTGTTATTATGTTTTTAATATGACACTTCCAGATAGTCTAAACTTCATAATTGATGGTGGTGTTCAACTTTCAGGGTCAGTAACAACAAGTCGCTCAAAAAACGGCGCTGTTGCTCTACTTGCCGCATCTATGCTAAACAAAGGCACTACAACGCTTACGCACATGCCAAACATAGAAGAAGTTCACAGGCTTGTTGAAGTGCTTCGTTCAATAGGAATGTCAATTACATGGTCAGAAGATACCTTAACACTTACTCCGCCAGACATTTTTTCACTAGACACAATAGACAGCGTTGCCGCTATGCGAACTCGTAGTATTTTACTTTTCATAGGTCCGCTTTTACACCATTTTAACTCTTTTGAAATACCACAATCTGGAGGATGTAGACTTGGTACTCGAACTGTACGACCACATTTATATGCATTGGAAAAATTTGGAGTTTCAATAGAAGCTTGTGCTGATACATATAAAATAAAACATAACGGATTGGTTGGTTCTGAAATAATAATGTATGAATCTAGCGACACAGCTACAGAAAACGCATTACTAGCAGCAGCTGGAGCAAAAGGAACAACAGTAATAAAATACGCATCTGCAAATTATCAAGTACAGGAGCTTTGTGGTTTTTTGAAAAAACTAGGAGTAGTTATTGATGGAATTGGAACAACAACACTAACCATAACTGGAGGTGATTTAATTAAAAACGACATAACATACAGTGTTGGTGAAGACCCTATAGACAGTATGTTTTTCATAGCTACTGCAATAACAACAAACTCAAAAATCACAATCAAACGAGCACCTATAGATTTTCTAGAAATAGAGCTAGCGATACTTGGTAAAATGGGTCTAGTATATTCAATTACCGATATTGGTTTTTCAGAAAACGAAGTAACGAGACTTGTCGATATAGACATAGAACCATCTGACTTAGTTTCATTTCCAGAACGAATACACCCACGACCATACCCAGGATTAAACATGGACAATCTTCCATTTTTTGCTGTCATTGCAACACAAGCAAAAGGAACTACAATGTTGCATGACTGGGTATATGACAAACGCGCTATTTATTACACAGAACTAGACAGGCTAGGTGCAGAGACATTACTTCTAGACCCTCACAGGATTTCAATCACAGGT
Source organism: uncultured Candidatus Saccharibacteria bacterium (assembly GCA_964473795.1). GTDB lineage: Bacteria > Patescibacteriota > Minisyncoccia > Phycocordibacterales > Phycocordibacteraceae > C7867-001. The sequence continues at coordinate 23,849 of CAYYQT010000007.1, read as the reverse complement.
AAGACGGAGCTAAGACCAGCAGAAATGGTTTGCCCGCCCGTACTTCGTGCTGGAGCAATGCTTGTGGCTGGAATGCTTGGCGCAAAAGGACACTCTGTATTACGAAACATATATACTATCAATCGTGGTTATGAAGATATTGTTAGCAGACTACAAAGTCTTGGTGCAAAAATAGAAAAATCAAAATGACGTGGAGGCTAGTTCTTGTTATGCTGTCTATATGAAGCATCTAAAGCAATGGTGGTTAGTTATTTCTCTTTTTTCAATACTGGTTATATCAGTTGGTAGTCTTTATGCTGCTGGTTACAGAATAGGACCAAACATATCACTAGTTAAAACCTACACACTAACGATAACAGACATTCCAAAAGACTCTTCTGTATTTGCTGACTATGCCCCACGAGGTAAAAGTATAGAAAACTTCATGACAATAAACCTGATGCCCGGCAACCACACAATACTTGTCTCATCAAAAAACTATTCTCCATGGGCTGGACTGGTTACAATACCAAGCAACGCTAACGCAACCGTGAGAGCACTGCTGATACCAAAATCAATATCTGGAACATTGTTAACGGGCGTTTCAGCAAAGAAAGCCAGATTAGCTATTAGCAAATCTAAACTACCTACAATAGGAAAACCACTCTCTCTTTCTGGTGGTTGTGCATTAGTTTACGTTTCTAGCTCAAACGAAATAGTTGCACGTCCAGTAACAACACAAACTTGTACCCCACCACCATTTTTATGTATAGATAACTCTTGTGCAAAAACAGTTATATTCCCAAAAACAAAAAAACTAACTTCGCTTCTTGTATTTCCAAATAGAAAAGATGCGCTTTTGGCAATTATTGGACAAAACATATTTGCCATATCGCTTGACCCAAGAGCACCAAGAACATTTGTTTCAGTTCTTCACGGAATTGCACCAAAAATGAATACCTTATCTGATGGTACGGTTGTAGTATCAGACCAGTCGTCAGTCTACACTCTGTCGCTATAATAAATACTCATGTTTGTTATTGAAGTTATACTTTTCTCACGCCACATTCCACAAGGTTCTCTGTCATACCGTTCTCGAAACTTATTATCTGTTGGAACAATTGTATCTGTACCATTACGAAATAAAATTGTTACGGGAATAGTAACTTCATGTATACCAGTAATAGAAGCAAAAGAATCTATTAAAAAAGCTAACTTTATACTCAAGTCAGGCAACATACATTCAACTGGAAAAATACCTGACTGTTACAGACTTGCCGCAGAGAAAACTGCTATTTATAACGCAAGTACAGTCGGATCTGTTTTCAAAATATTATTTCCAGAATCAATTCTTTCGCATAAATTCCAAGAAATAAAAACTTCCAAAGAAAATAAACACACTGTCTCATATATAGAAAAACCGCGCGAAGAACGTATAGAAAAATACAAAAGTTACATACAAAATAATAATTTACTTATAGTCGCGCCGACTACTGTTGAGTGTGTACAAATTACAAAAGCTATAGACAACTCTGTACTTATAACTGGAGAGCTAAGTGTCAAAAAACGCGAAAAAGCATTTGAAGAGGCGGAAAAAGCAAAGGTTATTGTAACAACACCATACTTTGCATTCACACCAATTAAGAAATTTTCTAGAATTATAATTGAACGAGAGAGTGCAAACAGTTGGATAAATATCACCCAACCAAACATAGATATACGAACAGCTATTAAAAACTTAGCCGAAGAACTGTCCGTTCCGTTAACAATAGGAGACTACCCTATCAGAACCGACACAAGACCAGAAAATATAAAAAACAATCTAAACAAAACGATTAAAACACCAATGAAAATTATAGACATGCGTGAAAAAAAAGTTGATACGAAAAAATCAACTAACGTATTTAAAGCTGTTCCAGATGTAATAAGTAGTAAGTTGTCACACACTATTAAAAATGGCGGTAGAGCTGTTGTAATAGTGGTACGTAAAGGGTATTCGCCATCTGTTATATGTAGAGATTGTGGTAATAGCGTACGTGACGAACAAGGGCGTGCACTTTCGCTTGCAACAATTAACAAAACAAGAGTACTTCGCTCAGCTGATGGAAAGATACTACGTGATGTAGATGTGATTTGCGACACGTGCGGTAGTTGGAACTTATTACCTCTTGGTATTGGAATCGAACGTGTAATAGAAGAACTTAACAAAACTATACCCGAAGCAAACATAATACGTTTCGATTCAGACACAATAAAAACGCCAGCATCTGCAAGGCGTATATCTTCTAAGTTTAAAGAACAAGGTTCTATTATTGTTGGAACAGAATCTGTACTCCCTTGGTTAAACGACCACACCCCTTATGACGTTGGAGTAATAGCATCAGCTGATTCTTTATTAGCGTTACCATTTTGGCGATCTAGAGAACGTTTGATGCACATGGTGATTACACTAGCAGATAAAACAAACAATGTTTATATAGCTACTCGTAGACCAGACGATACTGTATTTACTTCTTTAGAAAAAAAAGATATTAATATATTTTTCGATGAAGAAACTGAATTACGAAAAACGCTAAGTTATCCACCATACGGTCATCTGTTAGTAATTAAAATTACAGGAACATCACAAGAGCAACTTTCAGAAGGAGAAGATTTTATAAGAAAAATAATTAGTGACTACAAAATACTAAAAATGCCAGATAGACAAGTTGTACAAAAACATACACGAACTCTAGTTATAAAAATACCATTAAACTCTTGGCCGAACAGTTTAATATCTAAACAAATAATGTTGTTACCAAAATGGATAACTTTTTCTATAGATTCAGAATCATTGTGGTGATACCGAAACAATTGCTAAATAGGGTTTATAGTTTTGGATAAGCTGGTTTTGTTGTTCCAGCTAGCCCAAACGTATTTACAAGAATGTTTACAAGTCCCCATACTGAAACCATAATTGCAAACCCTACTATCCCATAAAAAATAAGTTGTTTCCCTTTTCTTTGTCCTTCTGGATCAGTTGCACCAGCTATAAAATACTTGAAGATACCCCATAAAAATACTATGAAAGCTGTTGAAAAAATAACAGGAACAAATACTCCGTTAATTGTATTTATTATTAAGTCTTTTAAACTTGTTGCATCAGATACAATACTCTTAGCCATTACAACATGCTCAGGTAAAAATATACCTACAAAAAGAACAAGAACTACTTCAAGAATGATTGGAATAAATGATACTTTTTTCATGATAGCTGTATTACAAACCAAATGTTTTTAATAAAATAGAGACAAGCCCCCATACCGAGAATAGAACCGCCATTCCTATCAATCCATACAATATGAAAGAACGAGCTCTACTTTGTTTCTGTACATCTCCGACACTAAGGAAAAACAAATCAAACACGCCCCATATGAAAGTTAAAAATGCCAAAGCAAAAATAACAGGTACAATTAATTGGTTTATAAAAGTCACGATTGAGTTAACAAATTGTTCAAAGGTCATAAATTAGGAAACTATATTTTTTACAGTTGAAGCTATACCAAGCGCTATTGCTTGTGCACCAAGTATAACCACAGCGCCAATAATCGTCCACATAAACATTGTACGTGCTTTTTGTATTTCAGTTGGATTTCCTCGAGCAAGAACAAACTTAAATCCTGTATATACCATCATCAACACAATAACAACTGTTCCTATTTTAATAATGAAACTTAGCATTGTCGTCAACAGCTCACTTATTGAATTAACCTTAAGTGGATTACAAAGTCCTTTTGAAGGGTCGCATACAGAGCCACCAGTTTGTGTTTTTGAAATATTTAAATCTGTAGTATTTAGTTTAAATGGATTGCTTTTAGAAAAAGGATTACTAACAGTAAAAGGACTAGCGGCAAAACTAAAATGAACAGGCACTATAAGTAGTACTACAAAAGAAATAATTGATATTAAAACAGGAAGTCTCATGGCAAAGTTACTATAAATGATTGTTTTGTTTTTGTTAAAGATTGTGCGATTGATGAACTACCAGTAATCACTTCTTTAATCATACGCGAAAAAATCTTATTAGTAACATTTATAGATGGCGCAAGCCACGCTCGTGACATTATTGCACTCGTATATACAATACTAGTTATAGGATTTTTTGGCGTAATTGCTAACAAAGAACGCAACGACGGAGCTAAACCAAGTTTGTCTGATATTATTTTTTCATTTGTTAATGAAGACATTTTTGACGCAGCAAGAAGTGCACCAGAAGGGTTACTACTGCCACGTGGAATTGCAAAAGCGTACACACGTGCAAATACAGTTTTTGTTGGAGCTACTGCAAGCTGAGGCATCACCGATACATCAAACGATAAGTTAGGGTTCGCCTCAGAAATGAATCTAGCTTCAGACGCATACCCCAAGTAAAGAGCTAGATTACCAGCTAAAAACTCTTGTCTAGATTTTGGCAATGTACTGTTCCATGTATATGACACTTTCGTTGGGTCTGCGAATTCAGTATAAAAACGAACAACAGATACACCAGGAGATGTTATGTTATCTGTTTCTGCACCGTTTATACCAAAAGACGTAAGATATACTCCTTTGCTATTTCTTGTTACTAGAGGCACTCCAGCTTGTAAAAACAACGTGGACAAAACTCCGTACGCATTATTTACATTATTATATGAACCAAATGCAATTAGCGCTCTTGAAACATTTTGTGATTTGGTTAATTTTACAACTCTAGGAACTAAGCCTGAAAGAGCATCCCATGTTTTAGGTGGAGATACTATACCAGCAGAAGAAAGTAACCGCCTATTGTAATAAAGCATCATTGGGTCTATCGCAATTGGTATTCCATATGCACCGTTTGGACCTAGGTAAATAGATGAAATATCAGCAAATGCGTTTAGAAAATTACGCTTAGGAAGAGACGCATATGGAATTGGTCTGATTTCATTAGTCAATGGGATTATATTATCTTGTGATATCAAAACCAAATCAGGAGCCTTACCTGTTGCTATAGCCTTGGACAAATCAGCTTCAAACTCAGACTGTTTTTTTTCTACATAAGTAACACTTTTAAAATCTTGATTTTGTTTAGAAATCTCGGCTAACGCAGTTCTCATTTCAGTGTTTGGCAGAACACCCCATATAACAACATTTCCAATTGTTACTTTATTTTTTGACGAACCAGAATATGTTGAAAACACAACAATACCACCAAGAGCAAGTGCTCCAAATACCGCAAGAAGTACCGCTTGAAATACAGATATGTTTTTCATGACAAAGAAAAAACTATCCCATAATGATGCTTTCCTTGTGTTGTGTCCTTTACCTTACTAAATCCAGCGTTTGTAAATATTTCCTCAGCTTCTTTTTGTGTAATTACACTTTCAGGAGCTGGACCTATACCTCCGTACGAACCAGACCATTCGACAACAAGCAAAACCCCTCCAGGCTTGAGTGTTCTTTTAATTTCTTCTATTGCAGAATATCTATCTTCTATTTGAAAAAGAACATTTGAAAGTATCACAGCATCTAATATATTTTCACGCAGTTTTGTTCCGAACTTTTTTTCAAAATCACACCATACAGTTTTTATATTACTCAAATTGTCCTGTTTCGCTAAGTAATCGATATGTTTCAAAATGTCTTCTTGAACATCAATGGCATAAACAACCCCATCTGTTCCAACTATATGACTTGCAGCAAGTGTGTAGTGTCCAGAACCAGCTCCAAAATCACCAACCTTCATACCTTCACGCAATCCCATTTGTTGTATTGTAGTTTTTGGATCTATGAAATTCATATATTAAAGTATACCAAGCTAGAAACTATATACACCTACGTAATCAACAGGCATAAAAACTAAATTGCCACCATAGACGCAATACTGTCTCCTGCATGCATTTTCATTATGCGGACACCTTGTGTTGCTCGAGAAAGCGCCGGCACTTCAGATGCACCAGTTCGTATCACTTGACCTTTTTTAGATACAACTACTATTTCTTGATCATCAAGATTGCCAGTCATTACTTTTGCTCCAATAATTTCCCCTGTTTTTGAAGTCACTTCTGCTGTTTTGATTCCAGAACCTCCCCTACCTTGTACTTTATATTCTGTAATCATTGTTCTTTTTCCATAACCCTTACTCATTATCACTAGCAGCGAAGCGTCTTTTGCATCAGAAGAAACTATTTCGGCAGAGACAACAAAATCACCTTTTTTAACATTCATTCCACGAACGCCCCCAGCTGTTCTGCCCATTTCACGAACATCATCTACATTAAAACGTATTGATTGTCCTTTTGATGACACTACAGAAACAGTGTCAGCTGTTTCTGCAAGAGAAGCACAAACCAGTCTATCATTACCTTTTAATGATATCGCAATAATTCCAGACTTTCGTACATCGGAAAAACTTTTTGCAGCAACACGTTTTGCAATACCGTTAAGTGTTACAAAAACTATAGAATAGGCCTCCCATTTTGCTCCTTTCTGTACTGGTAGTATAGAAGTTACCTTTTCGTCAGATGCCAATGGCAAGAAGTTCATAATACTCTTTCCTTTTGTTGCGCGGTTCCCTTCAGGAAGGTCATACATTTTCAGTTGATATGCTTTGCCATGGTCTGTAAAGAACAGCAAGTCAGAATGCGCAGACGCAACCAAGAAATGCGTAACAATATCCTCTTCTTTCGTCGCTATATCAATAACGCCAATTCCACCACGTTTTTGTTTTTTATATTCATCTGGATTTGTGCGTTTTACATAACCACCTTGTGTTAGAACAAGTACAGACTCTTCGTCAGGAATAAGGTCTTCTAGAGAAATGTTCTTAACTCCACCTTTCATGATTTTTGTACGCCTATCGTCTCCGTATTTTTTACTCAACTCAATCAATTCCGTTTTAACAACTTCATAAATATTTTTATCAGAGGAAAGAATATCTTTTAGTTTTTTGATTAATTTTTTGAGCTCGTTTATTTCGTCTTCAATCTTTTTACGTTCAAGACCAGCAAGAGTCTGAAGACGCATTGCTAAGATAGCTATTGTCTGTTTTTCTGAAAACTTAAATTTCTTTTGCAAAGCAAGTGATGCGGTTGGAACATCTGCAGACTTCTTAATGATTGCGATTACTTCGTCTATATGGTCTAGGGCTTTAGACAACCCAAGTAATATATGTTCTCTATCTTGTGCTTTACGTAATTCGAATTCTGTACGACGTCGCACAACGACATGTCTATGTTGTACAAAATTCTCAAGCATACCCTTAAGAGACAATGTTTCAGGAACACCCCCAACAAGCGCAAGAACATTGTAATGGAAAGTACTCTCAAGTTCTGTATGTTTATATATAGTATTCAAAACGGACTGAGGGAATGCCGTATTTTTCAGTTCAACAACAACACGTATGTCAGATGTTGATTCATCACGTAAATCTCTAATTCCTTCTACTCTTTTATCACGAACAAGGTCTGCTATTTTTGTTATCAATTCTGCTTTGTTAACACGATATGGAATTGAAGTAATTATTATTGATGCACCTTTGTTTCCGTCTATTATCTCAGCTTCTCCACGAACAACAACACCTCCTCTACCGTTTGCGTAAGCGTGTTTAATGTCTTCTTGGTTAAAAGCTACTCCACCAAGCGGAAAATCAGGACCTTTAACAAACTTCAATAAATCATCTATAGTCGCCTTTGGGTTATCTATAAGATGCAAAGACGCAGCCACAACTTCTCTCAAGTTGTGTGGAGGTATGTTTGTTGCCATTCCAACTGCAATACCAAGGGTACCGTTTAGCAAAAGGTTCGGTAACGCTGACGGCAGAACCTTAGGCTCGTCTCTGGTTGCGTCGTAGTTTGGCCTCCATTCTACGGTGTCTTTTTCTATATCACGAAGCAACTCTTCTCCAATACGAGACATTTTTGCTTCCGTATAACGCATAGCGGCTGGAGAGTCTCCATCTATAGAACCAAAGTTTCCTTGTCCAAAAACAAGTGGATATCTATACGAGAAACTTTGAGCCATTTTAGCCATCGCATCATATACAGAACTATCACCATGTGGGTGGTATTTTCCAAGCACGTCTCCAACAACAGCAGCAGATTTTCTAAATCTTGATGACGATGACAAACCAAGTCCATGCATTGCGTACAAAATACGTCTATGCACTGGTTTTAACCCGTCTCTTACGTCAGGTAATGCACGTGTCGTAATAACCGACATAGCATAATCAACATACGAAGAGCTCATTTCATTCGTAATATTCTGGTCTATAATTCTACCGTTATCACCAGATGAATCCATATTTTTGTTTTTGTTGTCTTTGTCTGTCATGTATTAAAAAGAAATTACTGTCTTCTCCTTTGGGGTACTTGTTGCAACCGTAGAAACGCGCCTAACATTTACAACCTGCAACCTTGGTTTTGAGTTAGGTTTTGCACCAACGGACATTGCTGCTGCTGCAGTTAAATAACCAGACGAAGAATCAGTTGAGTTTACTACGGATGCCGTATTAGTTACAGAACCGTGAGAATCTTTTGTTGGCTGCTTGTATGAAAGAATACCATTAATTGTCATAAGTGATGACGTAAACCAAAGCACACCAACAACAGCTGTAATACCAGCTGCAGTTCCGTAGACTATACGTTCTCGTATATGTACTGGTTTTGCTTGTAGTTTTTTAATAAAATTCATCATTGTATTTATGACGTTACTACTATAATAGCACCATCTTTGTCTATCATGTCCTTCTTTTTTATTGTTAGTTTATCAACAGTTTCATGCTTATCTCCGCTTTCTTTAAGGAAAAGGTCTAGTGATTTGTCATTACCAATGCCATTCCAATGCATTGGTATAATAATCTTAGGAGCTACTGAAGCTATAAGTTTACGAGCCGCTGTTGAATCTAAAACACCATTTCCACCGACAGGTACAAACATTATATCAACAGATTCTATAGATTCACGAGCCTCTTTTGTAAGTTCTGGATTATTTAATGCCCCAGCATACAAAATAGTCATACCCTCTAATTCAACCAGATACATTGTGTTAACTGCATCTTCTTGGTCATCATTTAGTCCATATCTACTTTTTGTTAAAAAACCTTGCGTAGTTACACCAGATCGTTCGTATTCGCCAGGACCACTAATTATGAACAAATCCTTACCACTACCCTTAACTTCGCTAACGCCGTTCATGTCTATATTATTGTAAGAAACCAACGCTATATCCGCTCCAAAACGAACGGCGTTTAGTTTTGATTTCTTATCAATCGGACCAAAAGCAAGAACAAGGTCGCCAAAAGTTACCTTGAAACATTGTCCTGTGTGATGAGTTATGACCATATATAGTAACTATTTTACCATATATATAAACATTCGCGAAAATGTACGTATATTTTATTTCTGTTTAATAATTAGAACCCCACACGGACATTTGGTCTAAAATAAGTCTAAGTTCATATCCTTTTTTATCTAAAGAATACTCAACCTTTAGCGGAATAACTGGATATACTTTCTTTTTCAGAACACCATACTCTTCTAACTCACTAAGTCTCGCAGATAATGTACGTGGACTTATTCCATGCAATGATTTTAATAGTTCACCAAAACGCATAGTACTTTTTAAAAGGTCTCTTATTATCAATACCGTCCATTTTTTCCCAATTACATTTAATGTAGTTTCAACAGGACAAGATGTTTTTTTGTTTGCATATTTGCTCATACCAAACATACTATACTTTTTGTAACTACTTTACAAACTAAAGTGACCATAATAATCTTAAATAGTTCGTACGTACAAAAACACTAACCATACAATAATTAATAACTGATTTAATATAATCACATATGGAAAAGAAACTATTTAAAGTTGGAGAAAAAGTACCACAAGCTGGAAAATATCAATGTGTAGTCTGCGGATTGATTGTTGAATTTCTTCCAAAACATATTGAACAAGATGTTTTGTTCTTGATATGCCCACTATGTTTTGCTGGCACTGAAGATGGACCAAAGAAACCAGATGAAGACGTTTGGGAGTACATTGGATAATAAAGTATTCAGTTACATGGTGGCGTATTTTATATACACCACCTTAAAATGAACATTTTATGAACGAGCAATATATAGTAATAAAATCAAAATATAGTAATAACGTTGTAATTCTAGAACTACAACCAAAAATAGGTAGTGTGTTTAGTTTTATATCAGGTCAATACACAATGCTTTCAATTGAAAATATAAACAACACAAAACAATCACGACCTTTTTCCATTAGCAGCTCCCCAACAAATAAAAAACTAATTCAATTAGCAATTAAAGTACATGGTGACTTTACTCAAAAAGTTTCTAAATTAAAGATTGGAGATATGGTTACACTATCTAAACCAAATGGATTTTTTACATTTGATGAGAAAAACAAAAACATAGTATTTTTAGCTGGTGGCATTGGCATAACACCGTTTATGAGTGCTATTAAATATGTTTCAGAAAAAAATCTAAACAATAAAATAACTCTTATATATAGCAACAAAACCAAGAAAGACATTGTTTTTTTAAATGATTTGGAAGAAATATCAAAAAATCATACTCATATACAAATTATTTTTACATTGACGGATGACAATTCAGAAAAATATGAAAATGGATATATTGATATTAAAATGATTAAAAAATATACACACGTAAGTAACGATGTTTTATTTTCATTGTGTGGACCTGTACCTTTTATGGAATCAATCAAACATCAGCTACTAGAAACTGGTATTAAAAATGACAATATAGATATGGAGAGATTTAAATGAATACATTAACTGATATATTTCAATTTATATTTATAAATTAATAACATTTGTATTGAAAAAACATCTAAACCAACAACTAATTGCGTATTTTGTTTTATTTACAAAACAAACATTCCCTGTTATCCTCCACAAGTACATTAAGTGATGGTTCTTATTAGAAGCCGTAAGTGAACTAACCCTGAAATTTTTGTGAAATGTTTCAGTATTCACTACAAACCCATCACTATAAATAAATTATGACTGAAGAAAAACAACAGGTTTTTGTGAATACTATCATCGACCAAGAAAGTCCAATGGTAAAATTTGCAGAGCAAATACCAACACCTCCAAAACAAGGTGATTTAATAGAAGGAACAATAATTGCATCAGGGCGAGGACGTTTGTACGTAGACCTACCTCCATTTGGTACAGGACTTATATATGGACGAGAATATCTAAACGCTGCAGATGTTCTTAGGAAAGCGAACCTTGGAGATACTATTACTGCAAAAGTTGTTGAACTATCTGGATTTGAAGGTTACATAGAACTTTCATTGAAAGAAGCACGACAAGCTGCTATATGGGGCGAAGCAGAACAAGCAATTGTTGCAGAAACTATTTACACACTCACAATAGAAGAAGCAAACAAGGGTGGACTTATAATGACATGGCAAGGTATTCGTGGATTCCTACCAGCAAGTCAACTATCAAAAGACCACTATCCACGCGTTTCAGACGGTGATAAAGATAAAATACTTGTTGAATTGCAACAGCTAGTAGGTAAAACATCCACCGTAAGAATAATTACAGCAGATCCAAAAGAAGGAAAACTTATATTCTCAGAACGTACAGGCGCTGAAGATGAAGAGAAAGCAAACATTATAGACAAATACGAAGTTGGTGATGTTCTTGAAGGAGAAGTAACTGGAATTGTTGACTTTGGTGTATTTGTAAAAATAGAGTCTGGACTAGAAGGATTAGTACACATAAGTGAGCTTGACTGGGGACTTGTTGAAGACCCTCATGTTCTATTCAAAGTTAGTGACCCTGTAAAAGTTAAGGTTATAGAGATAAAAGACGGAAAAGTATCTCTATCAATCAAAGCTTTGAAAGAAAACCCATGGCACACAGCTGGCAAACGTCATAAAAAGGGCATGGAGGCTTCTGGTGTGATAATCAAATACAACAAACACGGAGCACTAGCTTCAATAGAAGAAGGTGTAGCAGGATTGGTACACATTAGTGAATTTGAGAGTCCACAAGCATTGCGCGATACACTAGAGCTTGGTAAACGTTACCCATTCAAAATAAGCTTGTTTGAACCACAAGAACAAAGAATGACTCTTACGTATCTAGGAGAGAAAAAGAAATAACGAAATCTAAATAAAAAAACACGAGTACATAGTGCTCGTGTTTTTTTATTTTAATTGTTAATTGGTATTTGCAAACATTACAGCCTCCTCAGTTCCGCTACTAGCAAATAAACATGCTGTTTCGGCTGCCTTTTTCAATGCCTTTTTCAGCAATAACATTTCTTTTGGTGAAAACTTACCGACAACATGTTTGATAACCTTATCTTCCCCGTTTGGTTTTTTTAACTTCCCTTTTGGTGTCGCTGATGAGATACCTATTTTAATTTGTGCAAAATCTTTTGTTTTGATTGCTCTCATTATACTTTCGACACCTTTATGACCACCAGAACCACGCCCGAACGTCATTTTTATAATACCGAGAGGTAAATCTAAATCATCACGCAAAACAACTAAGTTTGATGCTGATTTTTTAGATTTTACGAAAGTACAAACAGACTTACCTGACAAATTCATCATTGTTTCAGGCAAAATAAGTGAAGTTTTAGCGTTACAAATTGAATCTGTAACGACTAGAGCATTTGCAGTCTTTTTAAGTTTGAAATCATCTACACCTTCTTTTTTTGCAAGAAACTCTACAGCCATACGACCGGCATTGTGTCGCGTTTTAGCGTATTCCCCACCAGTATTGCCCAAACCTACTATAAAAACTGACATAGTAACTTTAGTGTAGCATGCGAAACTTGCACTACATACATAAAGACCAAATAAATTATTATCTATCTATTTTCAGCAACAAAAGTAAGTTTTGTGTTTTTTATAAAAAGTTTTTTGTAAAAATAAAATAATTAACACACGCAAAATATAAAGTTTTTTGTAAAAAGTTGACGCGAGCGTTACAAAGCATACAATGTGTACACGATGCAAAAAACAACCAGCATCACTAGAGACATTGTCACTTTTGTTTTACTAGTGGTAGTAGTAGTTGTGCCTATTCGGCTCTTTGTTGCCCAACCGTTTGTTGTTGATGGTGAGTCTATGCACCCAACATTTGAAAACGGTAATTATTTGATAGTTGACGAACTGACATATGACTTTAGCAAGCCTAAAAGAGGTGATGTTATCGTATTTCGATACCCAGGAGACCCTTCAATCTTTTATATAAAAAGAGTTATAGGACTACCTAGCGAAACAGTCACAATTAAGAATGGATTTACAACAATCACAGAACCAAACGGATATTCTAGAACACTAAAAGAACCGTATATTTCTGAAAGAGATAATAGTTATAATTCATCAATAACACTTGGTCCAACTCAGTATTTTATGATGGGAGATAACAGACCAAGAAGCTCAGACTCTAGAGTATGGGGTCCACTACCAGCGAAAAACATTATAGGACGTGTACTGTTACGTTTATACCCGCCAACAAAAGCAGGAATACTACCAGGGGTTCATCCGTTTGACCCAATAATAACGCCATGAGTGAAAACGCATTGCCACACCCAGAAGACATTTTACGTAAAGCATACTCTATCGGAAATTATTATGGCTTTGCACCATTCGCTTCTTTGGCTGAAGCTGCAAAAGGTAACAAACCTCCAAAACGTCCATATCCAGAAAAACTAAACCTTAAAGAGCTCGACCCAATGGCACAAACAGTCGCAGCTTTTTTAAAACAAGTACGTGACGCTGGACTTACACCATCTACAATGGAACCATTATTCGTATGGCACACAAACATAACGCCAGGACGAAAAGCTCCGAAACAAGCAATCGTACAATTTCATGCACTAGGAGTACCGCACGCAATCGCTGACATTGTGTTAATGCGTGCAGCACAAGCTTTTACAGAAGACATACTAAAAACAAACCTTACGTTGCACCTAAACAGCGTTGGAGATAAAGAAACACGAGCACGTTTTGCACGTGAGCTTAGTAACTATTTCAGAAAACACGGCGATGCACTTCCGCCAGATTGTGTTGAATGTGCAAAACGAGACGTATTTGAGGCGACAGAATCTCTAATATCTAAATCTATTAGAGACGACTTACCATCATCTATAGACCACCTGTCAGAAGCAAGCAGAAAACACTTTGAAGGAGTTCTTGATTTCCTTGAAGAAACAAATATTCCATATACACTTACACCAAAATTAATCTCACGAGCAGGAGTATGGTCTGAAACATGCTTTGAGTTACGCAAAGATGATAAAAGAATGGTGTGGGGTTCTAGATACAACAACATCACATCACATTTTTTTGACCAACCAATACCAAGCGCAACCGCTATAGTTCGACTAACTACAAACAGAAACACCGTTTCTGGTGTACGAAAACCAACAAAACCAAAAGTTATGTTTCTGCATATAGGTGACAAAGCAAAACTGATTAGTATGAATTTAGCAGAAGAGATACGGAATTCACGTTTACCTATTTCTCAAATGATTGGTATTAGGTCACTAAACGAACAGATGAGATTAGCTGAAGCAATTAACCCTCAATATTTTCTTATCATAGGACACAAAGAGGCTCTAGAAGGCGTTGCAGTGCTCAGAGACAGGAATACATACTCAGAAACAGCAATACCTATAAATACTTTAATTAAAAGCCTTAGAGCAGCAATTTAGTAATAACATCAAAATCTGTATTGTATTTGAAATGTTGGAAGACTAGACAACACACAAGTACTTATGTTAGATTATCGAACACATGGTTGGCGCAATACAAACAGAAGTTAGTCGCGGAAAGAACGAAAGTTCTGTAGCTCTAATTCGTCGTTTCTCACGTCGTGCAAAAGGCACGAACGTTGTTCGTATAATGCGTCAACGCAGATACTACTCTCGCGTTATCTCAAAAAACGTTGGACACAAAAGAGCACTAGTTGGAATGTCACGCAGACAAGACTACAACATGCTAGTAAAACTTGGAAAAATAGACCCTACAATAAGAAAAGGTCGTCGTAGATAATATATCCACATGAGTGACTTAAACATTCGCAACTTTACCCGGCACGAAGTGCCGGGTTTGCTGTTTCCAAAAATAGCAAACGAGATTCTACCAGAGTGGGAAATATCTCTGGTATTTGCTGGAAAAATACGCGCCCAACGTTTGAATGTTCTTATGCGTAAAAAAACATACGTCCCAAACGTGCTCTCGTATAAAGTTGGAAATAAACACGGCGAGATAATTATTTGTCCAATAATAGCCTCAAAACATGCACACAAATTTGGTATTTCACCCTATGAATTCACCGTTTTTTTGTTTATCCACGGTTTACTGCATTTGAAAGGATACCGACACGGCACTACAATGGATAAACACGAATGGAATTTACTTTCAAAATTTGTGAAAAAACAATTTATTACACATGACACGAAGAATAGTAACAGGAATAGATATCGGGACGTACCAGATAAAAATGGTCGTTGTAGAGGAAGTAATTGACAAAAATATTAAGTCACTAAGGGTGATTGGTACTGGCAGTTCTACTACTCGCGGAATGCACAAAGGCTACGTCATAAACAAGGACGAGGTAACAGAAAGTATCAAAATCGCAAAACGCGCAGCAGAACAAGCTGCGCGCGTACCTTTGAAAAATGGTTTTCTTGCAATAGGTAGTATTTCCATAAACGAAACACGGGCAACAGGAGAAGCAATAATATCTCGAGCAGACCAAGAGGTCACAGAGCTTGATTTAGACATTGCACTTAAAACTGCAAAAGATGCTGCAGCTCCAAGTTTTTTAAATAGATATGTACTACACGAAATACCTACAGAGTATAGAGTTGATGGTGTCAAAACATACGGCAACCCAATAGGAATGAAAGGTACCCGCATAGAAACAGATTTTTTGTTTATTACATGTTTATCTTCTCAAATCGAATCTCTTATAGAAGTTACGGAAAATTCTGATATTGAAATCATAGACCAAATGGCATCCCCTTTGGCAGGAAGCTATGTTGCTTTATCAAACGACCAAAAAATGAGAGGTTGCTTACTTGCAAACATAGGTTCAGAAACAGTCTCAATAGTTGCTTACGACGAAGGTATTCCTCTATCCATAAAAATATTTCCTTCTGGTAGCTCTCAAATAACTGATGATATAGCATTATCATTCAAAATCTCACTAGATGACGCGGAAAAAGTAAAACTTGGACGTTTGGGTGGTGTTATGTACACAAAGAAAAAAATAGATACTATTATTTCTTCACGTCTAACTAAGATTTTCCAAACAATAGAAAAACATATCAAAAGCATAGGACATAAAGGACCCTTGCCTGCTGGAATAATTATTTCTGGTGGTGGAGGTACTATGTCGGCTGTTGAGGTAGCGCGAAAAACTCTATCACTTCCCGCACGCATTGCAGAACTGTCTTCTGTAGACAAATCACCAACACGCACAAACAAACTGCGCAACGGTACGTGGGCAGTTGCTTATGGAATAGCATTATGGGGACTTACTGGAGATACAGAAACACGTAACAATACTTTTATAAAAAACATAACTGCTGTTATACGTAAGTTTATACATCAATTTACACCTTAAATGACGGCACGCTATCTAATTATGTCAATCTATACACAACGCGCAGCTTTGGTATCATAATTAGAATTAATCACCGCAAATACCATAAACTATGTCTAAACGAGTAGAATCAGAAATCGAGACTTTTGCACGAATCCGTGTCATCGGAGTTGGTGGTTCTGGAGGAAACGCAATCAACCACATGGTCAATTCAAAAGTCAAGGGAGTTGAGTTCATCTCAATCAACAGTGATGCCCAAGATTTACACCTCTCACTTGCAAAACGAAAAATACATATAGGTAAAAATCTTACTCGTGGACTTGGTACTGGCATGAACCCAGAACTTGGACGTCGTGCAGCAGAGGAAACTCGCCAAGAAGTACAAGAAGCACTTCAGGGTTCTGATATGGTATTTATAACCTGCGGTATGGGAGGCGGTACTGGAACTGGAGCATCTGCAATAGTTGCAAAGGTTGCAAAAGAACTTGGAGCACTAACAATCGCAGTTGTTACAAAACCATTCTCTTTTGAAGGCGCACAAAGGACGCAAATTGCTGAACGCGGACTAGACGAGCTAAAAAAAGAAGTAGACGCTTACATTGTAATTCCAAACGACAAAATACTTGCCGTCGTAGAACAAGACACAACAGCAAAAAACGCGTTTGCTTTATGTGATGAAATACTACGCCAAGCAGTTGAAGGTGTTTCTGACATAATCACAACTCCAGGAGAAATAAACACAGACTTTAACGATATCAAAACAGTCATGGAAGCTGCAGGTCCAGCTTTGATGGGAATTGGAGTTGCGGACGGAGATAATCGTGCGCGCGAAGCTGCAAGCCGTGCTGTTAATTCCCCACTACTTAGCGTATCTATAAATGGAGCAAAAGGTGTTTTGTTTGTAGTTGCAGGATCAGAAGATTTGGGAATACTAGAAGTACAAGAAGCTGCAAAGGTCATCAACGAATCTGTTGATAAAAACGCACGAGTTGTCTTTGGTATTATGCGTGACGAAAAACTTAAAAAAGGACAAATACGAATCATTGTTATAGCAACAGGATTTCCAGAAGGAATTATCGAAGATGGAGACATGGATGCTCAAGAGAGCTCTTTGTTTAGCCTTCCTTCAGATAGACAACAAGAAGAACGAGGAAAAATATACAACGAAGTCTTGAAAAGAGATACTAAAGAAATAGAAAAAACTACAGAAAAACCTCAACCAGAAGCTAAAAAAAAACCAAAAGATGAACCTATCGTAACAGCAACACCAACAAAACGTGAAGAGGTTGTTAAAAGACACAATATGACACCAGCAACACGCGCAGGACAAACACAACCAACTAGCACACCAAACAAAGAAGATGATGAAGACGCATGGGGTGCTATTCCTCAGTTCCTACGTAGACACAAAAAATAACTTCAAATTAAACAATCAGTAACTTTTAATGCCGTACATATTGTTTGTACGGCATTAAAAGTTACTAACACTTGCCTACCAAATAACAAACAGTATTATAGATACATATGCCTGATACTAAAAAAAATATAAACGACCTTATTATAATAGGAGGAGGACCTGCTGGAATAGCTAGTGGAATATACGCAGCTAGAAAGAAAATATCTACTGTTTTACTAACCGAAACAATAGGCGGACAAAGTGTTGTATCCGACGGAATAGAAAACTGGATAGGAACTGTCAAAATATCTGGAGCAGATTTAGCAAATGCACTGAGAACGCATATAAACGCATATAAAGACGGCTCTGTAGATGTACGAGAAGGTACTACAGCAAAATCTATAGAACGCAATGGTGATGGCGTGTTTACAGTTACGACAAACACAGATGACAAAATCTACTCAAGGTCAGTTTTTATAGGTTCTGGAGCTTCTAGAAGAAAACTAGATATACCTGGAGCAGATAAATTTGAAAATAAAGGTGTCACATATTGTGCTTCGTGTGACGGTCCGTTATTTTCAGATCAAGACGTTGCAATAATTGGTGGTGGAAACGCTGGGTTTGAAACTGCAGCACAGCTACTTTCATACGCAAAGTCAGTTACGCTAATACATAAACAAAAAGATTTCAGAGCTGACCCAATAACAGTTTCTCAATTATTGAAAAATGAAAAAATGTCTACACTAACAGAATCTGAACCAGTAGAGGTACTTGGAGATAAGTTTGTTACAGGAGTAGTTATAAAAAATAGCAAAACTGGAGAAACTACAGAACTGCCTGTTTCTGGAGTATTCGTTGAAATAGGAGTAATTCCTAACACTTGGTTTGCAGAAGATATTTTAGAATTAAATGACGCTAAATACATAAAGGTTGACCCCTTAACTCAAAGAGCATCAACAGACGGTGTGTGGGCAGCTGGAGACTGTACAAACGGACTGTATCACCAGAACAACATAGCAGTTGGAGACGCCGTAAAAGCAACAGAAGATTTATACCATTGGCTTGCAACTAAATAGCCTACTAAATAAAAAAACAAAAAAGTGAGTGGTTTATAAACCACTCACTTTTTTGTTTTTTTAATTAAATCTACCACTTACCAATAAGCATTGGTAAACGTTTGCGTATCAAATTATCTATACTGTAGTATCTCCAGCTACTACCAATCCACAACGCAACAAACACAAGTACGTATATGATTGCAGTACCAACATCTGTTGAGCCAGAAACATAAGGACCTCCAAGACCTTCTGCAGTAGACCAAATAACAAGAGAAAGAGCGATACCGCCAAGCATTGCTATTCTTGTAAAGAATCCAAAAATAAGTCCAATAGCAATAGCTGTTTCTGCAATAGCCACTAATATAGCAAAAAAGTATGGGTCAACTGATACGGTATGAACCCAGAAATTAATCCACGCTTGTATTGCAGCTGGTTGTCCTTGAGCACCTTCTGTAAGATAATTAACAAAATTATTTATAAAAACCGGACTCCATTTCAGTGTTGCGTCTACTGCCCACACAAGACCAAAAACTATCCTAAGTACTGAAAACATTTTATCCTCTTTTATATTAGCCATAGTTATATTGATACCAATAAATCAAGACGTTAGCAAACAAAAACAGTTAATAACTATACTGTAAAAAAATTAACCCTCGTTCCACACAAGAGTTAATAAAATTAGTATTTGAATCATTTTTTATGGAACAGCTGTACAATTTCTGCTGTTTTTTGTTTAGGTGTGATTTTGTGTTCTGGATGTTCTGCAATTAAACCGTTCATTCCTTGCCAAAATAAATTAATCATTGCATTCAAACGAGCGGTTCTGTTATCACCATACACACGTAATGTACGATCAATAACAAACTGCATACGTATTAATTTTTGTTTTGACTCTTTATCTCGTACAGCATTGATTGTTTTTCTAATCTCACTTCTAACCATGCTTTCAAACCCTTTTGGGTCTGATTTACACAAACACGACAAGTAATCATGTCCGACGCTAGAAGCAAAAATATCATTTACCATGATCCATCCTCCATATTTGGTTATGTTCTATACATAGAATAGACTTAATATTAAAATATGCAAAATGTTATTTTATTACAAACATACAAGAATACATATCAAATAACGTGATATTATTAATCAAATTATGATGTTCTTACAAACAATATATTCAGCTATTAAAACAGTACTAACGAGTTGGAAATATAAAGTGACATTTGCCATACTGGTAGTTGTTTTTGTAATTGCATATATATCACTTCCTGTACTTCTAATACCAGGCAATACGGTTGCGTTTCAGCTTGGTTTGTACACAATAAATAATTTCGCCGTTTTTTTATTTATTTCAGTTATAACTTCCTTACTTGTTTTACTACAATTTTTTTCATTACATAAATCATATAAAGAAAAACAAAATATAGGCAACACAGTCACACACGGCGGTGTTGGTATTTTTTCTGGTGTATTTGGAGGATTGTTTGCAAGCATAACTTGTGTCCCGTGTGCAATAGGATATATAGGCATATCTGGCTCGCTCGGTAGTGTACTACTTATAAGTCAGTATCAACCATATTTCATAGCAGCAGCTGGAGCTGTCGTACTATTTAGCGTATATCAAGTGTCTCGTACTGTTATGGGATATTGCAAATCTTGTAACGACGTAACAAAATTGTAAATTAAATACACAAAACAAAAACCCGCCGACAGCTAAGCTGCGGCGGGTTAAAATTCTTCATCCCGTAAAACTTCTCATCATATTTTCAAAAACATTTATCGAGCCGTCCTGTTCGAACAAATGTTTTTGAATTGACTTAACATCAAAAGAATCTCCAAACTGGACCTTCTTTTTAACTACGAACTTTAATACCATTTGGTCGCGCATGTCTTTCGAATTAACATGAACAATGGCATGGTATAACTTAGACAGCTCCACGTTTAGAACCTCTGAGTTTAGAAACGGATATTGCTTGTTTATGTAATACCTGCATTCGGCATACAAAAACACTGCGTTATGTATTTCAACTTTACATCCACTCATGAATGTAACGATGTTGTTTACACCGTCGATTCCTCGATCAGAAAAGACAACACCTGTTGAAACACTGAGCACTTCCCCAAGTACAAATTTTTTTATGTTCATTATTATCCCCTCTCTTTTTTTGAAAATACAAAATCTGCCATATAAGTTACATTATCTCTATCACTACGTCAAACACAAATCCTAATGTTTAGCAATTTAAACACTCAACAATAAATAAGATATTAATTCAATATTTTTATCATAAACACCAACATGCTAAATTAAAGTAGTGTGAATTATACAAACATACTTAAGATATAATCTACTTATAAACAAAATATATGCATTATTCTTGGCTTCTTTGGAGTTTATTGTTAGTTGTAATTTGGATTTTCTTTTATGTTGTACTAAAAACAAAAGAAAAAAGACGACAAATGCTCACTGTTAGTTTATGGACAACACTTCTCGGTCTCACAGAACCATTATTTGTACCAACATATTGGACTCCTTCATCTCTTTTTGACTTGGCTATTCGTACTGGTTTTGATATTGAAAGTCTTATTTTTTCTTTCGCTATTGGAGGTATTGTTATTGTTTTATATAACGTCATATTTAGAAAAATATCCATTCATATGTCCACTAAAGCCCAACACTCAAATCGGCACAAGTACCACATATTTGCACTTCTTAGCGCTCCGATTGTCTTTGTTGTACTTTTCTTCACAAGCTCATTAAATCCAATTTATTCTGTAATTCTTGCGTTAATAATAGGAGGTCTCTCCACGCTGTATTGTCGCCCTGATTTAAAAAAGAAAATGTTTATAAGCGGACTTCTCTTCCTTGGTCTGTACTTTTTCTATTTCCTTACACTCATAACAGTATATCCAGGATATGTTGAAGCAGTTTGGAATCTAAAAAACATATCTGGAATTATTATTTTTGGTATACCTGTTGAAGAACTACTGTTTGCTTTTAGTTTTGGTTTCTTTTGGTCTAGCATATACGAACACATAACTTGGCGTTCTCTACGTTCACAGTAAAGACACTTTAAATGTGTCAAGAGCTACGTATAAAAAATTTACTACAAATTACACTGAACATACAGAAGATAAGGACCACTTATGCCACCCCTAATAGGCTATAACTCTTATACAAGTCGAAATTGCTTGTTTCAATTTGTACATCATGTCGGACTAGAGTCACGAACAGTTAAGCGCTACAATGTTATTTTTAACTATTTTGATTTAACAAAATAAAGTATATGACACACCTATACCTAGAGGTAAATCATTTTTGACCTTTTAATTCTTGAATATTCTCCTAGATTTTCAAGAATTAATACATTTACAAAACAAAAAAATAACCCTTACTTAAGGATACTTTTATATGCCAGTTCTACCAACGCGACAGTATAGTCCAACTCTTCAGATGAACTAATGTTCAACACTTTATCAAAAGTCCATGACGGTGTTCTTTTAAGATTTTTTACAACACCTTTTTTATCTAAAAAAATTGATTCGTCCATTTTAAGATTAATTTCAAGCGAATCATTCAGTATTTTTACAGTACAAAAATTCTTCAACGCAGATATCTGATAAGTCGTCCATTTTTTTCTATGCACTTCCGTTACTTCAGGCGCAATACAGCATATTTTTTTACTTAACTTAAGAAATAAGTCTTTTAAATTATCAGATGCATTTTCAATATGCTCTTCAACAGGAACAGTTTCCCATTTAAAAGTCCATTTTTTAGTCTCTTGTTCCAACTCATCTTTAGTAAAGGATTTAAACGAATGCACATGGTCCTTTGTAAAGATACTGTCTTTACAAAAAGTTTGAAAAGGTATAGCCACTACCTCACCATGCACAGATAAGAAATTCACAATTTCTAGCAATGGATTTGTTTCTTTCATTGGATCACCAACTTCATCAATGATAATAACAATTCCCCAATTTTTGACTATTGATTTCAATCTGTGCTTGTCAACTTTGTTTAAGACCGGTAATTCATTATAAAATTCATCGACAAGTTTTTCTATTGTACTTTCGTTATCTAAAGCCATTATAAAATTCGTTATCTGAGGTAAAACATGTTTTTTTAAACTGTGACTTATAAGCTCTACTTCAATCAAATATAATTTGTTTTTACTAAAATCAATAACATAACCATCTGGTATAGTTCCAAAACCTGATTTACTGCTAATTTTTCTTTTTAAATCAAGATATACAGTATCTTTACCAAAAATTTCATTAGAATGCTCAACCACCATTCTCTCTAATTCATTTTCATTTTCATAATTGTAAAGATCATATTTTCCATCTTTTGTAACTACAATTTGTTTGTCTGACATAATATCTTATATAATATCATTTAAAATCAATCCATAATACAAAGGATTCGCAACACATCTAGCTAGTTTTTATTACTCTAGATTTTTATATAAAATATATACGAAACTATTTATTAGTTCAATTTGCGGTACCTTTTGGACAAAATCCGAACTTTCTTTGAAGAAAATCCCGAATAGGAAGCGGAACGCTTCGCATGCTTTCTCTCGTGCCCTGCGGGGCGCGTATAACGACAACACCGCGCCATCGCCCTCGTACCTCAGGCGACCGTCCGACCAAAACCAAAACATCTCTTTTTCAATTTTTTGTTCGACTCCTCCCCAGACCCCTCCACCGAAAAAGGAAGGAAGGTAAAGAAATGGTTTTGTCGGTCGGGTTCGCTACAGTCATTCCAAAATGATTTTCTGAAAACAAGTTTCATTGCTTACGC
>CAYYQT010000006.1:0-38002 GCA_964473795.1 uncultured Candidatus Saccharibacteria bacterium | reverse complement strand
CAAACTACATTGTCTTTTACAAAAGACAATGTAGTTTGTTCTTCCAAACCTAACCAAACTCACATATGCCAGTAGGGATAGCGTTTAGAGGTATGATGTCTGCGCCTGCTGGAGGTGGTCCTGGTTTGTACGCGTGGGGCTACAATAACTATGGACAACTCGGAGACAACACTGTCGTAAACAAATCCTCACCAATCCAAGTAGGCGCACTCACAACTTGGAGTTCTGTTGCTGCTGGTAGTAGTCACACAGCAGCAATAAAAACAGACGGAACACTCTGGACGTGGGGTCAAAATAACAATGGAAATCTCGGAGATGGAACAGTAGTAAACGAATCTTCTCCAATCCAAATAGGCGCACTCACAACATGGAGCTCTGTTGCTGTTGCTGTTGCTAACACAACAGCAATCAAAACAGACGGAACACTCTGGGCATTTGGTTGGAATTACTACGGAGGGCTCGGAGACGGCACTGTAGTAAACAAATCCTCACCAGTCCAAGTTGGCGCACTCACAACCTGGAACTCTGTTGCGGCAGGATATTACCACACAACAGCAATAAAAACAGACGGAACACTCTGGGCATGGGGCTACAATAACTACGGAGAGCTTGGCGACGGAACAACTGTAAACAAATCCTCACCAGTCCAAGTTGGCGCACTCACAACATGGAGCTCTGTTGCTGGTGGTACTTATCATACAATAGCCACAAAAACAGACGGAACACTCTGGACGTTTGGTTACAATAATTACGGGCAGCTCGGAGACGGCACTGTAGTAAACAAATCCTCACCAGTCCAAGTCGGAGCACTCACAACGTGGAGCTCTGTTGCTGCTGGCAGATATCATACAATAGCCACAAAAACAGACGGAACACTCTGGACGTTTGGTTACAATAATTACGGGCAGCTCGGAGACAACACTGTCGTAGACAAATCCTCACCAATCCAAGTAGGTACACTAACAACATGGAGCTCTGTTGCTGTTGCTGGTGCTAATACAGCAGCAATCAAAACAGACGGAACACTCTGGACGTTTGGTTACAATTACTTTGGGCAGCTCGGAGACGGCACTGTAGTAGCAAAATCCTCTCCAATTCAAGTAGGAACACTCACAACGTGGAGCTCTGTTGCTGGTGGTGCTTATCACACAGTAGCACTAAAAAAATAGGGTTATTTTATGTAAAACCAGCAGATGCCGAAGGCATCTGCTGGTTTGTTCTTTAGAGTTTCTGATGTTTCTTGTTTAATTTTTTGGATTTAAAATAATGAACAGTAATCGTTTGGTTAAAAATTATGTTTGAGAGTAGTTAATCTAGGATGTGTTCTATCGATATAATGGTTGACATAGTATGTTTATTGTGGTTAATATTGTTGTAGATTCGTTGGTGAAAAAGGAAAGGAATTTGATTATGTACGAATTAAGTATCGTGTATCATACACCCTTAAAAAGAGTTTATGATATTTTGGTATCAAAATCCTTTACCCCAACAGATGTTGGGGTTCTGTACAAGAGCCTGTTAGACATCGACGGGGTGTCTAATGTCTCAATTGACCGTGACGGGGTTACTGTCATGGTTAGCAAAGAAACTTCTTGGCCTAGTGTTGGTCCAGAGGTCTTACATACGATAGTTAATATCGTATGTAGAATGAGTGATGATGAGTTGATGAGAATTGTAGGAGTTATCCATTTAAGGATAACTCCGCTTATTCTGCCAATTGATCTCTTTTTTGATAAAGAGGTTCTTGGCCGATATGGTCTCGTAAATGTTGAGGGGCTCCTCGGCTTTGGGGTTATCCGTCAGGATAACGTTCCAGAGTGCTTAAGAAGGAGATGACTACGAAGCTTTCAGTTAGCGCGTTGCCTACGGCAGCGCGCTTTTCTTTTAATTGGTTTGTAATCTTTGTGGTTGTTGTCTAGTTTTCTTTAACCATGTCGTGCTCTATATCTGCAAAAGTTCCTCCTACTTTTTTGCCTGGATTAAATATATTTTCAGGATCAAATATATTTTTAGTTTCTGTAAATAGTTCAGACATTTTTTCTCCAAATAGTTTTGCTATATATGGTGTGCGTATTATTCCGTCGTTATGTTCGCCAGTCGTTGTGCCTCCATAGGAAATCACAAGGTCATATACTTTTGGCGCAAGTTCCAATATGATTTTTCTATTTTCAGGCTTTGATATGTTCATTAGTGGAATTATATGGAAGTTTCCGTTTCCTACATGTCCTGCGATTGTGTATATAAAATGGTCTTTATATTGAGCAAGTAGTGTATATAATTTTGGTAGGAACTCTGGATATACTTCTGGTGGAACAACGAAGTCGTCTATGAACGGTGAAGCGTATAGTCCATGCAGGTTTTTCCTAAGTAATGAAAAACTTTCACGTCGTACAATCCAGTATTTTTCAGATTCTTTTTCATTTTTCTCTATCTTTGTATGCAAGTGTAAATCTGAAAGCGATTCTTTTGCTGCTTGTGCCTTTTTGTCAGCCTCTTCTATTGAGTTTTCTGCGAACTCTGCCATTAGTAGCATTTTAGGTACTCCTCCTGTGGCAACAGCCAAAGCTTCTGGAATAAAGTCTATTCCAAGTTTTGCTGCTTTTACAAGACCCATTTGTTTGAGCATTTCTGGCATGAACTTAACAGCAAGTGTGAAGGTGTTGTCATCATATGACTCAAATGATTCTGGTTTTTGAACAAGTACGCGCTTAACTATTTCAGGAAGTACGTTTATGTCAGAAAGGAAAATAACTAGCATAGCCCTATGCTCTTTTGGTTTAACTAGTGACAGTTTTGCACGAGTCCACATACCGAGCGTCCCTTGCGAACCGCAAATAAGTTTTGCCAAATTAAACATTCCTGTATTTTTGTCTTTTATATTCCACAGCGCATATCCTGCGGAGTTTTTTGAGACTTTTGGTTTGTGAGATTCAATTTCATCAGCGTTCTCTGTTAGTAGTGCGTCCATTTTTCTGTAAATATCTCCCTCTAGTGTCTCTAGTGTTTTCTTTTCTGCGAGTTCGTCCTGTGATAGTGCCTTTAGTGTTGCTGTTGAGCCGTCAGAAAGAACAACGTCTAGCTCATCTACATATCGTTCTGTCTTTCCATATTCAAGCGTGCGCTCACCACCTGAGTTGTTTGCAACTATTCCACCCATCGCGCATATTTCACGAGAGGCTGGATAGGAGGGGAGTATTAAACCTTTCTTTAGTGTCTCTTTTTCAAAATCACGATAGTACACACCTGGTTCAGTAACTGCATAGCTGTCTCCAACTTCAACAACGTCATTCATATGTTTTGTAAAACTTACAACGATAGATGTTGTAAGTGGTCCACCAGACATGTCTGTTCCTCCAGCGCGTGCTGTAATAGACACGTTGTTATCCGAGCTTTTTGAAGTGCGCACCTCTTTTACAAGCTCTACAACATCGTCTGTATTTTTTGGAAAAACTACAAGCGTTGGTGTGCGTGTAAAGAGACTTGTGTCGCGACTTGCTTCTTTAATTACATCGACATCGTCTGATACCTCTCCTTGTAGTGTTTGTGCTAGTTTTTCTTTTAGTGAATTGGTCATAGTTTTTATATTATATAGTATTTACAGCTGTTGTTACCATTGTTTGTGGACTTCCTTTTTTTGCGTGTGTAAACTTTGCAACAAGCATTTTCCCAAGTTCTGCTGTTTGCATCCAGAAGAATGACCAAATCCATACAAACAGTATTAGCCACAAAGGCAGTGCTGCTGTGAAGAATCCTGAAAATGCCCAAATTGTTGCGATAAGTTGTGTTGTTGAAATCGATGCAATAACTTGCCAACTTGGCAGATACTTAAACCATCTTTCTTCTGTGTGTGCAACGTATATAAGAAAGTTACCTGATACAACGAGTTTCAAAAAGAATAGTGTTTGCACTTGTGCCCATGGTAAATGAAGCATTGAAAGAGCAACAAATAACATAATCATACTGTTTAGAACTCCTGTTAGTCCGTAAGTTGTTCCTAACAAAAACCTACGTTTAACGTCTATTGTTGCAGGTACTTTTGCTGCGTGAACACGGTCAAATGCAAGCGAAACTATAGGCAGGTCGTTTAACACAGCAAGTAAAATTATCTGTATTGGTGTTAACGGGTAGTTTCCAACTATCAAACCTATAAGCCCTATTGTTATTATAAGTCTTGCACTCTCAGATATACGATAAACAGAGTAATGATAAACCCGCAAAAATACTTTACGTGCTTCTATAATTGCGTCTTTAACTACAGATATGCCGTTTGTAAGAAGTACTATGTCAGCCGTAGATTTGAGCGCGTCAACTGAGTTTTTAACGGCTATACCAACATCAGATGCTTTTATTGGAGGAACGTCATTTACACCATCTCCCGTAACAGCAACAATGTTTGTTTTCTTTGCTGCTTCAACGGCAGCAAATTTGTCTTCTGGTAGGACTTCCGCAAAACCTGCAGCAGTAGAAAGTGCTTTTGTTAGTGTGTCTGGAGAATCAAATACTGTTCTTGGTGCAATGTCTCCTTGTAGTCCTAAATCTTTTGCTACTTTTTGTGCGATTGCTATGCCATCGCCAGTTAGCATTTTTACAGTTATACCTTGTTCGCGCATTGATGTAATGGTTTCTTTAGCATCAGCCCTAAGTGTGTCAGAAAGAAATAGAATTCCGGCAGGTGTTAGTTCATTTTCTTCTTTACTGTCTTTTTTAATAGCAACGACTAGCGCTCTGTCTCCACGATTTGCAGCATCATAAACAGATTTATCAAATAACTGTTCTGATTCTTTTGTCTTAAATTTGCACAAGTCACGCACAACGCTTGGAGACCCTAGTGTAACAACCCACGGTTTGTTGTCTTTAGTTATAACAACAGTGCTTCTTTTACGTTCAGAATCTCCAGGTATAAATGTCTTTTGTTGAAAACCAGTTACAAGCATTTCTTTTGCTTTTGCAATTACAGCATTTCCAAGAGCACTATTTTCAGCGGCGTTAGTTGCGCTTACTGCAAACGACATGATTTCTTTTTCGTCTTTTACTTCAAGAACGAGAATACTATCTACCTGTATTCGGTTTTCTGTTAGTGTTCCTGTTTTGTCTGAAAGCAGTAAGTTAACATTTGCTAAATCTTCAAGTGATGAAAGTCTTCGAACAATAACGTGTTTTTTAGCTAACTGGAGTACACCAGCACTTATTATTAGGCTCATTACAGTAGGTAATGCAACAGGTATCCCAGCAATAAGAAGCGATATGTCCAATGTCGCAAGTTCCATAATACTTATACCAGGGCGTCCTAATAGGAAAATAGAAAGTATTATTATCACTATAATTGCAAAGATAGAAAGGAAGCGAGAAATAGTTACAATATCTTCTTCCAGTACGCTTCGTTTTTTAGTATGCTCCACTGAAGCTAGTGTTTTTCCGAAATAAGTACGATTTCCAGTTGCAGATACTGTAGCTATTGCATTTCCAGTTGATACAAATGATCCAGAATACACGGTTTCGCCAATGTTGTGTTCTTTTGGTAATGACTCACCTGTAAGCATTGACTCGTTAAGTGACAGGTTTGTTGATGTGTTTATCACGGCATCGGCAGGAACTATTGTGCCGACCATTAACATAACCACATCTCCTGGCACTATCTCAGTTGCGCTTATTTGTTTCCATTGTCCGTCTCTGCGTACACGAGAAAAAACAGACAGATGTTTTTGTAATTTTTTTATAGCGCCGTCTGCTTTTCCTTCGTGCCATATGCGTATTGCAAAGTTAACTGCATATAGGAAAAGAATTATCCACGCATCTGGTATCTTTCCAGCCACAAAAGAAAGTCCTGCAGCAGCAAGAAGCATTAATGATATAGGTGTTATTGTCCACGAAATTAACTTTGAGATAATATTCTGTTTTTTATCTTCAAGAATGTTCGCGCCAAGCTGTTTGCGTATTCTTATAGCGTCAACAGAAGTAATTCCTGCTGGTTCGTGAGTATGAATATGATTTTTTGGTATTGTTTGCATTTTGAAATCTACTACTATATATATTGTAAATATCTTTTAGTTAAAATTGTGCGTATATTGTTTCGCTTACTCTAAGTATGCGTTCTGTATGCAGTTAATTGCAACTGAATTAACTGCATAACAAAATAATTTATTTTTATATAAAAAAATAGTGTCTGTGATACACTGTATTGTAGTTATAGACGCTTGAGTTAGTGGCAGTATTATAGGGCGCGTTATCAGAAGTTAAGTATTTATTTTATGCATATTAATGTCTGCGTAGCAAAAATACATAGAGCAACAGTAACAGAGGCTGATTTGAATTATGTCGGCTCAATTACAATTGATGAAGTAATTCTTGAAGCGAGTGGTATAGTGCCTTTCCAAATGGTTCAGATTACAAATCTTTCAAATGGCGTATTGTGGAGAACATATGCAATCGCTGGCGAAAAACATAGTGGTGAAATATGTCTAAACGGACCACCCGCACGACACTTCAAACCAGGGGATAAGATAATTGTTTTAGCAGAGGCACAAGTTAAACCGTCAGAAACATCAGAAATAAACCCTGTTGTTGTGTTTGTAGATGACAAAAACAAAGTAACTGAAGTAAAAAAGCACTCCATGATTCCACTTAAAACAATAGCTTCATGAAAACGTATAAAGAAAACGTATTTTCAGGAGGTAATTCTTTAAATGATTTTTTACACCCAAACAACGAGATGCCAACAGCGTTGGTTGAGCTCCCAGCTTCAATAAATATGTTTGTCGCAGATGGCGTGCGTATTTTTGCAAAAACATCGTTTTTGGCTCCTTTATTTAATATAAAACAAATTGCAGCATTGAATCTGCTTGAAACAGCAAAATCAGAAGGTAGGCTTGATGGAGTTCATACTCTTGTAGAAAGCTCTTCAGGAAACATGGCTCTTGGGCTTGCTGTTCTTGCTCCGCAGTTTGGAATACAAAAAGTTGTTGCTGTTGTTCAGCGTGATTTAGCTCCTGGAAAATTAGAGATTTTAAGATTGTTCGGTGTAGATATAGAGTTTAGCGATACTGAGAAAACTGGCGTAAGTGGAATTGATAAAGCAAAAGGACTAGGTAGTCGAGATGGGTGGTTGAATCTTGCACAGTACGAAAACGATGCAAACCCATCGTCATATGAAAAATATCTAGCACCACAAATTTGGGACCAAACAGACGGTGAGATAACTGTCTTTTGTGCTGGTCTTGGTACTACTGGCACTCTAATTGGTTCGTCGAGGTTTTTCAGAAAACAATCCTCAAATGTTTCTATTGTTGGAGTGTTGCCAGAACATGATTCTGTTCCTGGTGTTCGGTCAAGCACCAGATTAAAAGAGGTGTCTTTTGATTGGGCTAGTGTTCCAGACGTTACTATAAAAGCAAACACAAAAAACTCGTTTAAGAAAAGTCTAGAAATGTGCAGGGTTGGTATTTTGGCTGGACCAAGCTCAGGAATGGCGTTAAGTGGTCTTCTTGAGTTTATAGAAACGCATAAAAAATCTGGTACATTAGATGATATACGTAATTCAAATAATGAAGTTGTAGCGGTATTTGTTAGTCCAGATTCTGCGCTGCCTTATCTTGAAAAATATTCTACACATCTCGACTCTGAAGATTTCGTTACTGTAAATAGATAGTTATAAAACAGATATGACAGAACAACAAAAAGAGCTGTTTACACCAAACGGTAACAGAAACCTTGCAATTATGGTGAACGGTAAATCGTACCTAAGGCTTCCTGTTAAAACTCGTTTAATAACAGAAAAAGATAAAGACGGTTTAATTCCTTTACTGAGAGAATACGTAGCTCCGCATTTAATAAATGGAGATATTATATTTGTAAGCGAAAAGATTGTAGCGCTTACTCAAGGAAGGATTGTTCACTTTGATGATGTTAAACCACGCAAACTGGCTGGTTTTCTTGCAAAGCATGTGAACAACCATTACGGCACAGATAAGTTTAAAGGGTATGGTCACGGCACTGCAATAGGTATGGAGATTTTTATACAAGAAGCTGGTGTGTTGCGGGTGTTATTTGCCGCAGCTGTTGCTATGGTTACGCGCCCGTTTGGAATTAAAGGACTTTTTTATATTATATCTGGTAAATGTGCCAAATCTGTAGACAGTCCAATGTCTTGGGATGTTGAGCCATACACGCACTATGCAAAACGTTCTCCGATGAAACCAAATCATGTTGCGAGTGAGATACGGTATGAGTTTGGAAACGATACTGTAATTGTTGATGCTAATTATATTGGAGCTTTCTCTCTTGGTAAGTCTAATAGAAAAATAAGTGAGAGGTTTATTAAGGCAGTACTTAAAGACAATCCAGCTGGTCAGGCTGATGAAATGACACCATTTTTTATAATACGTGAAGACAAGTAGTAGTTAAAATAACTTGATTTAGTGGGCTATTGTTATTGGAAGTATTCGTGTTGCTCCTGATTTAGTCAGTGCATTTATTGCAGCCTGCATTGTAGACCCCGTTGTTAGAACATCATCAAACAATACGTACGTTATAGATGTGTCTGCTTTTTTAGTAGTGCTAAACGCACCGTTAGCATTTTCAATCCTTATTTTCCTTGTGAGTGTTGTTTGTGGTTTTGTATTACGAACCTTGCTTAATAAGTTTGTTTCTATAAGAATGTTAAAATCATTTGCGCACTTTATTATTTCAAGTGTTTGGTTGTATCCGCGCTCTTTTAGTCTTTCTTTTGAGAGCGGTATTGGTATTATTTTTATAGCACTAAAACTTTCTTCAGATAGTATGTCTAATAAATATTCGTTTAGTATATGTCCAAGTATTTCAAAAGCTTTTTTGTTTTGTTGATATTTAGCTTCATGAATAAGTGCCTTAACCTTGTTATTTGAAAATGGTAGTAACGTAACTGCTTTTGGAACACATCCTTTAGTAGGATTGATAGATACAAGTGTTGAGATATCGTCTATTGTAATAGACCTCAATAACTTCTCGTCGGTTTTAGGAGGAAAGATTGTGTCTAAAATCATTGCAAGAAAGCGCATTTGTATACTGTAGCGCACAAGTACATGTTAGTATTGGCTAGATGAGTTTTTTAGGAAAAATCTTTGGAGAAGACAAAGGGCAAAGTGTCCTTGGTGTGGACGTTGGGTCGTCATCTATAAAGGTTGTACAGTTACGTAAGAAACAAGGAACAATTGTCCTTGAGACATATGGCGAGCTTGCGCTTGGTCCTTATGGAAATGTCGAAGTTGGACAAGCTACAAATTTACCTGCAGAAACCATAAATAAAGCTCTTGTAGATTTGTTGCGTGAAGCAAACGTAACAACAACTAATTGTGGAATATCAATTCCTGCTTCACGCTCGCTTTTGATTTTTATAGAGCTCCCATATAGAGAGGATCAGGCAGAGCAAAAAACAGTTATTGAGTTGGAGGCACGTAAGTATGTTCCTATTCCTGTTAATGAAGTTCATTTGGATTGGTTTATACTTCCAGATACAATATCTGAAACAAATAATAAAGAAAAAGACTTATCTAAAAAAAGAGTAAAGGTGTTATTGATAGCGGTTCATAATGATGAATTAAAACTGCTTGAGAATGTTGTTCAAAAGTCAGGATTAACTGCATCTTTTTATGAAATAGAGATTTTTAGTACAATACGTTCTGTTATAGATGAACCAGTTAAGCCGGTGATGGTGATTGATATTGGAGCATCTTCAACAAAAGTTTACATAGTAGAAAGAGGGATTGTCAGTGTGTCTCATGCAATACCACACGGTGGACAAGACGTAACTAGAGCAATTTCTACATCTGCTGGTATTGATATTACACACGCAGAGCTTCTTAAAAAGAAGTCTGGATTGTCTGTAACACAAGGAGAAGTTGATAATAGTTCAACGATTGAGCATATTTTTTCGCAGGTGTTTGCAGAAGCAAAACGTGTTCTTATTCAGTTTGAAACAGCACACAGCAGGTCTGTATCAACAATCATACTTACTGGTGGTGGAGGTGTTACTAAGGGTCTCGGACAATATGCACAGACTTTCTTTTCTGTTGAGACAAGAGTTGCTGACCCGTTTGGCAAAACACAAGCTCCAGCGTTCATACGTCCTGTTTTGAAAGAAATTGGACCAGAGTTTTCTGTTGCGGTTGGTATTGCACTGCGTAAACTTGAAGAGTTTTCGTAAAAAAATAGACACTGTGTATAACTTGTCTAGGTATGGTGCTGTTGTAACAGTATAATTAACGTAATAAGTTTTATGCCAATTCCTTCTGAAGTACCAACATCTTTCGTTCCACACAGTACTGGTGTGAAGCCTTCTATAACTGCAAGTATACGTATTGATTTTGTAAGTGTGTTTTTGTATTCAGTGTTAAGTATCTTTGTGTTAACAGTACTTACTGCTGGTTTCATCTTTGTATACAATAGGAGTCTTAATATACAACTCTCAGTTAAACAAACACAATTACAAAATATAGAAAAAACACTCAATCCGTCTACAGTGCAGAGCTTCGTTCATTTGAGAGATAGGCTTTCATCAGCTGATACATTAATTAATAACCATCTAACAATGTCTCGTGTATTTAACTTACTAGAGTCTAAAACAGTTAAAAACGTATCGTTTACAGGGTTGACACTAGATGTTCCTGATACCAACAAGCCTGCAACAATTAAAGCGGACGGAATAGCGTTAAACTTTAATTCTCTAGCGTCTGAAGCAAACTCGTTAAAAGACAATAATAATTTAACTAATACTATTTTTTCTAATTTTTCTCTTAAAAGAAATGGAACTGTTGGTTTTTCAATTAGTGCAAATCTAGACAAGAGCTTAGTGCAAAACTTTGCTGGCATTGTAGCTGTTGATTCTGGAAATGGGATTGTTGTGTCAACAACACAAACAATAACAAATTCTTTAAATAATGTAACAACAAAAACACAATGAACGCACGACTTTCAGCATACATAGGATTGTTTATAGTGTTGGCATTATTTTTTGGATATATTAAGCCAACTTATAGTGGGTCAATAGTGAAACTAAACCAATCAATTTCAGCAAAAAATAAAGAAATAATATCTGCAACAAAATATGCAGAGAAACAAGCAGAGCTTGGTAAACAGTATATAAGTGTTTCAAAAGAAGGTATTGCAAAACTGAATCAAATGATACCAAACACAAATAGTAACGTTCAGTTAATTCTTGACTTGAACTCGCTTGCATCTCAGAGTGGTTTCTATATTACAAGTTTTAATGTAAGTAAAAACAACTCTTATCAAAGAAGGGTTCAAACAAACGGTAAACCAACAAAAAATACTTATAAAATAACCAAACTTACAGTGTCTGGGTCTGGGTCGTACGATAGTTTTAGGCAGTTTATAAATGGCGCTGAACGTAGTCTTCGTCTAATAGATATCACAAACATAAGTATAAAAAGTAATAATATTACAGGAATGAAAGTAAAAACATCAGAAACGTTCTCGTATAAGATTACTATGGATGTGTATTGGCTTCCTAAGGTAACAAAAGTATTTACAAAATCATGAAAACTAACTCAAACAACTTAACAACATATATTGTATCTGGTATAGCGATATTGATATTCGTTGTTTTTGGATATTTTTATTTAGTAGGGACATCAAACACAGCAAGCCCATTAACAAGAACTAGTGTTTTAAATCCAACAACAATTAAATCAAGGTCAATTTTCTATAGTCTGTCATCTCTAAGGTTTGATACTGGTATTTTTTCTGATGCACGTTTTAATGCACTACAAGATATGTCAGTACCTATAACTCCAGAACCTACTGGTCGTAAAAATCCATTTGCCCCAATCTAGTCTGATATGAATGTTTTAGATGTTTTAGTAAGACAGGGTGTTTTAAAAGAAGACACACGTTCTGAAATAGAAACTCAGGCAAAAAATGGAAAAGTATCTATTACTAATGCTTTGGAAAAGTCTGGTATTTCTAAACAAAAAGTACTAACTTCTGTTGCTGGGTATTATAATTTGCCGTATAGAGTTCTTGATAACCAAAAAGTACCAATAGAAATTTTAAAATATATATCTGAAGAATCGGCACAGCATTATCAGTTTGTCCCTTTAGGAACTAAAAACAATGTTCTTGAAGTTGGGGTAATAGACCCTGATAACATTGAAGCAATAGATGCGTTGCAATTTATTTCTACACAACTAAAGATGCCATATAAGTTATATTTAATATCTGATGATGATTTTAAAAGTGTACTTGAGGAGTATCAAAACTTAACTGGCGAAGTTGGTGAAGCATTGTCTGAGTTTAATACAGAGTCTGTAAGTGTTCAAAAAGAGCTTGAGCGAGATATGTCTGTATCTACAGGTAATGAAACAAACATAAAAGCTGACGCCCCTGTTACAAAAATAGTAGCAACAATACTTAGGTATGCGGTTGATGGCGGAGCATCGGATGTGCATATAGAACCAACGCCCAAAAATACACGCGTTCGTTTTCGTATGGACGGTATATTGCATACGTCTTTAGAGCTTCCAACTAAAGTGCATACAGCTGTTGTAGCAAGAATTAAAATTCTATCTCAAATTAGACTTGATGAAAAACGTAAACCACAAGATGGTCGTTTTTCTGCAACGGTTAGTGGTAGGCGTATTGATTTTCGTGTATCAACATTTCCAACTCAACATGGAGAAAAAGTTGTTATGCGTATTTTGGATCAATCAAAATCTAAAGTAACACTTTCGTCTCTTGGTCTTGACGGCGAAAATCTAGAGACCATACGGCAAATTATTAAAAAGCCATATGGAATTATTCTAATATCAGGACCTACTGGCTCTGGTAAATCAACAACTTTGTTTTCAATGTTGTCTGAGCTTGACCGTGATACTAAGAATGTTGTTTCTCTCGAAGACCCTGTTGAATACAACATAAAAGGAGTTGCGCAGTCTCAAATGCGTCCAGAAATAGGATATACATTTGCTACTGGACTTAGGTCTGTGTTGCGTCAAGACCCTGACATAATAATGGTTGGAGAAATTCGCGATAAAGAAACGGCTCAGTTAGCTGTTCAGGCTGCTCTAACAGGACATCTTGTTTTGTCTACTATTCACACAAACACAGCAGCAGGCGCAATACCTCGTTTGATAGACATGGGAGTTGACCCATATCTTATTGCTCCTACGTTAATTTCAGTGGTTGGGCAAAGACTTGTTAGGAAACTATGTAAAAATGCAGGAAAGGCATTTCCTATAAGTGACAGTATTCGTATTCTTTTGGATAAGGATTTTTCAGACCTTCCGGAGGTTTACCGTTCTAATTTACCAGAGTTTAAAGAGTTCTTTCATGCAACACCAACTCCAGAATGTCCGTCAGGTACATCTGGGCGTGTAGGTGTTTTTGAGATACTTAAAATGGATAAAGAGCTCGAACATATACTTCTTACAGAGCCAACAGTAGAAAAGATATACGCAATAGCAAGACAAAAAGGAATGTTAACAGTGCGTGAGGATGCTATTATTAAAGCACTTAGGGGGGAGGTTCCTTTTGAGGAAGTTAATACTCTAGGCGGTAATCTTCTCTCTGAAAGTGACGCTTGAGATAGTGATTAAGTAATTATTTTAATACAATTTATATCTTATAAATACCATGAGTACACAAGTACGTATTGAAGATTTGCTCGAAATTGTAGTGTCAGAAGGTGGTTCTGATTTGCACATTACGGCTGGACAACATCCAACTGTTCGTATAGACGGTACTTTGGTTTCAATATCTCACCAGCCAGTGTTGTCAGCAGAAGATACACAATCAATACTTAAAAGTATACTTCCAAGTAGTCGTGCTGAAAGGTTTGAAAATAACCAGTCTGTAGATTTCTCATATGCGTATAAAGACAAAGGACGGTTCCGTGTTAATGGATATATATCACAAGGAGCCACTGCAATAGCAATGCGTCTTATTCCAAATAAAATAAAAACATTTAAAGAGTTAAATCTTCCAGAAGTTTTAGAAGTTTTTTCTCAACATAAGCAAGGTTTTTTCTTGGTAGTTGGGCCTGTTGGTCAGGGTAAATCAACAACACTTGCTGCGCTTATAGAAAGAATTAACGAAACTCGCGCAGAACATATAGTAACGATTGAAGATCCAGTAGAATATATAATAGAACCAAAAAAATCTTTAATTCATCAAAGAGAAATACATGTTGATGCTCCTGATTTTCAGTCAGCACTTCAAGCATCGTTTCGAGAAGATGTAAACGTAATAATGGTTGGTGAAATGAGAGATAAGGAAACTATATCTTCGGCTGTTACTGCGGCTGAGACTGGGCACTTAGTTTTCTCTACTCTGCACACGAACTCAGCAGTACAAACAATAGACCGAATTATAGATACTTTTCCATCACACCAACAAGATCAGGTTAGGGTTCAGCTTGCGAGTTCGTTAGTTGGTATTTTCTCTCAAAGGTTAGTACCTAGAATTTCTGGAGGATTAATTCCCGTGTACGAGTTACTTCTTAATAACAGTGCTGTTTCTAACTTAATTCGCGAAGGAAGGACGCATGAGATGTCTACAATTATCCAAACTTCATCTGGTGAAGGTATGATTGACATAGATAGAATGTTGTCAGATTTAGTTCGAAAAGGGGAGATAACCATAGAGCATGCTTATGAACACGCGTTCGATACTAAAACGTTTGAGAATTACTTATAAATATGATATTTAAATATAACGCAATTGGTAAAGATGGGAATGAGAAAAGTGGAACTATAGATGCGATGTCTATGGATGCTGCGGTATCAACATTGCAGCGTAGGGAGCTCATAATATCTGCAATTACTCCTGTAAATGATGGGTCAATCTTATCAATGCAGTTAACTATTTTTTCAAGAGTTTCTAACAAGGAGATTGTTATCTTATCAAGACAAATTGCTACATTGTTTGAAGCTCAAGTATCAGCACTTAGAGTCTTTAGACTTCTTGCAGCAGAAGTTGATAACAAACTTTTGTCTGACACACTTACTCAAATTGCTGATGATATACAAGGAGGAAGTACAATATCAAAAGCCCTAGAGCAACATCCAAAAGTATTTGGTGTGTTTTATACAAACATGGTTCGTGCTGGAGAAGAGTCTGGACAGCTGTCAAACATATTTAATTATCTTGCAGACTATCTTGATCGTACGTACGAGGTTGTAAACAAGGCCCAAAATGCACTTATATATCCAGCATTTGTTGTCGTAACTTTCTTTGTTGTTATGGGTCTTATGTTAACGCTTGTTATTCCAAGAATTAGTCAGATATTAGTTGATTCAGGACAGAAAGTACCTATATATACTCAGGTTGTAATTGGTTTTTCTAACTTTTTAGTGAATTATGGACTTATTTTGCTTGTAGTAATTGTTGTTGGAGGTATATTTCTATGGCGCTCAACTAAGACAATTTCTGGACGTTATGCGTTTGATAAGTTCAAGCTATCTATTCCTTATATAGGTGACCTTTATAGAAAATTGTATTTATCACGAATATCAGATAACTTCTCAACAATGCTTCTGTCTGGAGTGCCTGTTATTGAGGTTATAGACATTACAACGAAAGTTGTAGATAACGCAGTTTATGCGGACATACTTAGAAAGACTGGTGAAGCGGTTAAGGGTGGTTCGTCTATTTCAGCAGCTCTAGAACGCTACGAGGAGATACCTGGAATTATGACGGCAATGATACGTGTTGGCGAAGAAACTGGAGAGCTTGGTGGAATTTTAACAACATTGTCAAAGTTTTATTCGCGTGAAGTTATAACATCTGTTGATACACTTGTTGACCTTATAGAGCCGTTAATGATTGTGTTCCTTGGTCTTGGTGTAGGCTTCTTGCTTGCAGCTGTACTAATTCCGATTTATAATCTAGCAGAAGCATTTTAGAGAACTTATCCACACCATGCAAGACTACCGCTGAGTTATAGCGTACAATGTATGTATCGGGATATTCATCCTTAACATTACTTTCCAATTTTAATTATTTAATTTTTATGCAGACAAAGCACCACACACTACGAGGTTTTACACTTATCGAGCTTTTGGTTGTTATTGCAATCATAGGTATTCTTTCGTCTGTTGTTCTAGCCTCTCTTAACACAGCAAGACAAAAAGGAAGCGATGCTGCTGTAAAATCAGATATAGCAACAATACGTACTCAAGCTGCTCTTGACTACGGCAGTAACGGTGACTCGTACGGTACTTTTGCCTGGACTGTACCAACTGCAGCACCAGCAGCACAAACAGGAACTCCTGGTACAGCGGTTGCTATCTTTGGAACAACTGGAGACTCGACTGTAGGAAAATCTTTGACTCAGCTATATACAAACACATCAGCGCACTCAATGGGGTACGGCTCTAACGGTACTTCATATGCCGTAGCTGGAAAACTATCCACAGGTTCTTACTGGTGTGTTGACTCAAATGATTACACTGGTGTAATTACATCAACTCAATTTACAGCTACAGCCACATCATTGTCGTGTCAGTAAGTTAAAAAATAAGTAACTTAAAAAACAAACCCCTTGTCAAGGGGTTTGTTTTTTAAGTTTAATTAAATATGTCAAAAGTGCGTTACACTATGTGTAATATGGTTCTGGATAATTTAATTATATTTACGATATTCTTTTTTGCACTTGGTGCTATTCTAGCGAGTTTTATTGGAGTTGTTGTTGATAGGTATGGTACTGGCGAGTCTTGGATTACTGGGCGTTCACGTTGTGGTTCGTGTAATGTTGAATTGAGTGTACTTGACTTAACGCCGATAATCTCATGGGTTATGTTGCGCGGAAGATGTCGTAAATGTAAGTCAAAAGTATCTTATGTTTCTACGCTTGCAGAAATAACTCTAGGTTTGGTTTTCGCAATATCTTATATTAAATTAGGTATCTCTATTGGTCTTGCGTTGTTGTTGATATCGTTCGTGTTTCTGTTTGCAATTATTTTGTATGACATTAGGCATACTGTAGTTCCTGGAGTTTTTCTAGTACCTTTTGTTTTTGGTAGTATTGCTTTTCGTGCATTTGAGACTACTGATATACATTCGTTTGGTTTTATCTTTTTGGTGTCATCTGTAGTTGCTCTAACATTGGCTATAATTCATTTTGCATCAAAAGGTAAGGCTATGGGTCTTGCGGACACACCAATTACATTTGGGCTTGCTCTTATTGCTGGAACGGTCGCTTTTTCTGGTTTTATATATTCGTTTTGGATTGGTGCAATTGTCGGTCTTATTATTTTAGCTAGAACTCCAAAAGGTTGTCGTGTTGGTATTGAGGTTCCAATGGCGCCATTTCTTGCAGCTGGATTTCTTGTTGCTTTTTTTACAGGATGGAGCATTTTCACTTTTATAATATGAGAAACAAAAAAACTAATCTATGTCGTGGTTTTACGTTAGTAGAAATGCTTATCGTGCTGGCAATAATGAGTGTTATTATAGGAATAACTGTTAATGGACAGCGCTCATTTGACAGGTCTATAATTTTATCTAACACAACATATGATGTTGCATTGTCAGTTAGACAAGCTCAGGCATATGGAACTTCTGGAAGAGTCGCATCAGGACAAGTTATTACAGGTTATGGTTACGGACTGGATGTGCAATCTTTACCAACAAAGAAATACGTTTTGTTTGCAGATACGTCTGGGTCTGGTTGTTTACAATCTAATTCTACAATTACAGGCGCTCCAGATGCAAAAATAGGGGACTGTATATACACAAAAGGTTCTGATGTGGCTGTACAGTCAGTAGGTATTAATAACGATGTTATTATTACAGGTATGTGTGTTTATAATAGTTCATCATCATACTGTGCTGGTACATCAAATCCATCACTATCACAAGTTGATATTAACTTTATACGACCAAGTCAAGATGCTGTAATTGTGGCAAAAAATATATCGGGTGGTGTTCTTGGAGGTTCTGGTAGTAGTACAAAATTTGACAGTGCATGTTTACGGCTATCGTCGTCAGGAAACAATCGTTATCTATACATAACACACGTAGGTGTTGTGTCTGTTAAATCCTCATGCAGCGGCATATGATAAAAACATCTACTAAAAAGATACGTGGTTTTACATTGATAGAGTTGATAGTTGCTCTTGGTATTTTCAGTATTGTTATGCTTATGGTTTCTGTTAGTTATTTCTCGCTCATATACGCAAGTAACGAAGTCCGTACCTCTACAGATGCAATGGATAATATAGCTTCTTCTATTAACAATATGGTTCAAGACATACGTACTGGCTCTTGTTCAACAACGGTATGCCCAGGAAGCTCTGTAAATTCGATAACATTTACTGGTTCTAGTGGTTGTTTGTTTACGTACAGTCTTGTTAACGGTGCTATACAAAAAAAGACTACACCGTCTGGTGTTTGTACAACTAGCTCTACAGAATCTGTTACAGATACTGACTCTGTAAAAATCAATAGTCTTATTTTTAATAAAAGATTATATTCAGCGGTTAATCCAACGTCAAATACTACAGCAAGACAGCTGTTGGCTGTTATTTTAGTTAAGGGTTCGGCCCTTTCTGTAAAAGCAAAAAGTATTCCACAGAAATTTTCTATTGAAACAAGTGCCGCAATGCGTAAAATTAGTATAATGCAATGAAAAACAAAAAAACATTTTCTGGTTTTACTCTTATAGAAACGCTTGTTGCGGTGTCTATTATAATGATAGCCATTACA
Source organism: uncultured Candidatus Saccharibacteria bacterium (assembly GCA_964473795.1). Lineage (GTDB taxonomy): Bacteria > Patescibacteriota > Minisyncoccia > Phycocordibacterales > Phycocordibacteraceae > C7867-001. The sequence goes on along the minus strand of CAYYQT010000006.1, from coordinate 19,306 downwards.
GGGCCTTATATGAGTGCAGAGAGAACAATAACAGTTGCAAGTATTTTACGTAACAAAATGACCGCTGTTTTTCTAGCGCAAGAAGGTGTTGAGTATGTGCGTGTGCTTAGAGATAAAGTGTATCTTGAAGAATGTTATCAAGGTTCGTCTTGTAGTTCGTGGTGGGGTGATTTTTCTTCAGATCCGTTTAATAATACTAAATATGATATACAGCAATGTTCTGCTAACGGGTGTTCATTTGATATGAGTCCATCAAAGTCTACATATAGTATTGCTGGAGATACTCCGTTTAGTTCGTCAAATAATAAAGAGTTGTTTGTGTGTAGTGCAGGTACTACGTGCGGAAAACTTTATCTAAACAAAACTACGGGACAGTACACAACAACTGCAGGTGGTGGAGCAGTGTCAACTACCTTTGTTCGCACAATATCTGCAAAGTTATTTACAGGTTCTAATGACATGGAAGTTACATCTACTGTGACATGGAAATATCACGGGAATACATATAGTACAAAAGTGTCTGGTCATTTAACATCATGGTATTAAATTATATGTACCCAAACAATAAGCATACATACAAACCGTATAAATCTAGAGAGTCTGGAATAGCTCTTTTGATAGCTGTTATATTTATGTCTGTTGTTCTTTCTATAGGTTTGTCGTTAGCTTCATTCGGATATAAAAACGTGATGCTATCGTCTGCAATTGGTGACTCACAAAAAGCATTTTATGCTGCTGATTCGGCATTGGAATGCGTATTGTATGTTGACCAGCAAGACGCTGCTTTTCTAGATACATCATTTCATTCGCACTCAACATCGTTCACTTGTAACAACAGTTCATATACAATTTCAAATCCTATATCTAAAAATATAAACGGAACAACGTGGCAGGTCTACACTTTGCCACAAGTATCATTTGGAGATACTTGTGCAACTGTTGATGTATATAAAGAAACCGCTGGAAGCTCTGTTGGTAAGACATACTTATTCTCTACTGGTTATAACAATAAGGATTGTACATTGAGTAACAAAACTGCTGTTCGCGGTATTGAAACTAGATATTAATGCACTAATATAGTATTTATATGTCTGTGCCAACAAAAATAGCCCTACGTGCAAAAAAACTACGTGAAATAATTTCTAGGTACCGTGCTAGTTATCATGAAAAAGACGAATCACCAATTTCACCAGAGGCTTTGGATTCATTAAAACATGAGCTTAGTCTTATTGAAGATGGATATCCAGAACTTATTACAAAAGATTCACCAACTCAAAACGTTGCTGGTACTGTTTTGCCAGAATTAAAAAAGGTAACTCATGAAGTGCCTCAATGGTCGTTTAACGATATTTTTAACGAAGAAGAGCTTGGTCTGTTTGATGAGCGTATTAAAAAAATACTTTTCAAATCATCTGGAAATGAAGTCATTCCAACATATGATTGTGAATTAAAAATTGACGGATTAAAAATAGTTTTGACATATAAAAAAGGGGAGCTTGCAACTGCTGCGACTAGAGGTAATGGAGTCGTTGGTGAGGACGTAACTCATAACATACTAACAATTAGTACAATTCCAAGAACGCTAAAACGTAAAATAGATTTAATAGTTGAAGGTGAGGTATTTATGACAATTTCAGGCTTTAAGTCTATTAACTCTGAAAGAGAGAAGTCTGGCAAACAAGTGTTTGCAAATCCTCGCAACGCTGCTGCTGGGTCAATACGACAACTTGATAGCTCTGTGGCTGCGTCAAGACAGTTATCGTTTTTTTGCTATGACGCTGTAATGTCTAGTGAAGAAATGCCAGAAACACAAACAGAAGAGCTGGTGTATATAAAAAGACTTGGACTACCTGTTAATAAACATTCATTTCATGCAAATACAGTTAGTGGTGTAATGAAGTATTGGAATAAATGGCAAGGAGATGCAAGGAATGGTGAGGACTATCAAATTGATGGTATCGCCATAAAGGTTGATAGTATAGAACAGCAAAAGGTATTGGGATACACTGGTAAAGCTCCTCGTTTTGCTATTGCTGGAAAATTTAATGCTGAACAAGTAACAACAACAATAAAAGATATAACTCTTCAGGTTGGGCGTACTGGCGTCTTAACTCCTGTTGCTCATTTGCAACCAGTGTCTGTTTCTGGGTCAATAGTTTCTAGAGCAACGCTTCATAATGAAGATTTTATACATGATAAAGATATTCGTGTTGGAGATACTGTTATTTTACAAAAAGCTGGAGACATAATTCCAGAGATTGTCCATGTTTTGAAAGAGTTTCGTGATGGAAAAGAAAAAGTATGGAAGTTTCCAAAAAGTTCTGTTTTGTGTGGTGGCGACGGAAGTATAGAAAGGGTTTTTGGTACTTCTGCACGCAAGTGTGTTCTCGGTGACTCTTATGCTCAAATGGAAAGAAAGCTCGCTCACTTTACCGGTAAAAATGCTCTTGATATAGAAGGGCTTGGAATAAGTACGGTTTCCTTACTTATGAATAATAATTTAGTAAGCGATTATGATGATTTTTTTGAGTTAACAAAAGATGAGTTAGTAATGTTACCGAGTTTTCAAAAGAAGTCTGCAGATAATTTAATAAATGCAATAAGTTTGGCAAGAAAAGTACCTTTCTTTAGGTTTCTGATTGGACTATCCATTCCTCATGTCGGTAATGAAACGGCTCGTATTGTTGCTCAAAAGTTTATTACATTAAAATCTATTAAAAAAACATCAATAGATGAGTTGTCTAGTATAAATGGAATAGGTAAAATTGTTGCCAGTAGTATAGTTGAATGGTTTGGTAACAAAGAAAATGCTGATTTAATAAATAGACTTATGAAGCACGTGACGTTGATAAGTCCTGACATATCGCCACTCAACGGAGCACTTGTTGGCGAGACAGTTGTTGTTACAGGAACATTACCAAGTATGTCTCGCGAAGAAGCTAAAGAATTTGTTCGTAGATTTGGTGGTTCTGTATCAGATTCGGTATCTGTTAAAACGTCTTTTGTGTTGGCTGGAATAAATGCTGGTAGTAAGTTACTAAAAGCACGTGCTCTCGGTATAGATGTCTTGTCTGAAAAGCAATTCCGCGCAAAGCTTAGATTGTGATACAGTAGCTTCATGGTAACAAAAGATGAAATAAAACATTTATCCTCACTGTCTAGGCTTGGTATTTCAGATAATGAAATACAAATACTTGCAAAGGACCTCGATGGAATATTGGATTATGTTAAACAGCTTGAAAAATTGTCTATTTCAAAAGAATTATCTCCAAACATACCACTATTACATAACGTATTTAGAGAAGACGGTGAACCAACTCAGTCTGGGACGAACACAGATATAATCACATCATCATTCCCAAATCGTAGCGAAAACTATTTGTCTGTAAAGAAAATATTATAATCATGAATAATGTGAATGAACTTTCAATAGAAGGAGCTGCGCGTGCCTTACGTAATCACGAATTATCCGTTTATGATTTGTGGGACGCAACGATTAAGTCCGCCTCAAACAAGAATAGTGATATTTTTGCATATCTTGAATTGTTTGGAGAAGATACTGACGCGATAGAATCTGCACAAAAAAGAATTGATTTAGAAGGAGAAAATGCTCCACTTCTTTGCGGAATACCGATTGCAATAAAAGATAATATTTTAATTAAAGGAAAAATTGCAAGTGCAGCCTCAAAAATACTTGAAAACTATAAAGCAGCATACACTTCTACTGTTATTAGAAAGTTACAAGACGCAGGAGCTTTGTTTGTTGGTAGAACAAACATGGATGAGTTTGCGATGGGTAGTTCAACAGAAACATCTGCATTTGGTGTTACAAAAAATCCACATGATACATCTCGTGTTCCTGGAGGTTCGTCAGGTGGTTCTGCTGCTTCTGTTTCTGCAAATATTGCAATAGCAGCTCTTGGAACTGATACTGGAGGGTCAGTAAGACAACCAGCGTCTCTTTGTGGTGTTGTTGGACTTAAACCAACATATGGTTCTGTATCTAGGTATGGAATTATAGCTCTTGGTTCATCTCTTGATCAGGTTGGGCCTTTAACAAAAACAGTCGCAGATTCAAAAATAATTTTTGAGACAATCTCTGGAATAGACAAAAAAGACTCGACATCAATTCCAGATAATTTATATAAAAAACGAAACATTTCTAAAAAAATACGTATAGGAGTTCCTAGAAAACTTCTTACAAATGGTGTCGATAAAGATGTAATAGAATGTTTTGATAAAAAACTAGAAGCACTTAAGGCGTCTGGACATGAGATAATTGATATTGATTTACCTATAAGCTCATATGCACTTCCTGCGTATTATGTTGTTATGCCTGCAGAAGCGTCTACAAACTTAGCTCGTTTTGATGGCATTAGATATGGTTCTTCAAAAAAAGGAGAAACGTTACTTGATGATTATCTTAAAACTAGATCAGAAGGTTTTGGGTCAGAAGCAAAACGTAGGATATTATTTGGTGCATTTGTTTTGTCTGCTGGATATATAGATGCTTATTATCGTAAGGCTCAATTAGCTCGTGTTGTTTTGACGGATGAATACTCAAAAGCGTTTGAAAGTGTAGATGTAATATCTGTTCCTACATCACCATCTCCTGCATTTAAAATTGGCGAGAAAAAAGACCCTGTAGCAATGTATGTTGAAGATATCTTTACTGTAACAGCAAACTTAACAGGAATGCCTGCAATATCTGTACCTATGGGAACAGTAGATCGTGATGGAATTAAGCTGCCTGTTGGTATTCATTTTACAGCGCCACATCAAGCAGAAAATGTATTATTTGCAATCGGAACAGAAGTAGAAAACACTGGTAAATAATTTTGCACTTATCCAGTATGTGCAGTGCGATATTGTAGTTACAGGGTTATACTATACATACAATGCCACAATCTAGCGGAGTCAATTTGCTTAATGTAGAATATTTTTTTCGTATTATATACAATGCGGTATTTAATTCTCATATATCTATTAGTTATATTCTTCCGTTTTTAGTAAGCACATGGCAAGTGATTGCTGTTATCGCTATTCTAGTGTCTGTTGCTGCTGCTGCCATTATTGTGTATTCAGTAATGCAGTTGTTTAGTGTAAGACAGCGTGAAAAACAAATGTATAAACCATTCCCAGTAATTGAATCAGAAACAAATAGGGAAAATAAAAGGTGGGGTAGTATACAAAATCTTATATTAAGTGAGAATGTTAATGATTGGAGGCAGGCAATTATAGAAGCGGATATACTACTTGGAGAGACTTTATCTAGTCGTGGATATATAGGCTCAACCATTGGAGAACAGTTGAAATCAGCTGGAGTTACGGGTTTTAATAGTATAAATGATGCTTGGGAGGCTCATAAGGTACGAAATGAAATAGCTCATACAGGTTCGTCTTTTGAGCTCTCAAACGCACTCGTTTTGCGCACAATAGCTAGATATCAAAATGTATTTAATGAGTTCAACATAATTTAGTGCAATGCTTGCGTAAAATGATTTTTCTTGTACACTGGTGAAATAGCGGGGTAGAGGAGAGGTACCTCGGGGGGCTCATAACCCCCAGACGCCGGTTCAATTCCGGCCCCCGCAACAAGTTAAAACAAAACACGCAAAATATATGCGTGTTTTGTTTATTTTATAAAACGTATAGTATATATTTAGCGTAATTTTTATATAAAATAATTAAAATATGAAGGAAAATTTTAACAAATGTTCGTTTATTAAAATAGTTACACCAAAGAAAATTAAATTAAATGGACTTTGGTTTGGGTCAACAAAACCAAAACGGGTTATTTTGTTTGTTCATGGGCTCGCTGGTTCTGCATTTCAAACAGAACTTGCTGGTAGTCTCGTTAGTAAAGACATCGCTGTTATTACTTTTGGTAATCGTGGACAACATATAATCTCAAAATTCTACAAAATAGATAAAACAAAGAAAGGTTACCACTCGGTGATTGCTGGTCAAGCACATGAAGTTTTTACAGATTGTGTGGACGATATTCAAGGGGTTATTGATTTTGTAGATAATGTTGGGGTTCGTGATATTTACATTGCTGGACATTCAACAGGTTGCCAAAAAGCTGTTTATTACGCTAGTAGAAATAAGAATCAAAATAAACTAAAAGGATTGATATTATTTGCTCCTATAAGTGATTATTCCAGTTCAAAAAAGTTTGATACAGATAATATGTTGCCAAAAATAATTCAAAAAGCCGAGAGCATGGTACAAGAAGGAAACAAACATGAGTTGCTTCCAAAAGAGTTAACAAAGTATCCAATAGATGCTCAACGTTTTCTTAGTTTGAACACTCCAGATAGTAAAGAGGAGATATTCACATACGCTAGAGATAACGTAAAACCTAATGTTTATAAAAGTATTAAAATACCTGTTTCGGTATTTCTTGCTGAAAATGATGAGTATGGAGATGTCTCGGCAGCAGGTATTGCAGACTGGTTTGAGTCAAACACAGTAAATACGAGTTCTGTTATAAAAGTTGTCAAAAATGCAAAACATGGTTTTTCAAACAGAGAGGCTTTTGTATCAAAAATAGTTAAACAATGGATATCTAAACTTATGTAAATAAATTAGATTATACTTTGCATGTATTACAGTATCCTTCAAGGTTAAGGATACTTGTGTAAAGGGTAACTATTGCAAGAGTAATACCACTATATATAAAATACATTTTATATTCTGACAAAAATAAAGCGCTATTTGCTCCAAGAAAGTTTACAGCAGTATAGGAACACTTATCGCACACATACATTATTGTAGTTGGTAATAATAAAACAATACTTATTATACCTTTCTCAACAGCGTTTACTCGCGGTGTTTTGTTATGGATAAATATAAAAATCTGCACCAAAACCAGTAATGATGTTAATAATCCTAAAGATACTAGAATTATATAATCAAAAAAACTAAATGGTGTTATTGAAAATACGGCTTTTCCATATGATTCAAATAGTGACGACAAAAAAGTATAGGAAGCTATAAAAAATACAGACAATACTATAAATATCATTGTAAAGTTTTTTTCCTTAAATACGTCCTTAAGTGCTGTATACGCCGCTGTTAGTTCGCTCATGTGTTCTAGTTTAACATTTGTGTCAAATTAAACCGCACATACTTTTGGTATTGTTGCTGTAGATAATGTATTATAGTATTCATTATCTTTTGTATAAAATACTATGAGAATTAAAGCAAAAACGATGTGGTGGGTAGGTGGTTTTGTGGCGTTTATAGCCGTACTGTTGGTTATTGGTAGATTTACAACTTCAGTACCAGTTAAAACAATTACAGACCCAAATACAATACCAAGTATTGTGAAAGACAAAGGTTTGTGGGGAGCCAATGGAAGAAGTCTTTTGGCGCGGTTAAGGTATATAAATCTGTTGCCATTATCTAGAGAAGGTACAACTATGCACATTCATAGTCATGTTGGCATTTCAATAAATGGTAAAACAATAAAAATACCTGCAGATATTGGAGTGAATAGAATATCAGGGTTTATGTCTTCAATTCATACTCACGAACAAAATGGAATTGTACATATAGAATCGCCTGTTATACGAACGTTTACACTTGGGCAGTTTTTTGATGTTTGGGGAGTTAGATTTAGCTCTGATTGTATTGGTGGGTATTGTTCTGATTCAAAGACAAGTCTAAGTGTTTATGTTGATGGTAAAAAGTATAACGGTAATCCACGTATTATTCCTCTTAAGGAACGAGGTAGTATATTTGTTATGTATGGAAACAAAGCGTCAACTACGCAACCTGTTCTATATAAGTTTCCTCTTTCAGACTAAAGGTAATTTTTAGATTAAAATACTAAACACAGGATAGTATCCTGTGTTTAGTATTTTAAATAGAAATTGTGTTTATGCTGTTGCGGCGTCTACTGCTCGTACAAGTCTGTCTTCTATTGTTTTTGCTATTTCTGATACTCCTTCAATATCAGTTATTCCAAGTACAACTGTAGGTACTATCGTTGATATGTGTACCTCTCCAGATTCTTCGTAAACAATTACATTGCAAGGAAGAAGTAGTCCTATTTCTTTTGAAAGTTGCAGAACTTTGTCTGCAAAACTAGGATTACAAGCGCCTAGCATTACATAATTTTCATAGTCAGCGTCTATCTTTTTTTTCATTGTCTCTTTTAGGTCAACTTCTGTAAGTATTCCAAACTCTTCTTTTTGTAGCTCTTCTTTTATTTTAGAGAGAGCCTCACTAAATGATTGTGTTGTTGTTTTGCTGTAATTGTATTGCATGGTGGTTATTATTTTTTTTAATTACTTTTGTAATAAAATGTTTTTAAGTGTATAGGGTATGTTAATAAAATGACTATTGACTGTTATACCCCGTAGGGGTATCATACAGTGGTATGCAACAAAGTGTCAAGAAAAAAATGGTTCAGCGCCTTAAGATAGCTGAAGGACAAATACGAGGAATACAAAAAATGGTTGAAGATGAAGACTATTGTATTGGTATTATTACACAAACATCTGCAATACGTCATGCTCTTGTGGCTTTTGAAGAAATAATTCTAGAGCAGCATTTGTCTGAATGTGTTGTAGATCAAATTAAAAATGGGGACCATAAAAAAGCAATAGATGAGATATTATCAATATATTATCAAAAAAACAAAACCAAATAACATTTACGTAGATTTATATGAATAATTCCAAGGAAAATAAAGAAAGTAATATGGAAAAAATGGAAATGAACATGGGTTCTCATGAAATGAATCACGATAGTCATGATGAGATGAGTGGTCATTCTCACAATGGGCATGGTGGTCATGGGATGGGACACGGGTCTGCGCAAATGTATCTACAGCGTTTCTGGGTAGTTACTTTTTTACTTATACCGTTAGTTTTGATAAATAAAACGATAGGTAGTTTTATTGGTATTCCAACATTTGGTTTTGATAAGTGGATTGGTTTTGGAATAGCTACTATAATTTTTGGTTTTGCATTAATCTTCTTTCAACATGCGTGGCATGAAATAAAGGCACGTCAGTATGGAATGATGACGTTGGTATCGTTGGCTGTTGGTTCTGGGTATTTGTTTTCTGTAGCAGCTACATTTATACCGTCCATAAAAGTTGAGTTTTATCTTGAAATATCTACTCTTGTTTGGGTACTCTTGTTTGGTCATTATCTAGAGGCAAAATCAAGCGCAGCAGCGGGAGATGCTTTGGCTGAAATGGCTAAGCTTTTACCTAAAAAAGCACATAAGTTAGTTAATGACATGGAAGTTGAAGTCGATGTTGGTGACCTTGTTGAAGGTGACATCGTAATAGTTAAAACTGGAGAGAAAATACCAGCAGATGGAAAGGTTAACAAAGGTTCTTCACATGTTGACGAAGCTCTTATAAGTGGCGAATCAAAACCAATAGAAAAAGAAAAAGATAGTAATGTCATAGCTGGTTCGATAGTTATTGATGGTTCGTTGATAGTGACTTTGTCGCGCGTTGGAGAAAACTCAACCATAGGACAAATACAAAAGTTAATAGCAACCGCCCAAGGCACAAAACCTCGCGCACAAAGAATTGCAGACAAAGCGTCAGCTGTGCTTACGTTTGTAGCTGGAGCAACCGCTCTTCTAACGTTATTGGTATGGTCTGTATTTCTTGGACAACCATTTGTATTTGCTATAACTCTTGCAATTACCGTGTTGGTTATTGCATGTCCTCATGCGCTAGGACTGGCTATTCCTACTGTAACTACAATAACTACATCGTTAGCTGTAAAAAATGGAATCTTCATAAAAGACTTAGCAAAAATTGAAATAATCAAAAAAGTAAACTACGTTGTGTTTGATAAGACAGGAACACTAACAAAAGGTGTTTTTGGTGTTACGAATATAGAAACGGTTGGAAATATTGAAAAAGATAATGTTCTAAAAATAGCAGCATCTCTTGAACAACAGTCATCACACATAATAGGGCAGTCAATCGTGCGTTATGCAAAAGAACAAAATACAGTTCTTGAACAAATAGATAATTTCAAAAACTTTGCAGGTAAGGGTATTTTCGCAACAATAAACGGAAAAGAGTATCGTGTTGGAAATGCGGCGTTTATGAAAGACGCAAATGTTTTGACAGATGAAATTAAACAAAAACATGATGACATATCTCAAAAAGGAGTAACGGCGGTTCTTGTTGCAGATTCGTCTGGTGTTATTGGTATAGTTGGTCTTGCTGATGAAATTAAAGAAGAATCATATGATGTTATAGATCATCTGCACTCATTAGGTATAAAAGTTGCAATGCTTACGGGAGATAATAATGCCGTTGCAAAAAATGTCGCAGATGCTCTTGGAATAGATACGTATTTTGCTGAAACTCTTCCTGAAAATAAGTATCGAAATATAAAAGAGTTACAAGATAATGGAAATGTAGTTCTGATGGTTGGTGATGGTGTAAATGACGCCCCATCTATTACCCAAGCAAATGTAGGAGTTGCGATTGGAGCTGGCACTGACGTCGCAATAGACGCTGGAGATGTTGTTCTTACAAGAAGCAATCCTGAAGATGTCGTACGTCTTATTGTACTTGGTAGAAAGGTACATAATAAAATAATACAAAACTTGGTATGGGCGCTTGGATATAACATTGTTGCTATTCCAGCTGCTGCGGGGATATTCGCTTTTTGGGGATTTTTCTTGCAGCCTGAAGTTGGTGCTCTGTTAATGAGTCTCTCAACTGTGATAGTTGTTGTTAATGCAATGACTCTTAAAAAAGCAAACTTAGACATAGAGTAGTATTTCGTAATACAAAGATAAACAACAAAGTCGGCGCGTACGCGCCGACTTTGTTGTTTATCTTTGTATGAGTATGTTATTTCGTTGGTAGTCCTGCTGACTCCCATGCCATAATTCCACCTTTTACATTTGATGCATGATTGATTCCGAAACCATGTAGCATGTTAGTTGCAACACCGCTTCGTGCACCAGAACGACAAATAACATGAATTGACGAATAGTCTTTTAGTTCATCAACACGAGACTCAAGTTGGTCTAGTGGTATGTTAAGTACTTCTGGAGCACTCATTTCTTGTACTTCGCTTTTTGTACGAACATCTAACAATACATGCCCGTCATTCCCAAGCATGTCATATGCTTCGTTTACTGTAACTTCTTTTGGTCCAAGTGAAAATCCAAACATAGTATTTAATTTTTTTAAGAAAGAATAAATGCGGAGCTTATAACATCATCAATATTTCCTGCTAATTTTTTACCACTTTTATTTTCAGTTAAGCATTTCATTGCATATTCACGTGCAAATGCTTTACCAAAGCGTTTAAGTGCATTGTTTGCAGCTTTGACCTGTTGTAGGGTTTTCTTACAGTCTGTTTTTGTAGCACTGTGTCCTACTGAGTGTTTTAACGCTTTTACTTGACCTTCTATGCGACTCAGTCGAGTTATTAATTCATTAGTTTGCATATTATTTTAAGATAAATATATCGCAACGAAATTATACCGCATACCCCACGGGGTATGCAAATCGTGTATACATTCTGTTCTGGTTTTTTAAAGATACTTGTACTAGATTTATTTTCTTAAATAACTTTGTGTTGTTTTCGTAAAAATAAATTATAGACATCATCAATTATTGAGGAGATACTATATCTTTGTTTTTTATTAAAAGTCGCTGGCGTGTCACTGTGTGCAAAATTAAAAACATATCCGTACATTGCACGTTCATAAAGTTCCTGTGAGAAAATCCTAATTTCAATTTCGCCAAATGATTTTGTGCGTACTGTAGTTCTAAGCGCTTTATAACCGTTTGGTTTTGGAAACGAGATATAATCATGCATCTTACCTGGTATTGGTTGCCACAAAGCATGTATGTACCCAAGAGCAACATAACAGTCTGGAATAGTGTTAACTATTACTTGGATATTCAAAATATCGTTAATTGTGTATGAGTCTATATTTCTACGCTTTAGTTTTTGATTGAAACTATATAAACCTTTAGTGTGAATCTGTACTCGAATATTATTTGAAAACTTACTTGTTAAAACTTTTGAAAGTGTGTTTGCAGCTTCGGAAACGCCGTCTTCGCTGTCTTTGATTTGTTTTGAGAAAAATAACACTGTTTTTGCGTAGTCTTTTGGGTGTATGTATTTAAAAGATAAGTCTTCAAGTTCCTGTTTGATTATGTTTATACCAAGTCTGTCTGCTGTCGGTACATATATTTCAAGTGTTTCATTAGATATGCGCAAACGTTTTGTTGGAGACATGTAACCTAATGTTTGCATGTTATGGAGTCTGTCAGCTAATTTGATTATCAAAACTCTAGGGTCTTTTGATGCAATTAAAAACAAATGTTGAAGTGTTTTGAATGAGTTTTCTTTTTGCGTGCCTATCTTATTTTTTAGTTTAGTAACGCCGCGCACAAGTAGGGCTGTTTCTTCTCCAAATGATTTAACTAAATCTTCTTCTGTTGTGTCTGTATCTTCTACTGTGTCGTGCAGTATAGCGGCAACTATAGTTACAGGGCACATTCCTAGTTTTGAAAGTGTTTCTGCCGTGCGAAATAAATGTTCTGTATGAGGGTCTCCTGATCTTCTTTGTTGACCTGCATGTGCCTTGCATGCAAATGTCCATGCTTTTTTTATAAACTCCTGCGTACCAACGTCTGATTTATAACGTTCTGGTAGAAGATGTATGACTTCTTCAGTTGTGTGTTCGACTAGCTTCATTTTTTTATAGTATATGTTGTTATGAATGCAAGCAACTATATTGATGTTCAAAACAAAGTATTAAACACGTTGTTAATCAAGGTTTTTGGTAATCTATAAAAGATTATTTAATTGTGCTTGTTGAACCATGTGCCATCTCGTAGTATCGTAGCCACACAAGCCTACTTGTATTAGTTGCCGGCGTAGCTCAGGTAGTTAGAGCATGGGACTCATAAACCCAAGGTCGTAGGTGCAAGTCCTACCGTCGGCACAAGAAAACATGTTGTTCGTAATATGGACACATTATTTGTGTATTGTAAAGTAAGTGAAAATATACAGAATATAAGATATGTTCTTGCGCTTAACGGTCTTATGTATAATACTGTGAGGGAACATAAATCGAACTTCTAAGTTCGTCTAATGTGTGGTAATTTTATCAAATATATTGCGGCCGTAGCTCAACTGGTTAGAGCATCCGCCTGTCACGCGGAAGGTTGTGGGTTCGAGTCCCATCGGCCGCGCAATTATAGTTTAGTCTAAGTGGCAACATACTTTCTGGGTATTGTAGTACAATATGAATATATAAATTCAATCAGTAATTCTTATGAGTATAATTTCGCGTCTACACGCAATTGGTGATTCAGATAAAAATAATGCAATAAACTCTTTGGTAGAGCGTGCAACTCCAGACTTTGATTTCTTTTTTATGGTTACGTTGTCTGTGTTCATGGCGTCACTAGGTCTTTTGGCAGGTAGCGAGACTATCGTGATAGGGAGTATGCTTATAGCTCCGTTACTATATCCAATTCTTGGAATATCTCTTGGGCTATCTATGTCTGACCCTGTGTTGTTGAGGCAATCTGCGTGGACTGTTGTAAAGGCGTCTGTTATTGCTGTTGGTGCTTCTTCTGTTGCTGCTATTTTTTTCTCATCGACACATTCTGGAGTAATAAAAGAGACTAGTATAATAGTGTCTAACTCTGCGCCATCTTTGATTTCTTTGTTAGTTGGGATAGTTGCTGGTATTGCTGTTGTGTATGCAATTGTTAAACCAAAACTATCAGAAACTTTACCTGGAATAGCGATATCAGTAGCATTGATTCCACCTCTTGCTGCTGCTGGTATTGGTTTCGCATGGTTTGATATAAATATCGCGTTTGGGTCACTGGCGACTTTCTTTGTGAATGTGTTTGGTATAATTACAGCAGGTATGGTTACTTTCTCAATAATGAGTGTTTACCATTTGCGACCTACGGCAGATAGGGTTATTGAACGCGAGGCTGTTCGTATGGAAATAGAAGACGCAAAAGCAAAGGCTGCCGATGTTGTTATAAAAAACCACGAAGAAGAAGGGGTTTAGTTTTTGAAAAGAGGTTATACTTTTATATAGAGAGATTGTAAATATCTCTCCGTGAAATACTTGGTCGAAATTAGCATCTCTAATTTCTAGATACTTTTATGTGGCAACATTGGGTAAACGGTATTATTGGTTTGTGGATTATTGTAATGGCCTTAGTTGGTATACAAGACATCACAACCATAGTTATAACCGGTGTGGTTGTAGCTATTGTCGGGTTTTGGGGTGCATTACAGGGAGAATAATAAACAGTTCTGTACTGTAAAAACAAAAGACTTTATTAAGGTCTTTTGTTTTTTCTAATATAGAAAAGAGAGTATCGTGGCGATACCTGATATGGACATCACAACAACTGTAAACCATCCAATAAACGCTAATGAGAATCCATTTTTATGTTTTCCCATGACTTTTTTGTCACTACTTATTCGTATTACGAAAAACAAAATAATAGGTGCAATTATTCCATTTGATACAGCAGCATAAATAAGTCCTTTGATAGGGTCTAGGTGCATAAAGTTTGCTATTACACCGATAACCATGGATACAATTATCACACCATAAAAAGCGTATGCTTGTTTTAATTTTCTATATAGACCATAACGCCAGCCCAAACTCTCTGAAATAGCATATGCTGTAGATCCTGCTATAACTGGTATCGCTAAAAAGCCTGTTCCAATAATTCCAACTGCAAACAAGAAGTATGCGAAGTTTCCAGCAAACGGCTTAAGTGCTGATGCGGCATCTGCTGCGCTTGTTATAATTGCGTTTCCGTTTAGGTATAGTGTTCCTGCAAAAGCTGCAAAGATAAAAAAGGCTATAGTATTTGAGAAAAGCATTCCTGACCAAACATCTACTCGCATGTTAGATATCTGAGTATTTGTAACGTGTTGTTTCCTTAGTTTAATTGTTGTATCACCGTCTTGAATACGTTCTTCAACTTCTTGAGATGTTTGCCAAAAGAACAAATATGGAGAGATTGTTGTACCTAAAATAGCACTAAGAATAAACAAATGTCCTTTTGTAAATGAAAATGATGGGATTATTGTACTTTGTAAAACTTGAGCCCAATCAAGATTTACAGCAAATGCTGTAAATACGTACGACAAAAGAGCGATTGTAAGATATTTTAGATATTTTGAGTAAGTCGCATAGTTTGTAAATATCTGAAGCATCAAACTTATTAGCGCAAAAACAACAACAAACACTTCTACGTTTACAAGCGGAAGTAGCAAGTTCATTCCAGCAGCCATAGCTCCAAGGTCTGCAGATATGTTGAGTACATTTGCTAAAAAAAGTAATCCAGTTACAAAATATAAAACCTTTGGAGGGTAGTGATGTCTTATGTTTGCTGCAAGACCTTTACCTGAAACAATACCTATTCGTGCGCACATTTCCTGTACAACAGCCATAAAAGGAAATGTAAATAAAGTGAGCCATATGAGTTGGAAACCGTACTGCGCTCCAGCTTGCGAATATGTAACTATCCCAGACGGGTCGTCATCTGAAGCACCAGTAACAAGTCCAGGTCCTAGTTTTCCCCAGTATTCTTCGGCTCGTTTAATTTGTTTGTTGTTTCCGATTGCTTTTTTACTGCGCTCTACACTTTTTTCTAGCATTTTTGCAGGTGCTGAAAATGCGCGCTCAACCCTTTTCTTTTTTTGTTTTGTCATAGTTTATACTAAACGTAGTATAAAACACGCATGGCGTGAAGCCAACTAAAAATTGCATTTAAGTGTGTGCTGTGATGTACTGATTACATTATGGTACGCACAACTCGTCAACCAATTATCGCAGTGATGGGACATATAGACCACGGCAAGTCATCATTACTTGATTATATTCGTAAAACGAATGTGACCAGTGGTGAGGCTGGTGGTATTACACAGCATGTATCTGCATATGAAGCAGAACATGAGTATGATGGCACCGTCCGAAAAATGACTTTTTTGGATACTCCTGGACATGAAGCTTTTCACGCTCTGCGCGCACGTGGTGCATCAGCTGCAGATATTGCAATACTCGTTATAGCAGCAGATGAAGGTGTTAAACCACAAACACTAGATGCTCTAAACGCTATAAATGAAGCGAAGATTCCATATGTTGTTGCGTTTACTAAAATCGACAAAAAAGAGGCAGACGTAGAACGCGCAAAAATGTCATTAATTGAAAACGAGATATATTTGGAAGGTCTTGGTGGAACTGTTCCTTATACTAAAGTGTCATCAAAAAACGGTGATGGAGTTAAAACACTTCTTGACCTTGCTTTACTAACATCTGACATGTCAGAACTGTCTGCTGATTCTTCGTTGCCAGCTGTTGGTTTTGTACTTGAATCAACGCAAGAACCAAAACTTGGAATGTCTGCAACTCTTATAGTAAAAGATGGCACTCTTAATACAGGCACTTTTGTTGTAGCTGGAAATGCTTTTGCACCTGTTCGTTTTATGGATGATTTTGCTGGTAAAAGAATAAAACAAGCAACACCGTCTATGCCTGTTGTTGTTACTGGTTTTTCTAAACTTCCACCAGCCGGTACTCTGTTTTCCACTGTATCAACAAAAAAAGAGGCAGAAGTTCTAGTAACAAAAAATGAACTAGATAGTGAAAAGAAACAGATGGATGTTGTTTCCAGAGGAATGACAACGTTACCTTTAATTATAAAAGCAGACGTAACAGGGAGTATAGAAGCTATTAAGCATGAGCTGTTAAAAGTTACACATGAAGCTGCTGTGTTGCGCATTATCGATACTGGTATAGGTTCTGTGTCTGAGAACGATGTTAAGACGGCTAATGCAGCAACTGGTACTGTAATAGCTTTTAATGTGTCTGTTGACTCATCTGCACGCGATTTAGCAGACCGTGCTGGAGTAGCTATTGAATCTTTTTCAATAATTTATGATTTGGAAAATAGAGTAGCTGAACTTCTTAAAGAACGTGCTCCTCGTATTGTAAAAGAAAAAGATGTTGGAGATGCAAAAATACTAAAAATATTTGGTTCTACTGCACGAAAACAAGTGGCTGGAGCTAGACTTATTTCAGGTACTTTTTCCGTTGACACCACTGTACGTATCGTTCGTAGGGAGATTGACCTTGGTCGTGGAAAGATAACAAACCTACAACAGGCTAGGGCAAACGTAAAAAACATACGAACCGATGGGGAATTTGGAATTGAAATAGAAACTCGTGTCGAAATTGCTCCTGGTGATGTTA
Organism: uncultured Candidatus Saccharibacteria bacterium; assembly: GCA_964473795.1. Taxonomy (GTDB): domain Bacteria; phylum Patescibacteriota; class Minisyncoccia; order Phycocordibacterales; family Phycocordibacteraceae; genus C7867-001. The sequence goes on along the minus strand of CAYYQT010000006.1, from coordinate 2,044 downwards.
TAACCGCGTTTATAACTGTAGACGCTTAGTCTTATGTCTGCCAATAGAGACAGAGCAGAAGAGGGTGTGTTGCTAAGGTTAGCGGCACGATATATAGCAAAAGAGGCTAATAGGAATACATTGATTACACCAACTCGCGTGTCTCTGTCTACGTCACGTACAAGAGCTATTGTGTTTGTTAGTGTTTTTCCAGATTCTGAGGCAGACAAAGCTGTTGAGTTTTTGCAAAGACACAGAGGAAGTTTTTTTGATTTTCTAAAAAAAGAATCACGTCTTTTCCCAATTCCTGGAATAAGTTTTGAATTTGATGTTGGTGAACAAAACAGACAAAGACTAGATGAACTCTCACAAGATATTGATAGCGATACTACTGATGAAGCGTAGAAGTTTTTGTTTGTAAACAAGAGCTGTATGGTTAATTAAATATAGAGTATAATGCCTGTTTGTGTGATACGTGTTTGTTGATGTGTGTAGTGGCCTGGTGGTGAAGTGGTAACACGGCGGTCTGCAAAACCGCTATTGCGTGGGTTCGATTCCCGCCCAGGCCTCATTTTGTTGATAGTATCTGTAGTTTTGGTATAAAATAGTTATTGATATTGTTAATTTAATATCTTTTAATTCGTGGTATCGTAAATGCACCATTTATACCCGGGTGGCGGAATGGTAGACGCACAGGGCTTAAAACTCTGAGGGGGGCTAAAAATCTCCGTGCCGGTTCGAGTCCGGCCCCGGGTACTAAAAATGTTCTGTAATCACTTATGGAAAAAATAAACAAAAAACTTACTATAATCAAATATGGAAGTAACACGTTGGTTAAAAATGATGAAAATGGAAATGTTTCTGTTGATTATATCAATATAAAAAAGCATGGATTAATAATAGATAAAATTAAAAATCCAGTGATAATAGTTAGTTCGGGTGCGGTGGCTTTTGGTAAAACACTTGGAAATGAGTTTGATTATATAAAAGACGATATAGTAAGAAAAAGAATTTTTTCAGCGTTAGGTAACCCACACCTTTCAATTGGATGGGATAATGCAATACCAAACAAAAGTGTGTTGCAAAGTTTGATTACACACAGAGATTTAATATCAGAAACATATAAAGAAAAAATCTTAGATATAGTATCTGCCTTGTTTGGTAATAAAAATAACGACGCTGTAATACAAGTAAATGATAATGATTTTATAACTGATGAAGAGCTTGTAAAAATAAGAGGAGGGGATTTTGGAGATAATGATAAAACAGCGCAGCTTTTGTCTATGTTGTGTACGCAAGTTTTTGAAAAAGTTGAAGTTATTTTTAATACAAGCTCGGACGGTGTGATTGAGAATGGGAAGACAGTTGAGTCAATTAAATTGTCGGTACTTACTGATTCTTATATAGATGGTATATGTAATAAAAATGAAACTTCGCTTGGAACTGGTGGAATGGGTAATAAGTTAAAAATAATAAGAGATATAATCAAAAAAGAAAATACTATTGCATACATAATAAACGGCAAAAAACCAAATCAGTTAGAGGATATTTTAAAAAATAAAGGACTGAATACAAAAATATATAATGATTCTTGATTATTATGTTGTGTTTGTTATATACGTAATAAATTATGCGCTGTATAATGAAAATAAACCTTTTAGTGAAAAATGTTGAAGTGTTTGCTAGTTTCAGATAGTATGCACGCATATCCGCCTATAGCTCAATTGGTAGAGCAGTTGCCTCTTAAGCAATTGGTTCCAGGTTCAAGTCCTGGTGGGCGGACAAACTTATTAAGTATTATTTTTTAATAACTTATTTTATCAATAATAAACAACACTTACGGTGGTCTGTGTATCGTTAGAAATTATATTTAGTAATGATTTCAACATAAAATGTTAATAATTTACACGTAACAATTTGTCTGGTGGCGTACATATAAAAATACTGTATAATCGCACTTACTGGGCGAGTGGCGGAATTGGTATACGCGCATGGTTTAGGACCATGTTCCGTAAGGATTGAGGGTTCAAGTCCCTCCTCGCCCACCAAAATTCAAAAGTCCGCC